>CAXUFS010000197.1:0-5435 GCA_964250315.1 uncultured Kineosporia sp. | reverse complement strand
ATCCTGGCCCCCAGCCCGCGGCTGCCGTCGTCGGCGTCGGGCAGCAGCAACCGGGCGCAGAGCAGTTCGAGCTGCAGCCGGGGCGAGGTGGCGCCGGTCATGTCGGTTAGGGCGGTGTTGGTGACGTCGGCCGCCCGGGACAGCTGCGCCGCACCGAATCGGGACGCCTGCCCCCGCATCCGCTCCAGCTGGTCGTCCGGCAAGCCCCGGAACACGGCGTGGCCGCTGTTCTGCAGCGCGTCCACGACCAGCAGGTCGCGGAACCGCTCGAGCAGGTCTTCGACGAAACGCCTTGCGTCATGGCCGGATTCGATAACCCGGTCAATCACCCGGAACACTGTCCCGCCGTCGCCGGCGGCGAGCGCGTCGATCACGTCGTCCAGCAGGGCGGCGTCAGTATAACCGAGCAGGCCGATCGCGGTCTGATAGTTCAGGCCCTCGGGCCCGGCGCCACCGATCAGCTGATCGAGCACCGAGAGCGAATCCCGGACCGAACCGGCCCCGGCCCGAACCACAAGCGGCAGAACGCCCTTGCCCGCCGTCACGCCTTCGCGCTCGCACAGTTCAGCCAGGTAGTCCATCAGCCGCTCGGGCGGGACCAGGCGGAAGGGGTAATGGTGGGTGCGCGACCGGATGGTGCCGATCACCTTGTCCGGCTCGGTGGTGGCGAAGATGAATCGGATGTGTTCGGGCGGCTCTTCGACAATCTTGAGCAGGGCGTTGAAGCCCTGCGGCGAGACCATGTGCGCCTCGTCGATGATGAAAACCTTGAAGCGGTCACGCACCGGCGCGAAGGCGGCTCGCTCGCGCAGGTCTCGGGCGTCATCCACTCCCCCGTGACTGGCCGCGTCGATCTCGACCACGTCCAAACTGCCCGGGCCACCGCGAGCCAGTTCGACGCAGGAGTCGCAGACGCCGCACGGCTGCGGGGTCGGACCCTGCACGCAGTTCAGGCAGCGGGCCAGGATCCGGGCGCTGGTGGTCTTGCCGCAGCCGCGCGGGCCGGAGAACAGATAGGCATGGTTGACCCGGTTCTTGGCCAGCGCGGTGGAGAGCGGCGTGGTCACCTGCTCCTGTCCGATCACCTCGGCGAAGGTCTCCGGCCGGTAGCGGCGGTACAGCGCGGTGGTCACCCGGGTCAGCCTAGTGCTGCGGCCCGGCCGGGCGTCCTGCCCGTTCTTGATCCCTCAGCAGCGGCCGGAAACCGCTCGGCACCAGTCATGATCGCCGGGCTGGGGCCATGGCCGATCTGCGCCGAGCCGTCCGCAAACTGCGCCAGATCACCGATCCCTGCGCCTGAGCGCGGCGTCCGGTTGTCACCGGACGCGAAGGACCCCCCGCGCACCCGACAGAGCCTGCCTACCCTTGCTGCCTTCCGGCCCTGGGGGGGTTCGGCTGGATAACGCCGCACGAGGGGTCTGCTGCTCACCATATCGCGGCTCGGCTGACTCCAAGGACGGCCAGAGCAGGTCAGCGGTTTGGCTACACTCTCCGGCGGAGGATTCGCCTAGTGGCCTATGGCGCTCGCTTGGAAAGCGGGTTGGGTTAACGCCCTCGCGGGTTCAAATCCCGCATCCTCCGCCACCTCGGCGAACGCGGCCAGAGCCAGCGCGCTGTCGTTCTCACCCCGCCCATTGCTGATCCGCGCCCACCTTGACCACCCGGCCGGGAACAAGGCCCGGAAGTGCGCGCCGACTCCGGTGGAGAAGGGCCGGGACAGTTCTCGCCAGAGCCGTCGCCGGGAGTGTTCGGCCAGCTCAGGGTCGACATCTCCGAACGAGTGCCAGGCCGGTTCGGCAAGTTGTACCGGACAGGTGATGGCGTCGCCCAGCAGCCAGAGAGCCTGCCTCCGGGGAAGACCGGACGTGAGCTCCGGTCGAACAACCACCCGATGTGATCGGAGTGCAGATGTGTGCAGACCACATCGGTGACCTGCTCCGGCCAGACCCCCAGGGCGGACAGAAGCAGGCCGCCGGTCAGCGACATCCCGCCCCGCATCGGCTTGCGCTGCGGCCCGAGACCGGCGTCAGCCAGTATCAGCCGATCACCGGCTCGGATCAGGAAGCAGCCGATCGGCAGAACAGCCGCGCCATGATCAGTGAACAGTTCGGGATGCGCATCGGATGGCACCGTGGCGCTGAAGTGACCCGGGCCGGGCCACGAACGATCCGTCCGCGATGGCCCACACCTCCAGCTCAGTGCCGCGCCGGAGAAGTCGCACAGATCCCTGGTCGGACGGCGTGAGCGGCGTCACGGCCGGCCCTCCGGACCGAACGCTAGGCCGGCCACGGCGGGAGTGCCAGCGCGCAGCCACAGGACCAGGGCCCAGTCCTGGTCGTTGGCCAGCGGGTCAGCGCAGTGAGCCGGCTGCCCGTCCACCGCCGAAGGCATCACGAAAGCACACGATGCGGTGCCGTCGGCGCCGAAGTCGCACAAGTTGGCCCGGAAGATCGCCTCGGCCTGCTGCAGCGTGTCCGGCTCGCTCAACTCATCCGGTAGCTGGGTCAGCGCGACGCCGGTCAGGCAGCTCCAGTAGTGCGGAAAGGTGTCGCCCCACTGCCGCCGGGCCCCGAACCAGTACCCGTCCCAGTGCCGGATCGCAATGTCGTGCAGGCGGACGTGCGGCTGCGGGCCGCCGAACCGGCGCAGCCAGGTCAGGGCCTGGGTGAGCGCGTCGAACAGGTCCTGGCTGGGCGCAAGCGCATGCCCGGCCGCCAGCAGGGACACCAGCGGCGCGGCGATCGACTGCTCGTAGTTCACCTCGTGCGCGGGCAGATCGGTCCCCACCGCGGCGAAGTACCTGGCCGAGTCCAGCAGGCGGGCCCGGAGCTGATCTCCGCTGCCCGGTCCCCGGCGGTCATCCAGTAACTCGGCCACCAGCAGAACGGCCTCGCCCTGGCCGATGGACAGATGCCGGTCGGCGCCCAGCCGGTAGGACGTCTCCAATATGGTCTCGGCCAGCGCGAGGTCGTCGTCATCTGCGAATATGCGGTACTGGGTGGCGAAAAAGTGGGCGTGCCATGGCGAGTCGTAGATCCGTGGCTGCGGTTTCCACTCCTCGTAACTGCCCCGGCGGGGCGTGCCGTCCGGCCGCAGCAGGCAGGACCGGGCGAAGGCGGCGAAACCCCGCAGTGCGTCATCGATCTCGTCGCCCGTCCAGCCTCGCAGCCGGACCTCTTGCAACAGCGACGGCATGGCCAGCCGCTCGGACCCATCCGACCAGTCCGCCCAGCCGTTGCTGGTCTGGGTCAGGCTGGTATGGGTATGGACTGGCAGGAAAGCGTGCCGGCGCAGGTCTGCGCGATGCTGATCGCGATGGCGCTCCAGGATGAACCGCACCCGGGCACTGATCAGCTCGCGAAGCGGCGGGTGGAACAGCACAGCAGTGCGGGCGCCTCCGATCCGGACCTCGGTGACGCCGGGACGGCCGGACGTGAACTGCTCGCGGTGCCCATCCGCGCCGGTAATGGTGATGGCATCCCCGGTCTGCGCGGCCAGCGGCTCGATGGTGGCCGGCGGCTGGGTCGCGGCCAGAAAGCCCTCACGGCCGGGGAACCAGCCGACCTCCCAGCCGACGGTGAGGGTACCGCCGGGTTCGACGATGATCGGCTGCTGACCGCCGAAAGCGTGCGGGCTTCGAGCGTGATCGGTGACCTGCAGCACCAGATGCCCACGCGAGTGACTGTGCAGCAATGAGTTACGCGACTCCACCGAGTAGGCGCCGAGCTGGCCGGCTCGCAGGATCAGTCCCAGCACCGGGCTCTGGCCACCCATCGGCTCGGCCAGGACCCAGGCCCAGGATCCGCCGGTGAACACGTGCGCATGCACGCCGCTGGCCAGCGCGTCGGCCGCGGACACATACAGGTCACGGAACGGGGTATTGATGCCCAGGCTGCCGATCGTGATGGTGTGATCACTCTGGTTGCGCCAGGCGTATCGCTCGACGAGCCGCTCCCCCAGGTCTCGCTCAGCAGATGGCCGGAGGCCGGCGACGGCCGGGTACGAGGCCCGGATCTGGAGTCCGGCCACCGCGACCTGGTTTGGATGCTGCCAGCGCCCGGCGCCGCGATCCGTGATCACGAAGCCGCTTCCCCAGCGGTGCTCTTCGGTGTGCCAGGGCTCCGCGGGAGCTCCCTCACCGAGCAGGAAGGAATGCCCCGGCAGTTGTGGATGCTCGAAAGCCAGCGGCGCTCCGGTGTCTGCGGCGATCAGCACGCGCCCGGTCCCCAGCGGCATCCAGCTACTGGCGGCCACGGCTAGATCGCTTCAGCAGGCACGATGTATGTGCTCCTCAGGTCAGTGGACCTCATCTATCACCGGTCAGACCAGTGACTGACAGCATCGTTGCAACCGCCGCCGTCACGGGTCAAGATGGTGACGTGGAATTCGAGTTCGTGTCAGACCGCCCGGTCCTCGACTTCGTGGCGACGGTGGCCGAGCGCGGCAGCTCCGACGTGGACAAGTTGACTTCAGCGGCTGATCTTCGCAACTGGATTGTGCAATCCGGTGTTCTGCACCGGATGCCCCGGCTCGAGCCGGCCGGTCTGCTGCGGGCCAAGCAGTTCCGCGAGGTCTGCTTCCGGGTGATCTCAGCTCTGATCAACGACGGGCCGATCCGGCCCTCAGATCGCTCCGCGCTCAATCAGATGGCTCAGCAACCACGCCCGGAATTACAACTGAACAGCCGGAACACTGTGGAGCGCAAGGGAACTCTTGATTCCGCATTGGCCGCGCTGGCCGTTGATCTGCTCGGCCTGATCGCCAGCGACGATGTTCGGCGGTTGCACTGGTGCGCCGATCCCGCTTGTACCCGGCCATTCATCGATCGATCGCGCGGCGGCCGGCGGCGGTGGTGTGGCATGCGAGGTTGCGGAGACCGGGCCAAGGCCGCCGCCTATCGAGCCCGCCAGCGCCAAGCCTGACGCGCTTCATCACCACCTCAACCGGTGATGAAGGCCGGCCGGTGATAGTTTCTTCGCATCACCACTTCAACCAGTGACGCGAGGAGACGGCCGATGCGAGTGGGACACTATCTGGCCGCGGCCTTCCCGATCCGGCTGGCCGACGAGGGAGCGCGGGTCGCGCTGGTGCTGCTGGCCCTGGGCCGGCTGAACAGTGCCGCAGCCGGTGGCCTGCTGGTGACCGCGCTGCTGGTGCCGCATGTGGCCGCCGCGCCGCCAGTTGGCCGCTGGGTGGACTCAGCCCGCCAGCCGCGCTGGATCCTGGCCGCCGGTGCGGCTGGTCTGGCCCTGACGCTCGCCGTGGTGGCGTTCGGCCTGGGCCGTGTCCCCACCCTGCTGATGGCTGTGGCCCTGATCGCGGGCGGTTGCTGCGGACCGCTGCTGACCGGCGGCATCACCAGCCAGCTGTCCCTGCTGGTCCCCCCGGCAGCACTGCCCAGAGCCTTCAGTATCGACTCGCTGGCCTACAGCATG
>CAXUFS010000196.1:0-5438 GCA_964250315.1 uncultured Kineosporia sp. | reverse complement strand
GTGAAGGGTCCCGGCGGCGACGGCACCGGCCGCGTCCCCGCCACCAGTGACCGGACCAGCACCTGCAGCCCGGCCACGTGATGCACCGGCAGCGTCAGCAGCCACTGACCCGAACCGCCCAGCCGATCATGGGTGGCCGATGCCGAGGCCAGCAGCGCTCCGGCCGTGAGCAGCACGTGTTTGGGCGAGCCGGTCGAGCCGGATGTGGTCAGGCACACAGCCACCGGATCGGCCTGTCCGCCGTCCTCACCGGGCAGCGGTTCGCCCGGCCCGCCCGGATCACCGTCTGGACGCAGCCACAGGGCCGGCCCGGCTCCGGACAGCGCCTGCCGGAGCCCGTCCAGCAGGGCGAGAGGGTCTTGACCAGGACCGACCGGAACGGATCGGAGCAGGCGAGCGCCGGGGGCAGAAGCCACCTGGTCACCCTAAGCGGTGCTGAGAACCGGCCGATAACGGTCTGGGCGGCATGCCGGTGTAACCAGCTTGTGATCCTCTTGTGATCAGCGCGGCAGGTTTCGGGCGGGCCGGTCTGGTGGCAGGCTGCTGACGTGCAGTCCGTCGAACAGGCACTGGCCGCTATCGGCGCGGGTGAACCGGAGGTGGCCGAGGACGCGCGAGCGGCCTGGGAATCACTCACGGCCGGTGAAGGGCCGGAGACGGTCACTCAGTGGCGTCTGCAGCTGTTCCTCTGGGAGGAACTGAACCGGTCCTGGCGGGGCGACGCCCCCGGCCGGTGGCGGGTCGCCTCGGCGCTGGCCGCGCTGCTCGACGGCCTGGGCATGCAGCGCTACTCGGCGATCGCGCGCAGCGAGACCACCCGGCAGATCCTGCTCACCGGTGACCAGGCGCCGGACCGGGGCCGGACCGTGGTCCGCCGGGCGCTGCAGCGCTCGGGCATCGAGCCGCCCGACACCGAGCTGCTGACCTGGGGCACGGTGATGGGGCCGGTGGAGAGCCAGGCGCTGGAAGCGGTCGCCGATCGGCTGGAGCTGGCGGTAGCGGTGGGCGACCTGCTGCCCGGCTCGCGGGGGTGGCGGGATCAGCAGGCCGAGATCGCGCTGGACGCGCTGATGACGCCGCGCCCGGAGCTGGCGGGCGACGCGTTCTACGACGGCATCATGGACGAGCGGCTCAACCACTGGGTCCGCGGCCCCCGGTCGACCACCCGGGGTGGGCTGCTGGCTCCGCTGGAGAGCGCCCTGCGCGAGCCGGTCGATCCGGGTATGGCGGCGCCGGCCCGGGCCCTGTTGCGGCCGCTGGACTGGCTGCTGACCGAGATCTCCGACGGGCTGGCGCTGACCGCGGCGGGCTATCTGCCGCCGCGCACGGTGGCCCGGGCCCTGGATGAGCTCGGCTGGCGGGAGGAACTGATCGGACCGGCCAGCCGTGAGGTGGACGCCTACCCGGTGCTGATCCTGCGGGAGACCGCGCAGCGGCTGGGGTTGTGCCGGCGCCGGGGGTCCCGGCTCAGCCTGACTCCAGGGGGCCGGGCGGCGCTGGCTGACGGGCGGACTCTCTGGCAGGCGGTGGCCGCGGGCCTGATCGGGCCGGAGCATTCCGCCCTGGCGGTCGCCTGGGAGGTGACTTTGGCGGTGCTGGCTGCGGGCGACACGGTCAGCGAGGAGGACGTCCGGGTGCTGGTGCAGGCGGTGGTCACCGAGTCCGGCTGGCGGGTGGCTGGACGCCGCGAGCCGTCCGAATCCGACACCAGCGCCCTGTTCTTCGCCGTGCTCCGGGAACTGCGCTGGCTGGAGCTGGTCGAAGAGACCGGCGCCCTGCTGGACCGGACCATCCGGGCCCGGGGCGGAGCGGCTGAACTGTTCCGGGCGGCGCTGCGGCACCGGGTGCTGCACCGGGACGTCGTCCCGTTCTAGCCGTGCCCCTCTGTTGCCCCTCTGGTGCGCCTTTCGTCGCGTGCGCTAGAACGCAGCGCGATAGGCGGCGGCGGCCCGGGGATTCTGGTTCGGGCCGAAGAGCGAACCCTTGAAGTAGGGCGCCGATTCGTTGAAGTAGGCCTCATAGGCGATGATCGAGGCGTTGGCCCGGAAGAACGAGTTCATCTTCTGGATGTAGTAGGCGTTGTCTCCGCCGTTGTGCCCGGCGTGTGCGCTGCCGGGATAGACGCCCCACTCCGGCACGCTCAGTTTCTTGTGGTGGGCCCGGGCGAAGTCGCGCCAGAACTTCAGCCCGTAGCGGCCGTTGAGCTGGGTGTTCCATCCGGCCGCTGAGGTGGCGCCGGGCCACATGTCGTAGGCGTCCACGCCGACGATATCGACATACTTGTTGCCGGGCCACGCCTTTCGCGCGTCGGTGACCGATTGGCCCGCTCCCCGGTTGACCGTCCAGTCCCAGCGCAGCGCCGGAGCCACCCGTTCGGCGCTGCTCACCACCTGCCGCCAGCAGCCGGCGAACTGCCGCGGGTTGCGGGCCGACCACTTGTACCAGTCGCCGTTGAACTCCCAGCCGAGCCGGATGATGGTCTGATCGTCCATTCCGGCTGCCTTGATGTGACGGGCGAAGGTGGCCCACTTCCAGTTGTAAGCGCCCCTGGCGCAGCCACCCAGGGTGGAGTTGCCACCCTCGGGAATCGGTGGCAGGCCGATCACTTTGGTCTCCGGAGTGCCCGCCCAGGTGCGGTAGAGCCACGCCGGGTCGACCATGTCGGCCCAGGTCTGGCGCGGCGTCCACATCACCGCCACGTCGATCCGGTGACGGCGCCAGGCGCCGAACCTGTCGTAGACGCGCGGCTGGCCGCCGGGCATGTAGACGCCCGAGGACCAGGCCAGGCCGGACCGGCGGCTCCGCTTCGCGCTGGCCGGTTTCTTGCTGGTGGCGCTGGAGGCAGTGGCGGCCGCTTGGGTGCCGGTGGCCGCAGTGGCGGCCGGGCCTGTGGCTGGGCGTGCGGTCACCGGGTCCGCCGAGGCCGTACCGGTCAGGGCGCCGGTGAGCAGCAGCGTGCCGGTGACCAGCTCCGAAGCGGTCCGGGTCAGCTTGCGAATCCGTGCGCCAGCCATCGAACGAGCCCCCCCCGCGGTCAGGCGCGGTGACCCTCTGGCGTTCCCGCGGCATCGGCTTTCCGGCTGCACGAGAACCATCGGCCTGCTGGAGCGGCGGTGAAGAGCCCAAACGGGGCACGCTACGGGGGCTCGGCACCCACGGGCGTGTCGAGTCCGAGCAGGGATGGCCCGCTCAGTAGTAGTAGGGGAACCGGCTCCAGTCGGGTGAGCGCTTCTCCAGGAAGGCGTCGCGGCCCTCGACCGCCTCGTCGGTCATATAGGCCAGCCGGGTGGCCTCGCCGGCGAAGACCTGCTGGCCCATCAGCCCGTCGTCGGTGAGGTTGAACGCGAACTTCAGCATCCGCTGCGCGGTCGGGCTCTTGCTGTTGATCTCGGCCGCCACCTCCAGCGCCGTCGTCTCCAGCTCCGAGTGCGGTGCGACGATGTTGACCGCGCCCATCCGCTGCATGGTCTCCGCGTCGTAGGCCCGGCCGAGGAAGAAGATCTCCCGGGCGAACTTCTGCCCGACCATCTTGGCCAGGTAGGCCGACCCGTAGCCGGCGTCGAACGACCCCACGTCGGCATCCGTCTGCTTGAACCGGGCATGCTCGCGGCTGGCGACGCTCAGGTCGCAGACCACGTGCAGGCTGTGCCCGCCTCCAGCCGCCCAGCCGCTGACCACGGCCACCACCACCTTGGGCATGGTCCGGATCAGCCGCTGCACCTCCAGGATGTGCAGCCGGCCACCCTCGGCCGCGGCCCGGCCCGTATCCACCGTCTCGCTCGTCTGGCCCGAGGCGTACTGGTAGCCCGAGCGTCCCCGGATCCGCTGATCGCCGCCGGAGCAGAAGGCCCAGCCGCCGTCGCGGGGACTCGGCCCGTTCCCGGTCAGCAGCACGCAGCCGACGTCCGGCGACCGGCGGGCATGGTCCAGAGCCTGGTACAGCTCATCGACCGTGTGTGGCCGGAAGGCGTTGCGCACATCCGGCCGGTCGAAGGCGATCCGGACGGTGTGCCCGGCCGGTCCACTGGCGCTGCACCGGTGGTAGGTGATGTCGGTAAAGTCATAATCCGGGACGGCAGTCCAGATTGCCCCATCGAAGATCTCGGACACGCTCTCGGTCGGCACCCGCCGAGGATAGGCGCAGAGGTGGTGAGCTCCGTGAGAAGCGCACGGCTGCGCTACCACCTGACCCCCTCCGGCGGGGTCTGGATGCACCAGCAGCAGGGCCGTAATCATGTACTGCTCGACCCGGAGGCCCGGTCGCGGGCGCTGGGCCCGGGTTTCGTCCGCCCGATCGAGTTGTGGGGCACGCGACGCTGGCAGCGCCCCCCGAGCGCGGCGGTGGTGCGTTATCGCGGTGACGAGCCCGCGCAGGCCGCCGCCGGCCCGGAACTGGACGAGCCTCCGGTCACCGGCTCGGTGGTCAATCGCCAGACCGTGGTCGACTTCGTCGGCGACGTCTCCGCGTTCCGGCTGGGCACGCTCGGCCTGCTGATCGATTCGGTGGCCAGCGCCCTGGACGGCGGATATCCGGTGGTGCTGGCCGCGCCGGACGCCGAGCAGGGCGCGCTCTGGATCGGCGCGGTCAGCTTCTTCGCCCCGCCACTGACCTGCCTGCGAATGTCATTCTCCACCAACGAATCCCTGCCAGAGGTGCTGGAGAACATCCAGGCCGAGAACCACCAGGCCGACGCCCAACTGGTGGAAAGCCTGAGCGCGGCGTCCCCCGGCCGGGCTCAGCTCGGCGCTGGACCCTCGCCGGGCGCCGGGCTGCTCTCCCGGTCCCGGCGCGGACTGGACGAGAACAGCTGGCGGACACCGATTATCAGCGTGATCCCGGAACGGGACGTGGAACTGCTGACCCGATTCGATGATCCGCCGGTGATCCTGGTCGACCCGCGGGTCGAATCCAGCATCCGGGCGGTGGGAGGTCTGGACCACCGGGCCAACCAGCTGGGTCAGACCATCCCGGTGACCGACTGGTCACGGCTGGCCCTGGACGCCAGCTGTGACGACTTCTCCGCCCTGGAGCGGTGCCTGCAGCGACTGGACGAGGTCAGTCTGTCCACACCGCCCAGTGGCGGCCCGGCCAGTCCGGACTGGTGGCCGATGGATGTGGACGCCGCGGCCGGCCTGGCTCGCTCGGCCGGCCCGGCCTGGCCGCTGGCGGCTGCGATCGCGCTGGGTGGTGATCTGCCGCTGGCCCTGCCGACCGCCACCCGGGTCATCCTGCGCGACACCCCGGCCGCCAGCCGCCTGCATGGCGAACTGGCTGCCACGGTGAGCACGCTGGTGAGCGCGACGGTGGACGACGCCGAGCAGGCCTGGCGGCGGATGTCGTCGGCGCTGGCCGAGCGCCCGATCCGGACCGCGTTGCTGCAGGCCGCTTTCGAGAGCTACCTGCGGCTGGCTCTGCAGGATGACGACTGGCTGCAACG
>CAXUFS010000195.1:0-5453 GCA_964250315.1 uncultured Kineosporia sp. | reverse complement strand
CTTCGACGGTGACGCGCTGGTCGTGGCCCGCACGGCCGCCGAGCTGGCCGCGTTCGGGATCGAGCCCCGGCACTTACGGGCCTTCCGCACCGCCGCCGATCGGGAGGCGGGCCTGGTCGAGCAGGTGGTCAAGCCGATGCGTGGCCAGCGGGACGCGGAGGCCGCGGTCCGCGCCGAGGAGACCACCCGCGAAGTGTCCGCGCTGTGTGTCCGCCTGCATGCGGCGCTGGTGAAAACCGCGCTGGAGCGGGGCACCTCGTAGTTCCGGTGGCCGATCTGGTGCCATCTGCTTCGCGCCGGGGGGCCTCGGATGGCTCGCTGCAGGCCTGGAATTCAGCCGTAGCTGGCCGCATTCCGGCCAGTTGAAGGGGGCCGATGCCTGGGCGGGCAACAGCGAGTACGGTGGCAGGGTGCGGGAGCTGGATGTGGTCGGGGTCAGGGCTGAGATGCCCGCCAACAGTCCGATCGTGCTACTGCGGGAGCGGGATGGCGACCGTTATCTGCCGATCTGGGTCGGCGAGCCGGAGGCCCGGGCCATCGCCGTCGTCCAAGAAGGGGTGACCCCGTCCCGCCCGCTCACTCACGACCTGTTCAAGGATGTGGTCGAGGCGATGGGCCGCAGGCTGGAGGAGGTGCGGATCACCGCGATCCGGGACAGCGTCTTCCACGCCGAGCTGGTGTTCGACGGCGGCCTGGTGGTGGAGTCCCGCTCGTCCGATGCGATCGCCTTGGCCCTGCGGTTCGGCTGCCGGATCGTTGGGGCGGAGGAAGTGCTCGAGGCGGGCGGGGTCTCGGTACCGGATGAGGACGAGGACGAAGTGGAGAAGTTTCGCGAGTTCCTCGATCAGATCTCTCCGGATGATTTCGGTGAGACCGGACCGTCGTCAGAGCGCTCCTGACCGCCTCCCTGGCAGCTCGGGCCGCCCGAGTCTCAGCCTCAGCCAGAGGTTGAGACTTGTGCCGAGCTGCCGATCAACTCTGCAGGTGAGAGGCCAGCTCGGCGACACGCCTGTGACGCCTGGTTAGCGTCATTGACCTGAGGGCGCAGGCCGCCTACCGTTCGAAGCGAAACGTCCTCGATGTAGTTTCCCCGCTGTCATCCGGCTCCGGCGCCCGCCGGTGAGACTGGAAATGAGCGATGGACCGGCCACGGGGAGGGCGCACCGCATGGATGCTGAATGGCTGCCGACCACATCGAGGAGATGCCGTGACCGGACCGGGCGACGCCCATGGCCCTGACAGCGGCGTGCCCGAACACGTGGCCGCGCAGGCCCAAGGCATGCTCTTCAACGACGATCTGCCCGAGCTTGACGAGCAGGCCGGTTATCGCGGCCCGATCGCGTGCAAGGCCGTCGGTATCACCTATCGGCAGCTCGACTACTGGGCCCGGACCGGCCTGGTCAAGCCCACCGTTCGCCCGGCCACCGGCTCCGGCACGCAGCGGCTGTACAGTTTCCGGGACATCCTGGTGCTCAAGGTCGTCAAGCGCCTGCTCGACACCGGAGTGTCGCTGCAGCAGATCCGGATCGCGGCCACTCACCTGCGCGACCGCGGGGTGGAGGATCTGGCCCAGATCACCCTGATGAGTGACGGCGCCAGCGTCTATGAATGCACCTCGGCCGACGAGGTGATCGACCTGGTTCAAGGCGGCCAGGGCGTGTTCGGGATCGCCGTGGGACGGGTCTGGCGCGAGGTCGAGGGTACCTTGGCGGCGCTTCCGGCCGAGCGCGCGGACGACGAACATCCCCTTCCCGGGGACGGCGCCGACGAGCTGTCCCGTCGCCGGGCCGCCCGGGCAACAGGCTGATCGGCTCGTTTGGGCAGAGCTCTCCGCCCGATCAGGCCCGGTCGCCAGTGCGCAGCTGACTTCGCTAGACCGGGGAGGGGGCGGCGGCCAGCGGGGTCCGCGCCCGGCCCCGCTGATTGACCCGCAGGATCCGGGCCAGGTGAGCATCGAATCCAGCCGACAGCTCAGCCGCTGGAGCACCGGGCCAGCGATGGATCGGCTGTGAGGCGCCCTGCGCCTGCTGTAACGCGCTGCGCTCCCGGATCGCCGGTGTCAGCACCAGCGGCCCGAACATGTCACTCAGCTCCTGCACTCGGTAACGGTGCTCGGGGGAGCGTTCCCGATACCGGTTCACCAGCACCCCCAGCGGCTGCAGGTGCGGGGCGCTGGTCCGGCGGACGTCGTCGATCGCATGCAGGGCCCGGTCGGCCGCGGTCACCGAGAACAGGGCCGGCTCGGTCACCACGATCGCCCGGTGACTGGCCCCCATCCCGGACCGGGTGATGGCGCCCAGCGACGGCGGGCAGTCCACCAGCACGAGCCGGTAGGAGTCCTCCAGCGAGCGGATCGCCTGAGAGAGCCGGGCCAGCGTGCGCTCCGAGCCGCTCGGGCGATCCAGGGCGGCGATGTCTCCGGACCCAGGCAGTACATCGAGTAGGCCGCCCTCGGGCGCCCAGCCGCTGGGCACCACCGTGGTCTGCACCACATTCCGCCGGGATGCGCTCAGCACCGTTGCCACGTCGGATTCCACATCGGCCGAAACATCAAGCCCCAGAGTCGCATCGGCCTGCGGATCGAGGTCCACGACCAGCGTGGGGACTCCTCGCGCCAGCGCCGCCGAGGCGATTCCCAGGCACATCGACGTCTTCCCGACGCCGCCCTTCAGGCTGCACACGCTGACCACGATCACGGGATCCGACGCTACCCCGTCGCCGCCCGGTTGTGCTGCCCCGGCTGGACCACAACGCCGGAAAGCCGGTCGCAACGGCTTGCTGGAATGGACGTCGCCGAGCCCGAGTTGAACACCGGCAGCAGGCCGGCTCGTTTGGTACGGTCGTGCGCGTCCCAGATCCCTCGCGAGCAGCAGCGCACAGCGGGGCCCAGGTCTGGGGCGGCCGATGATCCCACGCGGGAGAGCCCCGGACCAGACAGTCCGACCGTCTGTTCCGAGGCGCCGAAGGGGCAACTCTCCCCGGAACCTCTCAGGCACCAGGACCGCGAGGGCGAGGCAACTCCGGAGGGCAGTGCGGCCCGACGGATGGGGAGGCATCCATCCGGTGCTCAGCGATCCCTCCTGATCCAGAGGGGATCGACAGCGAGTACCGGCGCCGACGTGAGCAGGAGCCTCCGATGACCTCGATCACAGATCGCCCCGTCAGCCCATCCGGACCGGTGATCGGTGCCAGCCCGGTACCCGGTTCTGATCGGACCGAGGACCACTCGGGTTCAGTCCGCGCCAGCTTCGCCGACCGGCACATCGGCTCAGGGCCCGGTGCCCAGCAGCAGATGCTCAGCGCCCTGGGGATCAGCAGCATGGAAGCGCTGATCGACCAGGTGATGCCCCCGGCGATCCGTGACCGGGGCCGCGCTGGCCGCGCTGGCCGCGCTGGTCGCGCTGATGGTCGGCCGGACCCGTTGCCCGCCCCGATCAGCGAAGCGGGCGCGCTGGCCGAACTGCGGGCGCTGGCCAGCCAGAACACGGTCGCGGTCCCGATGATCGGGCTCGGCTACTACGGCACCCACACCCCCGCCGTGATCAAGCGCAATGTGCTGGAGAACCCGGCCTGGTACACGGCTTACACCCCGTACCAGCCGGAGATCTCCCAGGGACGGCTGGAGGCCCTGCTCGCTTTCCAGACCATGGTCACCGACCTGACTGGGCTGCAGACCGCCAGCGCCTCCCTGCTGGACGAGCCCACCGCCGCGGCCGAGGCGATGACCCTGATGCGGCGGACGTCGAAGGCTGCCAAGGACGCCGTTCTGGTGCTGGATGCCACCCTGTTGCCACAAACCATCGCCGTGATCGGGACCCGGGCGCAGCCGCTCGGCATCACCGTTGTGCTGGCCGACCTGGCCGGGGCCCGCGACATCACCGCCGAACTGCGGCGGGCCGCCGATGGCCGAGGCTGCTTCGGGGTTATCACCCAATACCCCGGAGCCAGCGGAGTCGTGCACGACCTGGCCCCGATGGCGGCAGCTGCCCACGACGCCGGCGCGCTGCTCACGGTGGCCGCCGACCTGCTCGCACTCACCCTGCTGCAGTCACCGGGGGAGGCCGGCGCCGATGTGGCCGTCGGCACCACCCAGCGCTTCGGCGTCCCGCTCGGCTTCGGCGGCCCGCACGCCGGATACATGGCTGTCCGTTCCGGGCTCGAGCGCTCGCTGCCGGGACGGCTGGTCGGCGTCTCCCAGGACGCGGACGGCGTCCCGGCCTACCGGCTGGCCCTGCAGACCCGCGAGCAGCACATCCGCCGGGAGAAGGCGACCAGCAACATCTGCACCGCTCAGGTCCTGCTGGCGGTGATGGCCGCCATGTACGCCGCGTATCACGGGCCGGCTGGCCTGCGGCATATCGCCACCCGGGTGGCCGGCTCAGCGGCTGCGCTGGCGAACCGGCTGCGACGCAATGGGTTCGAGCCGACTCACGACGCGTTCTTCGACACCGTCACGGTGCGGGCGCCCGGTCAGGCGCGCACCATCGTGGACAGGGCCCAGGCCGGTGGAGTGCTGCTCCGGCTGATCGACGACGATCAGTTGTCGATCAGCTGCGACGAGACCACCACGGTGGCCCATCTGAGCGTGGTGCTGGACGCATTCGGGATCGGCGGGGCGGACGCGGAGCGGCTGGACACTGAGCTGGCCCTGGAACTGGCGGACGAGCAGCGGCTGGCCCTGCCGCCGCCCCTGGCCCGGACCTCGCGGTATCTGACCCACCCGGTGTTCACCACCCATCACAGCGAGACCGCGATGCTGCGCTATCTGCGGCGGCTCAGCGATCTGGACTATGCGCTGGACCGGGGGATGATCCCGCTCGGCTCATGCACGATGAAGCTGAATGCCAGCACCGAGATGGAGGCGATCAGCTGGCCCGAGTTCGCCGACCTGCATCCGTTCGCCCCGGCCGAGCAGACCGAGGGGATCCGGACGCTGGTGCATCAGCTGGAGACCTGGCTGGCCCAGCTGACCGGATACGACCGGGTCTCGGTGCAGCCGAATGCGGGTTCGCAGGGCGAGCTGGCTGGATTGCTGGCCATCCGCGCCTATCACCGGGCCAACGGGCAGGCCGAGCGCGACGTCTGCCTGATTCCCTCCAGCGCACACGGCACCAATGCGGCCAGCGCGGTGATGGCGGGTATGCGCGTGGTCGTGGTGGCCTGCGACGAGGCCGGCAACGTCGACCTCGGCGACCTGACCGCCAGGGTCGAGCAGCACGCCGATGCGCTGGCGGCGGTGATGGTGACCTATCCCTCCACCCACGGGGTGTTCGAGGAGGGCATCGGCCGGCTGTGTGAGATCGTGCACGACGCTGGCGGCCAGGTGTACGTGGACGGGGCGAACCTGAACGCCCTGGTCGGGCTGAGCCGGCCCGGGGCCTTCGGAGCCGACGTCTCCCATCTCAACCTGCACAAGACGTTCTGCATCCCGCACGGCGGGGGCGGTCCGGGGG
>CAXUFS010000194.1:0-5502 GCA_964250315.1 uncultured Kineosporia sp. | reverse complement strand
GGCGGCGGCGAACACCGGGACCATCAGCCAGGACCGCGAGTCCATCCGGACGGCGTCCTCGGTTCCGTTGATGCTGGCGACCATCAGGACGACACCCAGAGCAGTCAGGGCTGCGGCCAGGACGGCATCGCTCCAGCGGACGCCCTCGAAGATCTTGTTCATGGTGGTTTCCTCTCGAATGCCGACCGGCCGATCCGGTGTAGCTGCGAGGCTAGGAATTCCGGCCTGGGCCCGTCGTCCTCACCAGGAGCGATCTATCCAGGCGGTGTCCTCCTCAAGGACGACGCGAAGACGACGCCAGCGCGGGCCGGGCTTGTCACAATGAGCCGGTGCCCGACCCCATCCGCGTGCTCATCGTCGATGATCAGCAACTGCTGCGCGCGGGATTCCGGGTGATCCTGGACTCGGAGCCGGGGATCGAGGTGGTGGGAGAGGCCGCGGACGGCCGGGCTGCGCTGACCCAGGTGAGCGCGACCGGCCCGGATGTGGTGCTGATGGACATCCGGATGCCGGAGCTGGACGGGCTCAGCGCCACCGAGCAGCTGATGGGGATGCCCGACCCGCCCCGGGTGGTGGTGCTGACCACCTTCGACCAGAACGAGTACGTCGTGCGGGCGCTGCGGGCCGGCGCTTACGGTTTCCTGCTCAAGGACGCACCCGCGTCCAGGCTGATCGCGGCGATCCGCGCGGCGGCCGGAGGCGATGCGCTGATCGAGCCCTCGATCACCCGGCGGCTGGTCGAGCAGTTCATGGTGCCGGCCCAGACCGATTCGATCGGATCGCCCGGCCCTCCGGAAGTGATGCGAGGACTGACCGAACGGGAACTCGAAGTGCTGAGACTGCTGGCCCGGGGCCTGTCCAACGCCGAGATCGCGGCCGAGATCGTGGTCGCCGAGACCACGGTGAAGACACACGTCGCCCGGATCCTGACCAAGCTGGGCGTGCGGGACCGGGTTCAGGCGGTGGTGCTGGCCTACGAGTCGGGCTTCGTCACCCGGTCCCGCTGATCTTGGCTGGCTAGAGTGTGGTGAGCCGGGTGTGGGCGACCGAGCGGTAAGAGCCGTCCTCATCCCCGAAATCGACGATCACATCGCAGTCGTTGACCAGGCGCGTGACGCGGCCCAAGCCGAAGCGGTCGTGGGTGACGCGATCTCCGACGTTCATCCGAGTGGCTGCCGCCGGAGTCGGGACGGGCCGTGCGAAAGGGCTGCCGCTGAGCACCCGGTGCGCGGGTGAGGTTGAAGGGGTCACGCTTCAGTATGTGGCCATACGAAGGTCACGGCGGCTTTCAGAGCCAAATCTTTGCCGGGCACTCTCTGCCGCCTCATTGCGCGAGGGACAGCGACGGACCGGCGAGGGGTGATCTACCGGACCTATCCGCGGAGCTTGGCTGATTCCAGCGGCGACGGGATCGGTGATCCGCGCGGCTCATCGACCACGTCGGACATCTGGAACGGCTCGGCGTGGACGTGGTCTGGCTCTCGCCGATGTACGCCCGCCGATGGACGACCACGGCTACCGCATCAGCGAATACCAGGACGTCGAGCCGTTGTCCGGCGCCCTGGCCGATCTGATCAGGGCCTGGCACCAGAGCGGCATCGAGCTGATGATGGACCTGGTCGTGAACCATACCTCGGACGAGCCCCCGTGGTTTCTCGGAATCCCATTCCAGCACATACAATTCCAGGCCCGAGTGGTGCTGGTTCGGCAGCGTCCGGGCAGGCCTGAGGCCAGCCCAACCAGGCTTGGAGCCGACGAACTGGGAATCAGTTCTCCGGGTCCGCCTGGGCGGGGACGAGACCACGATGCAGCACTAACGGACTGACCGGTGAGACTTCGGCATCACGGCGGGTGCAGTGAGCGGTGGTTATAGTCGGTCGGCGTGGAGAGCGTGGACCTCAGCAGCCTCTCCAATCCGCAGGTCAAAGCGCTGGTGCGGCTGCGGACCCGGCGGGCCCGGGATGAGCGGGGCCACACCCTGATTGAAGGCTTCGACGAACTCGAGCTCGCGCTGACCGCCGGGGTGAGACCGGAGCGGATCTACTACGCCCCGGCGCTGATCAGGCCCGGCCAGGCCAGCCTGATCGGGCAGCTGCGGGATACCGGTGTTCTGGTGACCTCGGTCAGTGCCGCGGTGTTCGAGAAGATCGCCTACCGCGAATCTCCGGACGGCTGGCTCGCGGTGACCAGAACTCCTGGGGTGCAACTGGATTCGCTGGTGCTGAGTGAACGTGCCCTGGTGCTGGTCTGTGAGGGCATCGAGAAGCCCGGCAATCTGGGCGCGATCCTGCGGACCGCTGAAGCCGCGGCAGCCGATGCCGTGATCAGTGCCTCGCCGGTGACCGACTTCGGGAACCCCAATACCGTGCGCGCCAGCAAGGGCACGGTGTTCGCCGTGCCGGTGTCCGCCGCGCCCAGCCAGGCCGTGCTGACCTGGCTGCGCAGACGTGCGGTCACGATTGCGGTGACCACGCCGCGGGGCAGGACCCCGCTGCACCTCGCCGATCTGAGCGGCCCGCTCGCGCTGGTGATCGGCGCCGAAAGCACCGGGGTCAGCGATCTCTGGCTGGAGCACGCTGACCAGACTCTGCTGATTCCGATGCACGGCCAGGTCAATTCACTCAACGCCGCCTCCGCGGCTGCGATTGCGCTCTACGAGGTCAGCCGACAGCGCCGCTAGGCCAGGTCGCCGCGGGTCACAGTGTGTCGGCGAACTCCAGTCGCACCCCGAGGAGCCGGACCGTGCGCTGCCGGTCATCCGAGATCGGGCCGTCCCCAAGCTTCTCCAGGACCTCGAGCGCGGCGGCGACCAGCGGCCCGGCGTCCAGCGTCGGCTCGGAGACCTTGCGGGCCGACACCTGGGTGCTGAACGGTACCCACCGGATCTTCACCCCGACCCGGCCGACCAGCCGCTCGTCGGCGGTCACGTCGTCCACCACAAGCCTTGTGATCTGCGCGGTTTCGGCCCGGATGGCGTCCCACGAGGTCAGGTCCTGCTGAAAGGTCACCTCCCGGCTGCGGGATTTCCGCACCCAGGGATCACCCACCACCGGCGAAGGGTCCTCACCGCGACCCATCCGGCCCAGCCAGGGCCCGATGGCCGGCCCGAACCGGGCCGCCAGCACCGCATCATCGGCCGCCGCCAGTTCCCCGACCGAGCCGATGCCCAGCTCGGCGAGCTTGGCCGCCGTCCGGGACCCGATGCCCCACAACACATCTGGCGACTGATTGCCGAAGTGTTCGAACCAGGTGGCGCCGGTGATCCGGTACACCCCCGCCGGTTTTCCGAACCCAGTAGCCATCTTCGCCTGCAGCTTGTTCCGGCCGATGCCCACCGAGCACGAGAGCTGCGTCCGCTCCAGCACGGCAGCGAGGATCCGGCCAGCCAGATCCTCGGGTTCGTCGTCGTCCGCGACCGCGGCTCCGATGAACGCCTCATCCCAGCCGATCTCCTCCACCACGACGTCGAACTCTCGCAGCGTGGTCATCACCGCAGCCGAGGCGGCCTCGTAGACGGGTTTGTCCACCGGCAGGAAGACGGCGCCGCGCCCATCGAGACGACGCGCGGCCGTGCGCAGGGCCATCCCCGACCGGACCCCGAACGCTCGGGCCTCGTACGACGCCGTGCTGACGACGCCGCGCTTGGTGGTGTCGCCGTCCCCGCCGACCACCACTGGCCGACCGGCCAGTTCGGGATGCCGCAGCACTTCGACCGCAGCCAGGAACTGGTCCAGATCGACGTGCAGCACCCATCGGCTCACCGGCTCAGTCTGCCGCACGGTGGCACGGGCCAGCCGGGGTCGCGATACCCGGCGGATTGCCTCTGGATGAGCCAGGATGAGCGCTGTGCCTGAACTGCCTGAGGTCGAGTCCGCCCGCGCCGCGATCGAAAAGGCGGCTCTGGAGCGGAAGATCGCCGATGTGGACGATCAGGACAGCTACGAGTGCCGCCCGCACGCCCCCGGCCAGATCAGGGACGCGCTGGTTGGCCGGCGGCTGACCAGCGTTCATCGCCGGGGCAAGAGCATGTGGTGCCGGACGTCCGCAGTTGGCCGATCGAAGGGTGAGGGGCCAGTGCTGGGCATCCACCTCGGCATGTCCGGCAAGATCGTGATCGCCTGCCGCTCCGGCGCCGAGATCGATGGCGGGGACTACTGGGAGCGAGGCCGCCAAGCCGGTGATCACCGATACGCCCGCTTCTCGCTCAGCTTCGCCGACGGCGGATTCCTGCTGCTGGCCGACCCGCGCCGCCTGGGCCGGGTGCGCCTGGACCCGCCGGTGGAGCATCTCGGTCCCGATGCCCGTGACATCACCGCGGGCCAGTTCCGGGCCGTGCTCGAGCGGGGGACCGCGCCGGTCAAAGCGCGCCTGCTCGATCAGGAGGCGATCGCCGGGATCGGCAATCTGCTGGCCGATCAGATCCTCTGGCAGGCTCGGGTCAGTCCCTCGCGTCCCGTTCGCGACCTCGATCGCACAGACGCCGCCCGTCTGCTCAGAGCCTTGCGCAGTGCCATCCGCGCCGCGATCGCCGGCGGCGGCGTGCACACACTGCCGATCATCCCGTTCCGCACCGAGGGCGCCTGCTGCCCTCGCGACGGTGCGCCGATGAAGCGGAGCACGGTCGGTGGCCGCACCACCTGGTGGTGCTCGCGCGAGCAGGCCTGAGACCCTGCGGTCAGCTGCCTGGCTGGGCCTTGGTCAGATGCAGCAGCCAGTCCGAGCCGGTATCGATCAGGGCATAGCGACGGGATCCTTGCTGGCCGTGCAGCACGAAGGTGAAGCGGCGATCACCGTGCTTCTCCAGCTCCCACCAGCCAGTGTCGGCGATGAACTTGGTGTCGTCGGTATAGCTCGCGTGCTCCAGTTCGTGGTCGGGAACAGCGACCGCCAGCCGATCGTGGCGGGAGTCCACCGGCAGGCCCCGGGGAACCGCCCAGGACCGCAGCACGCCGTCCTGCTCCAGCCGCAGATCGAAGTGAGGCCGCGGCTTGCGATGGTCGTGCAGCACGAACACGGGATGCCGCACAACTCCCGATCCGGACGTCGTCACCTCACCAGGGAAGCACGCCAGCCAGGCGGTCATCGATCCGGAGAAACGCCGGCCGCCGCGTCGCTGCTGCTATCCCAGCGGGCGGTGCCCTGATCCGGATGAGGCACCGGTCACAGGCTTCGCGGTGGCGGCCGGGAATGCGCCACCCTGCTGCTAGGGTTGGATCACTGACGGCGCAACCGATGTGCCGTCTCTTAGCGGGCGAGCCGCCCGCACGGTCGCACGTTACGGCAGTCCCGTTCGGCGGATCCCCTGGATCCACCCGGACGATGTGACGATTCCAGACGACGCGGCCCGCAGCGTCACTTGGAGTCCCGCTCACCATGCCCCAAACGTTCGAACGCCCCCGTACGCCGTCCCGCCGCCGGCCATCAGATCGGGGCCGCCCCTCCGGGCGACGCCCGCCCGGCGCAGCGGGACGGCGTCCGGCAGTGGGCCCCCTGCTCGAGCGC
>CAXUFS010000193.1:0-5543 GCA_964250315.1 uncultured Kineosporia sp. | reverse complement strand
TCCTGCAGCTGCCGCGCAGCGGCCGCGGGCAACTGACCGCTGGCGTGTTGCGCCGCCCCGGACTGCCCGGCACCGACCTGCAGGCCACCCTTGCCCGCGTCGGCGAAACCGGCCACGAACTGGGCGCGCTGGCCGGCCGGCAGCTGACCGGCCTCGCGCACCGCCTCGTCCCGCAGGCTCGACGCCAGTTGTGCCTGCAACAGCGCACCGACCGCGGCACTGCCGATCACCGACCCCACCTGCCGGACGGTGTTGTTCACCCCGGAGGCGGCCCCAGCCAGCTGGGGTGGGACGCTGCGCATCGCCTCGGTCGCCATCGGCGCGAAGATGCCGCCGAAGCCGCTGCCCATCACCCCGGTCGGCGCCCTCAGGGTCGGCCCGCCCGGGGCGCCCCCCGGCGCGCCCCCCCCCCCCCACCCCCGCGCCCAGGGTGAAGCGGCCGCCGGAGAGCGCGTTCAGGCTGGCCGTCGCTTTCACCAGCCAGACCGGCTGATACAGCGTGGCCACCAAGATGTTGGTCATCAGGCGGATCTGGCTGGTAGCGCCGGCCGCGGCCCCCAGGCTGACCAGCGAGTCGTAGTTCGGGTAGACGATCCGGTCGATGGTGGCCAGCGTGCTGAAGCCGCGCGCCTCAGCCTGCCGAGCCCAAGCCGGAACCAACGGCCCTGGGATGTCCAGGGTCGTGGGGAGGCCGATACCAATTCTCATGCCTGAAGCCAACCGCCCCGGATCCGGATCTCATCCTGACCAGAGCACCAGGCCGCTCTATTTCAGCGGATCGTGGCCCCAGTTCATCAGGGAGTAGCGCCACGGGGTGTCCCGGACGTCGCCTTTGGGACGTTGCTTGCTGTGCCGGGCGACGTAACCGGTGACCTTGCGCATATGGGCGTAGTCGGCCTCGGAAAGATCAGCCACCTTGGTCTGCTTGATCTTGATGATCCGCCGCCCGGACTCGTGCCCGACCGATTCGGAGTCCCCGTCCTTCTGTCCCACCGACGTGGATTCGCCGGTCTTCAGCCACTTCTCGAGCTGGGCCGGGCTCATGTTGACCGCGTCATCGAAGTCCTTGCGGACGTCCCTCTTCTCGTCCTCGTCCATCTGATCAGCCATGCGCCCATCAAACCCCGGCCGGTGCGGCCCGCCACTCGGCATCCCGGTCGGCCCGGTCCCAGCACGGCCCCAGCCCGGCCTCAGCACGGCCTCAGCACGGCCTCAGCCCGGCCTCAGCACGACCTGAGCATGACGCCGCCCAGCCAGGCCGATAACCACCCATTCGTCCCGGCCAGCCCATTGCCATCACCGGTCAGGCCGAGGCAAGGTGGCCGTGATCTGAACCTGACTTCCCAACGGTGTGGAGATCAGCATGACGATTCGCAGATCGCTGATGTCCGGCCCGGTCTCCCGCCGGATCAGCACGACCCGGGTGCCGCTGGCCGCGATGGCTGCGGCGGACGCGGTGTTCGCGCTGGCAGGCGTGTCCACTTCCCCCATCCCCGGGACGAGGCCCCGCACAGTGAAATGAGCTGCCCATATGACCAGAAGCATTCTCGAGGAGACATCCGCCCAGTCACCCGCGCCCGAGCAGATCCGCAACGTCGTACTGATTGGACATGCGGGCGCAGGCAAGACCACGCTGATTGAAGCCCTGCTGCTGCATACCGGGGTGGTAAATCGGCTCGGCCGGGTCGAACAGGGCACCGCCACAACCGATTACGAGCCCGCCGCGAAGAAGCTGGGCCGCTCGGTCGGCCTGGCGGTGGCCTCCACGCTCGCCGGCGATGTCACCGTCAACCTGATCGACACCCCTGGGCACCCGGACTTCGTCGGCGAGGTCCGGGCCGGGCTGCGAGCGGCGGACGCGGCCCTGTTCGTGGTCTCGGCGGCGGATGGCATCGACGCCACCACCCGCTTGCTCTGGCACGAGTGCGCCGAGGTGGGGATGCCCCGGGCGGTGGTGATCACCGGGCTGGACCACCAGCGCGGCGACTTCGCTGAGGCCCTGGCCACCGCCCGGGCCGCTTTTGGTTCCGGTATCCAGCCGCTCTATCTGCCGCTGCGCGATGGCGACCGGATCGGTCTGCAAGGGCTCCTGTCGCAACGGATCTGGTGGCCGGACAGTGAACCAGAGACGGCCAGCGGTGAACAGATCGCCGCCGCCGCCGATGCCCGGTCGGAGCTGATCGAGGGGATCATCCAGGAGTCCGAGGACGACACCCTGCTCGATCGATGGCTGAGCGGTCAGGAGGCCGGCCTGGATGTCCTGATCACCGACCTGGAGCGAGCGGTCGCGCGTGGAACCTTCTACCCGGTGCTGCCCGTCCTGTCGCTGACCGGAATCGGAATCGAAGGGCTGCTGGAAGTGATCGCGCGCGGATTGCCGTCGCCGTGCGAACACCCGCTGCCAGCGGTGACGGCCCCGGACGGGAAGGATCGGCAGCAGATCGAGTGCGATCCGAAGGGCCAGCTGGTGGCCGAAGTGGTGAAGACCACCAGCGATCAGTACGTGGGTCAGCTCAGCATCGTCCGGATCTTCTCGGGCCGATTGTCCGCCGATGACGTGGTGCACGTGTCCGGGCATCTGCCCCGGTTCACCGGCGATGAACACGCCTATCCCGATCACGACGAGGACGAGCGGGCTGGCGTGATTTCCCGGGTGGTGGGCGCCAAGCTGATCCCGATGACCACGGCGACGGCCGGTGACATCGTGGCCGTGGCCCGGCTGGTCCGCGCAGTCACCGGTGACACTTTGTCGGACCTGGCCAGCCCGGCGCTGGCGGAGCCCTGGCAGATGCCGGAACCGCTGCTCCCGGCCGCGCTGACCGCGGCGTCCAGCGCCGACGAGGACAAGCTCTCCCAGTCGCTGGCCCGGGTCAGCGCCGAGGATCCGGCCGTCCGGGTGCATCTGATGCAGGACACCCATCAGATCGTGCTGTGGACGATGGGCGAGTTGCACCGTGACATCGTGCTGGACCGGCTGTCCGATCGTTACGGCGTCAAGGTCGAGCAGGAGCCGGTCCGGGTCGCCCTGCGCGAGACCATGGCCAAGAACGCCACCGGACACGGACGGCACGTGAAACAGTCCGGCGGACATGGCCAATACGCGGTCTGTGACATCGAGGTCGAGCCACTGCCGATGGGGAGCGGGTTCGAGTTCGTCGATCGGGTGGTGGGCGGCGCCGTGCCGCGGCAGTTCATCGCCAGCGTGGAGAAGGGCGTGCGCCACCAGATGGAGCGCGGGATCATGGCCGGATATCCGGTAGTGGACCTGCGGGTCACGCTGATCGGCGGCAAGGCGCACAGCGTGGACTCATCGGACGCCGCGTTCCAGGCCGCTGGTGCGCTGGCGCTGCGAGAGGCTGCGGCGGCCGGAGGGGTGGCCATGCTGGAGCCGGTGGATCGGCTGGTCGTGGTGGTGGACGACGAGTACGTCGGCGCCGTGATGGGTGACCTGTCCTCCCGGCGCGGCCGGGTGACCGGCACCGAGGGGGACTCCGGTGGCCGGACCCGGATCCTGGCCGAGGTGCCCGCCTTCGAACTGCTCAGCTACGTGCAGGCGCTGCGCAGCCTGGCCCACGGGAGCGGCAGTTTCTCCCGTAGCTACTTGCAGCACGCGCCGATGCCGCAGCATGTGGCCGGGCAGTTGCTGGATACCTGACCATGGCGCAGAGCAGCCGAACCGCCGCCCCTTGCAGCCGACCGCCAAGAAGCGAGCGACGTCGGCGATTTCGATTCGATGTTCAGGGAGACTGTAAGTGAACACCGGCCGGGTCATCGTCATCACCGGCGCTGTCGGCGGCATCGGCAGCGAACTGGTCGATCGGTTTCTCCGCAACGGAGATACCGTCATTGCTTGCGACGTCGGCCTGGAGGCCCTGGACCGCTGGCGCGAGCGGCGTCCCACCGGCTCCCGGTTGCTCACCGTGCCCGTCGACATCTCCTCTGAGGAGAGTTGTCAGAACGTCGCGGACGTGGCCAGGCAAGAGACCGGCCACGTCGACGTGCTCATCAACTGCGCCGGCTGGTTCCCGATCACCTCGTTCGAGGAGATGACGCCGGACCAGTGGCGGCGGGTGATCGATGTCAACCTCACCGGAACCTTCTTGATGACCAAGGCCGTGGTGCCGCTGATGAAGGATCGCGGATGGGGCCGCATCGTGAACTTCGGCTCGGGGTCGATGTTCGCCGGAACCCCCAATCAGTCGCACTACGTCGCGGCCAAGGCGGGAGTGCTCGCGTTCTCACGCTCGCTGGCCCGGGAAGTCGGCCAGTACGGCATCACCGTCAACGTGATCACCCCCGGCCTGACCGTCACCAAGGCGGTGCGCGACAGCTTTCCCGCGGGGATCCTCGCTGGAGCACGAGCGGCGCGAGCACTTCAGCGTGACGAGACCGCCGATGACCTGGTGGGGCCCGTCTTCTTCCTTGCGTCCGACGATGCCGCCTTCATCACCGGCCAAACGCTCAACGTCGACGGTGGCAACCACATGGTGTGACTCGTCGCCTGACGGCGCCCGGCATTCTCCAAAGGCTGCGGGGGCCTGCGGCGACTCCAGGCAGCGACGACCATACGACCACGCACCCAGCCCAGCCACGCCACCGCGAAGCAGCGGCCCATCGCGGCGCGCCGGATGCAGAACTAGTGACTGGTCGTTTCGGTCAGGGTCTTGAGCCGGGCCAGGCCACGCTCGAAGTCGGGCCCGACCAGTGAGTCCATGGCCTTGAAGATGCCCACGATCTTGGTCATCAGGGTCTTCTTGCCGGTGAGACTCCAGACCACCCGGGTTCCTGACCCGCTCGGCTCGATGCTGAATACCGTTTCATTGTGGGCTTTGAACGGCTTCTCGAAGTCCAGGTCAATCTTCACGCTGGACGGCTCGTTGACGCCGGCGATCTCCATCCGGCCCTTCCCCGCCCTGCGATTGCCTTCCCAGGTGTAGACCGCCCCCGGACCGGCCTCTGCTCCCGAGTACTTGCGGGTCATCTGTGGATCGAGGTCCTCCCACGGAGACCAGGCCGGCCAATGATGGAAGTCGATGATCTCGCCGTAGATCCGTTCCGGCGATGCGTCGATCGTGGCCGAGCGCACCACCGTGTAGGTTTCATCCGCCATGGCTGAGCACCCTAGGGCATGTCTGGATCAAGGTGGGTCGCCGAGCTGGATCGCGCGGGCGGCCGATCCGCGACACCGGATCGCCATTGATCAGACCGGCGCCGGTGTTCGGGCCTACCCAGCCGGATCCCCGAACCGGGCCGGTATCCGGCAGGTGTCGCTGCTAGATCCTCCCTGCTGCGCCGGTATCTAACAAGGTATTGATTGGGGGCCCCGACCGGCGAACCGCTATGGTGGAGGCCGTCCAGCGGCCAGAACGGCCGCAGCGCGAGCGCCCGTAGCTTAACGGATAGAGCATCTGACTACGGATCAGAAGGTTGGGGGTTCGAATCCCTCCGGGCGCGCCCATCACGCTGTGCCTGCGCCTGGCGCACACCGCTGGAAGCCGTTCGTCATCGGAGATGTCGCTCCTGTCGATGAGCCCGGTGTGAGC
>CAXUFS010000192.1:0-5565 GCA_964250315.1 uncultured Kineosporia sp. | reverse complement strand
CCCCCTACGAGGTGCGCGACCCGCGGTTCGCGAAGCTGATCAACCCGGGCTGCAAGCTCGAGCGGCTGGCCACGGGCCTGCGCGGGGGCCCGGGGGCCCCCAACATACCCGCCCCCCGCCCGCGGGTGCCGCTGGGGGGGGGGGCCGCGAGCCCACCGGTGGGCCTGCTGGTCAACAACGCGGGCATCGGCACGAGCGGCGAATTCTGGACCGTGCCCTACGAAACCGTCCACCGGCAGCTGGAACTCAACGTCGCCACCGTGCTGGAACTGACCCACGCCGCGCTGCCGGGCATGATCGGGCGCGGGTCCGGAGCGGTGATCAATGTGGCCAGTGTGGCCGGTCTGATCCCCGGCCGCGGCTCGACCTATTCAGCCAGCAAGGCCTGGGTGGTGTCCCTGTCCGAAGGGCTGTCGGCCGGCCTGGCCGGGACCGGAGTGCGGATCCTCGCGATCTGCCCCGGCTTCGTGCGGACCGAGTTCCATGCCCGGGCCGGCATCGACATGACCTCGGCCCCGGACGCCGCCTGGCTCACGCCGGACCAGGTGGTCCGGGCAGCGCTGCGCGATCTGGGCCGGGACGCCGTGGTCAGCATCCCGAGCCTGCGCTACAAGACGCTGGTGGCGGCCAGCCGGTTGATCCCGCGCCGGGCCGGGCGGGCGATCGCCTCCCGGGTGGCCGGAGCTCGCGGCCGTACCTGATCCGGGATCGGTGGCATGCTCAGGCGAGTGAAACCGTTCCTCCTGCTGGCCACTCGCGCCCATGACGCGGTGGCCGACGCCGAGTATCAGGCCTTCCTGCGGTTCGGCGGGCTGAACCCGGATCAGCTGGTCCGGGTCCGGCTGGAATCGGCACCCCTGGATGAGCTGGTGCCGGGTTTCGACCTCGGCCACTACTCCGGGGTGATGATCGGTGGCAGCCCCTTCACCACCTCCGATCCGCCCGGCGACAAATCACCGGTTCAAGTCAGGGTGGAGGAGGAGCTGGAGCTGCTGATCGCGGACGTGCTCAAGGCCGATGTGCCGTTCCTGGGCGCCTGCTACGGGATCGGAGCCCTGGGCCACTACGTCGGCGGGACCGTCGACCGGACCTTCGCCGAGCCGGTCGGCGCGACCGAGATCCGGCTCACCGCAGCAGGTCTGGCCGATCCGATCCTGGCCGGGCTGCCGCCGAGCTTCCAGGCCTTCGTCGGGCACAAGGAGGCGATGCGCGAGCTGCCACCCGGCGCCCAGCTGCTGGCCAGCTCGGACGGCTGCCCGGTGCAGATGTTCTGCGTGGGCACGAACCAGTACGCCACCCAGTTCCATCCCGAGCTGGACGTCCCGGGCATCGTGGAGCGGATGTACGCCTATCAGCATGCCGGGTATTTCGCCCCGGAGGAGCTGGAGGCCTTGATCACGGCGGCGCAGCGAGCGGTGGTGACCTGGCCGGCCCGGATTCTGGCCAACTTCGCCCGCCGCTACGCCTCGCCGTGACCTCCGGCGATATCCAGGCATGACAGGCTTGGGCAGTGACTGATTTCCGGGTCTGGGCGCCGAACGCCGGGCGAGTGATGCTGCATCTGCCAGGGCTGGACCGGCGCGAGCCGATGAGTCAGGAGGAAGCCGGCTGGTGGTCCGGCACCGTGTCCGACGCTGGATCCGGCACCGATTACGCCTTCGCGCTGGACGGCGGCCAGCCGCTACCGGATCCGCGCAGCCCCTGGCAGCCGGACGGCGTGCACGGTCCCAGCCGGGTTTTCGACCCTTCTGCCCACCACTGGCAGGACAACGGCTGGGCTGGAAAACCCGCCCGGGGCAGCGTCTTCTACGAGCTGCACGTGGGCACGTTCACCCCCGGCGGCACCCTGGACGCCGCCATTGCCCGGCTGCCGTATCTGGCGGAGCTCGGCGTCGACCTGGTCGAACTGCTGCCGGTGGCCGAGTTCGCCGGAGACCGCGGATGGGGTTACGACGGGGTCGACCTGTACGCCGTCCACCACGCCTACGGCGGGCCGGAGGCGCTGCAGCGATTCGCCGACGCCTGCCACGGTCACGGACTGGGCGTGTGCCTCGACGTCGTTTACAACCATCTGGGGCCGGATGGCAACTACCTGTCCCGGTTCGGGCCGTACTTCACCGGCACCCACAGCACACCGTGGGGTGATGCGATCAACCTGGACGCGCCTGGTTCGGCCGAGGTCCGGGCGTTCATCATCGAGAACGCGCTGCGCTGGTTCCGCGACTTCCACATCGACTGCCTGCGCCTGGACGCTGTGCACGCACTGGCCGACGAATCCACCCCGCATCTGCTGGCCGAACTGTCCCACGCCGTGAAACGGCTGGAAGGCGAACTGGGCCGCCCGCTCGGCCTGGTCGCCGAAAGTGATCTGAACGATCCGGCGATGATCGAACCAGGACCGCTGGATGGCGGCCAGCCGAGCGGGCGAGGGATGGACGCTGCCTGGGACGACGATATCCACCACGCTCTGCACTCCTGGCTGACCGGCGAAAAGCAGGGCTACTACTGCGATTTCGGCAGCACCGCCGTGCTGGCCCGGGTACTGACCGAGGCGTTCCGGCACGCCGGTGATTACTCCAGCTTCCGCGGCACCAACTGGGGTCAGCCGATCGATCCGGCTCGCCACAGCGGTCACGCCTTCGTCGGGGCCTTGCAGAACCATGACCAGATCGGCAACCGGGCCACCGGAGACCGGCTGACCGCCAGCCTGTCCCCCGCCCGGCTGGCGGCGGGAGCAGCCCTGCTGCTGACCAGCTCGTTCACTCCGCTGCTGTTCATGGGTGAGGAGTGGGGAGCCCGTACGCCGTGGCAGTTCTTCACCAGCTTCGAGGACACCGGCCTGGCCGAGGCGGTGCGCAACGGCCGCCGGTCGGAGTTCGCGAGCAGCGGCTGGAGTTCCGAACAGATCCCCGACCCCCAGGATCCAGCTACCCGCGATCGATCGGTGCTGGACTGGTCCGAGCCAGGGCGGGTGGACGGCGACGGGTTCGATCACCCGGCCCTGCTCGAGTGGTATCGATCGTTGATCGCCCTGCGCCGCCGCGCCCCTGAGCTGGGCCGCTCCGATGACCTGCGGGAGGTGCGGGCCGACACCGGGGACACCTGGATCGCGGTACACCGCGGCCCGTACTCGGTGCTGGTCAATCTCGGCCTGGACATCACCCTGCTGCCAGCGCCCGAAGGAGCGGTGGTCGAGCTGAGCTGGTACGACTCCGGCCGGTCGCAGCAGCGGCCACGAGTGGCCACCGACAAGGGCCTGCCGGTCGGACCCGGCGAAGTGGCCATCCTGAGGATGCGGTAACACCACCGCCACCGGACCGGAACCCGGCCTCGGGCACTGCCGTGATTGGATCCTGCTGTGTCCCAGACCGATGAGACGCCGGCTCCCCTGCCGGAGTCATTCGCGCAGATCGTCGACGACTTCCAGTCGCTCAGCCAGCCTGACCGGCTGCAACTACTGATGGAGTTCAGCCAGAACCTGCCGGAGCTGCCTCAGCGCTACGCCCAGCACCGTGACCTGATGGAGCCGGTGGCGGAATGCCAGTCCCCGGTCTTCCTGGCGGTGGAGGTGTCCAGTGATCCGGCTCATCGGGTCCGGGTGTTCTTCGACGCCCCGCGGGAGGCGCCGACCACCCGGGGCTTCGCGGGCATCCTGGCCGAAGGCCTGGACGGGATGGACGCCGGCAGCGTGCTGGCGGTGCCGAACGACGTGCCGCAGCGGCTGGGCCTGAACGAGGCGGTCAGCCCGCTGAGGCTGCGCGGCATGGCGGGCATGCTGGCCCGGATCAAGCGCCAGGTGAGAGAGGCGAGCTCGCCGTGACGGTTCTGCAGATGCTCCTGCCCGGCCGGGCCGACGTCGGCGATCTGCGGCAGGACCGCGACGCCACCGTGCAGGCGCTGGCCGACCTCTACGCCTACCCGCATCCGCTGCCAGGCCGTGGCTGGGTCCGAGCCAACATGATCAGCACCCTTGACGGCTCGGCCACCGGCGGCGAGGGCCGGACCGCGAGCATCGGCGGCCCCGCCGACCGGGCGGTGTTCGACGTCCTGCGCGGCCTGGCCGATGTGGTCATGGCCGGGATCGGGACGGTGCGCGAGGAGGGTTACGCCCCGCCGCTGCCGGACGCCGATTTCGGCGATCGGCGCCAAGCGGCCGGCCAGACCCCGGCTCCGGTGCTGGCGATCGTCAGCGGCTCGGGCGACGTCCCGTCCGGTGATCTGTTCACCGGCCCGAACCCGAGCTACGTGATCACCACGGCCCGGGCGGACCTGGACCGGCTGCGATCCATCGCCGGGGACCGGGTGATCGTGGCCGGGGACCAGGAATTGGACGTCGAGGACGCGGTCAAGGCACTGGCTGGCCGCGGCCTGAAACGGGTGCTGCTGGAGGGCGGCCCCACCCTGCTCGGCTCGATGCTAGCGGCGTCCCGAGTGGACGAAGTGTGCCTGACCTGGTCTCCGCTGCTGGTGGCCGGAGCCGGGCCGAGGATCGCGCACGGCCCGGCGGCCAGCCTGTCCGCCCGCCCCGCCCACCTGCTGACGACGGACGGCATGCTGATCGGCCGGTGGGTGGTACGGCAGCCTGAACTGTGAGAACGGCTTGGGCAATCCGGTTCAGCCGACGTAGCCCAGACCGGCATAGATGTGCAGCACTGGCAGGCCGAGGAGGTCCCGCGCCCGGGAGGCCCAGTCCCGATGGAAGGTGTCCTCGACCGCATGCGGCCGGGTGACCACCACCACCTCCGCGGACTGCGGATCGCTCTTCACCGCCTGCTGAAGCGCATCCAGCGGGTCACCCTGGACCACGGCACCATCCACGGACGAGCCAGGGCTGGCCGTATCGGCGGTGCCTCCGGTGTTCACCGCGCTGCTGGCGCCCCCCGGGCCGGGCCGGCCGGCGATAGCAGCGTCGAAGGCCCGCACCGACTGGGCCAGGGCCACCGATGCCTCGGTCCGGGTGGGCGAATCGTCGTCGTCGCCCCGGGCCGCATCCAGCGCCTTGTGCAGTTCGAACAGGCTCAGGTGATCCAGCACATCGGCCAGGAGGTTCCGCCTCACGTCGGCCGGCACCAGGATCCGGTAGTGGATCGAATCAGGGGTGTGCAGCCCGACGATGCGCTGAGCGTCGCCCTCGTCCAGCGTCTCCTCGGTCAGCACGATGGTGGTGGGCGCGATGGTGGTCCCCGGCACACTGTCTCCTCATGATCTGGCGAACTGGCCCAGCCTAGGGGGTGCTGCGCGGTGGGCAGTTCGAGCCGGGACAGACAGAATCAGGCCATGACGCCGCCACCTGATCAGTTTCTGGGCGCCCGGACGCCGGCCTGGCGGCCGCTGGCCGGGCTGATGCTGGGCAGCGGCGTCCTGCATCTGGTCGTGCCGAAGCCCTACGAATCCATCGTGCCGAAGATGTTCGGCGATCCCGGGCCGCTGGTGTTCTGGTCCGGGGTGGTGGAGATCGGCTGCGGGGCCGGCCTGGCAGTTCCGCGCACCCGTCAGCTCGCCGGGGCGGCCACCGCCGCCCTGCTGGTCGCGGTGTACCCGGCCAACCTGGACATGGCCTGGCGG
>CAXUFS010000191.1:0-5659 GCA_964250315.1 uncultured Kineosporia sp. | reverse complement strand
CGCCGGCTCCGAGCAGACCACCGCCAGCCTGCAGGAAGCGGCGGCGGCTGGTGCCCGCCGCTTCCTCCGGTGCTTGATCAGGCATTGACAACCTTGCTGGCCACCCGGGACAGCGGCTCCGCGATGGCCTGGATGGAGTCGCTCAGCTTCTTGGTGTCGTCCTTGGTGAGCTCACCGTAGAGCTTGAAGCCGGACGGGTTGGCGGTGGTGCGATGGGTGTCGAGCAGATCCAGGTTGCTCTGGAATGCGGTGGCAATGGTCTTGGTCAGCACCGGGTCGATCTTCTCCAGACCCGGCTGCAGGTTGGCGAAGGCCTGGTCCGAGCCCTCGACGTTGGCCTGGAAGTCAAGCAGGTCGATGTGGGAGTACCGCTCCTCCTCACCGTGCACCTTCCTGTTCGAGACCTCGTCGAGCAGGCTGACCGCGCCGTTGGCCAGGTCGGCTGGCTGATAGCTGAGGTCGGAGGAGAGATTCTGCAGCTTCTGCACGTCGGTGATGAGCTCGGTACTGAAGGGCTTGAGCCCGTCGATCTTCTTCTGGGTGAAGAGGCCGTACTCGATCCGGTGGAACCCGCTCAGCTTGGTCACCGGGACGTCGTCCGCCCGCGCGTCGATCGCCGGGTCCAGCCCGGCGAAGGACTCCGCCACCGGCTCGATCCGCTCGTAGTAGGGGCGGGCCTTGGCGTAGGCGGCCTGCGCGCCGGTCAGATTGCCGGAGGTGATCGCGGTGTCGAGCGCCTTGACCGATTCCAGCAGCAGGCCGACCTGGTCGTTGACGTAGTTCCCGTAGGACTTGCCGCCGTCCATCAATAGCTGATGGGTGCTGGTCACCGGCGCCGACCCGGCGGTGCCGGTGATGAGCAGCGGGACGCGCTCGGTGCTCGCACCGGGGCAGTAGATCGTGTAGGTCTTGGGCTCCAGGTTCACTGAGAAGGTGCCGGAGAAACCCGGGGGCACATTCTCCTTCTCAGCCAGGATTCGCTGGCCGTCGAGGATCTCCACCTCACTGACCGCCGTCGCGTCCTTGTTGCTGACGTTGAATGTGACACCACCGGCCGCATACGACTTCTGGTCGGTGACGCAGGTGTCAGAGCCCATGGTCAGAGCCACCGTGTGCGAGTTGCCGCTGGCTTTGGCGCCCGGCTTGCTGGATGACGATGACTCGTCGCCACACCCGGCGATCAGGAGCATGACGGCGGCGGCGGCCACGCCGCCCCGGATGGACGCAGGCATGGGTCTCTTCTCCAGTCTGTTGCGGACGAACGACGGGCAGCTGGCTCAGACGCGTATCTGGGTGCCCACCGGTGCGCGGGAACCGTTGGCGCGCAAGCGAACTCGCGTAAGGATCGTGATCAAGATCATGACCGCAGCGATGACGGCCACGATCAGGGCCAGGTCATGCATCACCGCCCGGCGATGCGCCGCGGAGATGTCTCGCTTGGCCGTGCGGACCTCGGCGGCCACAGCCGCCTGGGCCGGTCGGCGGGTGGTTTCGCGGATCCCGGACAGCGGAACCACTGACCCGCGGACCTGGGCCGATGTCGTCACCGCATCGGCAGCACGCAGGTCCACCACCCGGCCGGTGTCTGGCTGCAGGGCCACCGTCACGGTGTGGATGGCCGAGTAGGTCACCGGCACCGAGGCGTCGGCCACGCTCAGGCCGAGCGGAAGCCGGCCGCCGTTGAGTCCGGCTACTTCTGTGCCACTCAACGTGGCCGGGCCGACCGGCGCGATGCTCTTGGTGCTGGCGCTGAACACGTCGGAATTCAGCCCGTTGACCAGCTGATGCCCGCTGCGGGTCAGGACTTGGGTCTGGGCGGGTGTTGCGGCGGGACTCTGCCAGTCAGCTGGCAGAGTCAGGCGTACCTGGTCCTGCCCGTCAGCGGCCTGAATGCGCTGCACGGTCGCGCCGTCCAGCCCGGCGACCGGGCCGGGCGCGGCTTCGGCCGGGGCGGCGGCCAACAGGATCGCGGCCAGACCGGCCATCACCAGGGCTCCCACCGCCGAGACCCGGGCCACCGTGCGCCGCTCGGGGACATTCTGCGGCGGCCAGATCACATACGGCAGAACCACGATGACGTACAACGACCAGCCCGCCAGCTCGATCAGGACCGGGCGCGGCTGGATCCCCAGCACGCCAGTCAGCAGTGCGCCCTGGATCGTGCCCGGGCCGACCACCGGCGACAGGTCGACGGTGAACTGCTGGCCAGCGTTCAGCCATCCGGCCTCGTGCGCGGTGTGCAGGGCACTGGCGACCAGACCGGCTGCGACCAGGACCAGCACCACGCCGGTCGCCCGGAAGAACTTGGCCAGATTGATCCGGACGCCACCGCGGTACATGACGTAGCCGAGCCCGATGGCCACCGAGACGCCGAGAATCGCACCAGCCAAAGCCAGGGAACCGCTCTGGCTCTCGTTGACGGCGGCCAGCAGGAACACCGCCGTCTCGAACCCCTCACGCAGGACGGCGAGGAACGCCATCATCACCAGCGCCCAGCCCGAGCCGGTGGCCAGCGCCTGACCGGCCGCACTCTCCAGATGGCCTTTCAGCTCGCGAGCATGCCGGCGCATCCAGACCACCATGTACGTGACCATGGCCACGGCCACCAGGCCGATCACGGTCTCCATGCCCTCCTGCTGGCGCTGGGGCAGGTCCCGGGAGACGACCCGGAGCAGGACGCCGGCTGCGGCACAGAGCACGACGGCGGCACCGATGCCGATCAGGACGGCCCGCAACAGCTCGGAGCGGCCCTGCTTGCGAAGGAAGGCGGCCACAATGCTGACGATCAGCGCTGCCTCGAGGCCCTCACGCAGGCCGATGACGAAAGTCGCGAGCACGGCACCACTATAGGGTTAGGTGAGGCTAACCTGTCTTCCCCCGTGGCGGCATTGTGTGAATCAGTGACAAACTTGAAGCGGAGAGTGCCGAGCCGGAGACTGAGCGTCGTGGGCACGGACATCGGTAGCGCGGCCCCTGCCCCGAAGGATCACCACGGCACCGGCCCGGCCTGGCTGGCCGGCGTCCGAGGTGTGCAGTGGGCCGTCGTACTCGCCGCGGGCGTCGCGCTGGTGAACCCGGCCTGGTCCGGCCGGTCAGCGGTCACCCTGACGTGTGCGGTCGCCGTCATCCTCACCGCGGTCTCGTTCGCCGGCTCCGGACTGGCCTCCCGCCGTCCGGGTCCGGCCCCGGGCGGTCACCACACGGCCGCCATATTCCTGCTGGCCGCCGCCTGCGCCGGCGCGGCGCTCGTGGTCATCGTGCACACCACCTGGGTCATCACTGGCGAGACCTCCAGCGCCGGTTCAGCCGGAGCCGGATGGGCCACCAACGGCGGTCTCGCGGCGGCGAATCTGGTGCAGGCCCTCGCGGTCTGGCTGTTGCTCCAAGACCGTTCCCCGCGATGGGCCCCCAGCACCGGATGGAACGGACCGGTGGTCGCCCTCGGTGCGGCCGCGCTCGCCAGTGGTGCTCTGGAACTGGCCACAGCGCTGGCTGGAAACAGTGAGATGCCCGCTCCCGCAATGGTTCTGGTGCTGACGGGAATCATCCAGTTCGTGGTGGCATTGACCGCCGTCGCGGTCGCCGCTCCCGCACCCCGGCCGCAGCTGCGCTGGCTGGCGGCGGGCATCACCATCCTGGTCACCGCCGATCTGGGCGCCCTGGCCGCGCGGAACACCCCGGCCCTGCTGATCCCGGATCTGCGATTCGCTCCGCTCTGGGTCCGGATCCTGCCGCTGCTCAGCGTCGCCGGTTACGCCGTGCTGGCGTTCAGCAACACGGCCGGTCTGGCCGGACGCCGGATCGACCGCCGCCTTCGCCGGGATCCGGCGGCCGGCCCGTTCTCTGCGGCTACTGCGCTGGTGGCCTGCTCGGCCGTGGTGCTGGCCATCACTCTGTTCCGGCCCGGGGCACCCCGGGCCGCGGCCGTGCTGGCGCTGGCCTGCCTGCTCGTAGCCCTGAACCGGACCCGGCGGCCGTTGCGCGCGGTTGCGTCGCGCGGGCGCGGCGACGTCCGGCCCCGGACCGATGACCTGACCGGACTGGCCAACCGCCGCGCACTGTCCGAAGCCCTGGCCGGCGACGGCGGCCTGGCCAGCGACGACGCGAACGATTCGAACTGGAGCGGGTGGGCCGGATGGGCCGATGAGATCGCCCTGCTGCTGGTCGACCTGGACCGGTTCAAGGAGGTGAACGAGGCTCTCGGGCACGCCAGCGGTGATCGTCTGCTGGCCGAGGTCGGCGCCCGGCTGCGGACCGCGTTGCGCCCGGCCCAGCTTCTGGCCCGGCTGGGTGGCGACGAGTTCGCTGTCGTGCTGCCCGCCGCCGGGGAGCAGACCGGGCGCCGGGTGGCCCAGGCGCTGCGAGAGTCACTGACCGACCCCTTCGAGATCGACGGCACTCGGCTGCACGTCCAGGCCAGCATCGGGGTGGCTACCTGCCATCCAGGCGGAGGCGATCCCACCGACCTGCTCCGGCAGGCCGATGTGGCCATGTATCAGGCGAAAGCCCTGGGTACCGGGATCGAGGTCTACGACGAGGCCCGCGACGACGCGGGCGGCCTGCGCCTGCGCCGAACCGATGAGTTGCGGGATGCACTGGAACGCGGCGATCTGGAGGTGCACATCCAGCCCCAGGTCGATCTGCACACCGGCCTGATCTGCGGCGCTGAGGCTCTGGCACGCTGGCGGCACCCGGTGGACGGGGTCCTGCTACCGCATTCGTTCCTCCCGCTGGCTGCGCACACGGGCCTGATGCGCCCGGTGGCCGCGCTGCTGCTGGACCGGGCCCTGGAGGCGTGCGCGACCTGGTGGACGCAGGGTTTCCCCGTGCCGGTGAGTGTGAATGTGGGCGCGGACGATCTGCGGGACGGCGACCTGCCGGAGCGGGTGGCCAAGCTGCTGCAGCGCTACGGCCTGCCGCCGGAGGCCCTCTGCGTGGAGATCACCGAACAGGCGCTGCTGACCGATCTGCCCGCGGCCGCCGCCCTGCTGGCTCGCTGGCGGGCCGACGGCATCGGGGTCTCGATCGACGACTTCGGCACCGGCTACTCGTCGTTGTCCTACCTGCGCGAACTGCCGGTGGACGAGATCAAGCTCGACCAGGCCTTCATCACCGACATCGACCGGCCGACCACGCTGACCATTGTCCGGCACACGGTGGCAATGGCCCACGGGCTGTGGGCGCGCACGGTGGCGGAGGGGATCGAGGACGAGGCCACCGCTCGCACCGTCACCGACCTCGGCTGCGATGTCGGGCAGGGGCTGTACTTCGGCGCGGCCCTGACCGTGCCCGAGTTCGTGGCCCGGCTGGCTGGTCTACGGTGAGGCGCTATGGCGGGCGGGCCGGGACGGAGAGCTGACCGCGGCCGGTCCCGCGAGAATGCGGAGGCGCCGGTGCACTCACCGGCCAGTCCGGCAGCGTTCAAGACCCGCATCCAGGCCCGGGCCGAGGAACGCGCCGCCGCCGCCCGCCCACCCGGCTCATCAGTTGATGAGCAGCCGGACGCCCCAGCGGGCCCGTCCCGCCGCGGCCGGCTCCGGCCGCACCGGCCACGGCGATTCACCGTGCTGCTGTACATGGCGGTGCTGCTGCTGGCCACCTGGGCGGCGGCCTGTTTCGTCGACACCGGCCAGCCGATCCTGGTGGCGCTGACCACGGT
>CAXUFS010000190.1:0-5768 GCA_964250315.1 uncultured Kineosporia sp. | reverse complement strand
GGGCGGCCAGCCGCCCGCCGCCGTCCAGCAGCACCAGGCCACCTTCGGCCAGCCACACTCCGCCGAACACGTTCTGCCCCACCAGGTGCGCCACATACGGGGTGGCTGGCTGTCGCGCCACCAGGGACGGCGGTCCCTGTTGCACCACCTGCCCCTGCTCCAGCACCAGCAGCTGATCGGCCAGCATCATCGCTTCCAGCGGATCGTGGGTGACCAGCAGGGCCGGCCCACTGAAAGCGCGGAGTTGTTGCCGCAGCCCGCCCTGGACCTGCTGCCGGGTCTGCGCATCCAGGGCCGACAAAGGCTCGTCCAGCAACAACATTCGCGGCCGCATGGCCAGCGCCCGGGCCAGCGCCACCCGCTGGGCCTGGCCACCGGACAACTCGTACGGCCTTCGCCGGGCCAGCGTCGCCAGCCCGAGCTGGTCCAGGATCGGCCGCGCCTCCAGCCGCGCCTGACGCCGTCCAGTCCCGGCCGCCCTGGCCGCGAAAGCCACGTTGTCCAGCACAGTCAGGTGAGGGAACAACCGGTAGTCCTGAAAGACCACCCCGGCCTGGCGCTGCTGCGGTGAAAGACCGCTCAGCTCGGCCCCGTTCACCGTGATCGAACCAGTGGCTGGCAGCAGCCCGGCCAGCGCCCGCAGCAGCGTGGTCTTGCCGGCCCCGTTCGGCCCGAGCACCCCCAGCGTCGTGCCCGGGGCGACCCGCAACGATGCCTGCAGTTCGAATTCGCTCATCCGAACCTGGATCATGGCCGAAAGGCCCTGTCTGGCCGTTGTCTCCGTCACCAGCGGGACCCGGGCCGGATCCAGCGCTCACGCAGCAGTAACAGGATCGCCACACAGACCACCAGCAGCACCAGGCTGAGCGCGATCGCGGCGTCGGGATCCTGTTCCAGCGCGATGTAGACCGCCAGGGGCATGGTTTGAGTGGTGCCGGGCAGATTCCCGGCGAAGGTGATGGTGGCGCCGAACTCCCCGAGCGCCCGGGCCCAGCACAGCACGCTCCCGGCCAGCAGGGAGGGTCCGATCAGCGGCAGCGTCACCCGCCGGGCGATGAACATCCGGCTGGCTCCCAGCGTGGCCGCGGCTTCCTCCAGCCCGAGGTTGGCCTGCCGCAGCGCACCTTCCACACTGAGCACCAGAAACGGCATGGCGACGAAGGTTTCGGCCACGATCACGCCTGCGGTGGTGAACGGCAGGGTGATGCCGAACCAGCTGTCCAGGAAGCGGCCCACCACTCCGCGGCGGCCGAGCGCCAGCAACAGGGCAACCCCGCCGACCACCGGCGGCAACACCAGTGGCAGCGTGACCAGCGCCCGCAGCAGCCGCACCCCCGGAGCCCGGGACCGGGCCAGAACCCAGGCCAGCGGCACTCCCAGCAGCAGTGAGATGACCGTCGCGCAGGTCGCGCAGATCAGCGACAGCCGCAGCGCCGTCAGCACCGCGTCGTTGCGCAGCACGTCCGGCAGCCGCGACCACGGTGTGCGCAGCAGTAGACCGGCCAGGGGCAACCCCAGCAGCAGGATGGCGATCGCGGCCGGAACGCTCAGTGCGAGCGGGATCCGGGCCTGGAGCACCGGCGGCTCCGGTTGCTGGGGTTGCTGGGGTTGCTGGGGCTGGGGTTGCGCGGTCAAGGCGCTTCGAAGCCCGCCGCCTTCAGTGCTGTCATGCCGTCCTGCGAGAGCACGAACTCGACGAACTGGGCGGCCAGCGCCGGATTCTTGGAGGCCTTCAGGGTGGCGATCGGATAGGTGGTGCTGGCGTTGACGTCCGCCGGGATCTCGATCCCCTTCACCTTGCTGCCCGCCGCCAGCACGTCGGTGACGTAGACGACGCCGGCGTCCACCTCACCCAGTTGCACCTTGGTCAGGGTGGCCTTGACGTCGGCCTCCTGGGTGACCGGCTTCACCGTGATCCCGGCCTTCTGGAACACCTGGTTCGCCACCGTTCCGCACGGGACCTGAGCCTGGCACAGCGCCACCTTGACGCCAGGTTTGGCCAGATCGGCCAGCTTCGTGATCTTCGCCGGGTTGTCCGGCGGAACAGCGATCTCCATCACATTGGAGGCGAAGTTCGACGGGGTTGCAGCCTGGCCGCCGTCCACCACGGTCTGCATGTTCTTGGGACTGGCGCTGGCGAACACGTCAGCCGCGACGCCCCCAGTGATCTGCTGCGCCAGCCCCGAGCTCGGCCCGAAGCTGAAGGTCACCGCGGAGCCGGGGTGAGCCGCCTCGAACTGCTTGCCCAGGGCGCCGAAGGCTCCGGTCAAGGACGCTGCGGCCAGCACGGTCAGCTTGCCGCTCGCGGCGGCACTGGTGCTCGCGGCCGGGGTCGTGCTGGTTCCGCTGGATTCACCGGACGAGCCTCCGCAGCCAGCCAGTGCCAGGGCCAGGGCGACCGGGACGATGGCCAAGGATCTACGCACTGGGGACTCCAATCACGACGTTGGTGGACTTGATGCTGGCCACGGCCAGCACGCCGGGCTGCAGGCCGAGTTCATCGGCCGCCTCCCGGCTCATCAGCGAGACGATCCGGAACGGCCCGCACTGCAGGTCGACCTGGGCCATCACGGTGTCCCGCAGCACGGCGGTCACCAGGCCGGTGAGCTGATTGCGAGCGGACTGGCTGGTGATCGCGGGTGCATCGCCCCCGGCCGGATCCTTGGCCAGTTCCTCGGCCAGGGAGGCCAGCGATCCGCCGTCCACCACCTGGCGACCGGTCTCATCGGCCGAGGCGGACACCCGCCCGGCCTCGATCCAGCGCCGGACGGTGTCGTCGCTGACGCCGAGCAGGCTCGCAGCCTGCTTGATCCGGTAGGTCGGCACCCAGGAAGTGTAGCCGCGGCTGCGGCACTATCAGCCGGATCATCACCGCAAACGCGGCTTACAGCTCGATGACAGAGTTCAGGACAGCCAACTGGGGCGCAGAGGGAACCCCGAGTCGCCATCGGCGTCCGGCTTGACCGCGAGCACCTGGTGCAACTCGATGGTGCGCCGCTCGAACCCCAGCCGTGAACCGGCCAGGTACATGCCCCAGATCTTGGACGTCGCCTCGCCCGCCTCGGCCACACATTCGTCCCAGTGCCGGACCAGGTTCTGGCACCAGGCCGCACAGGTCAGTGCGTAGTGCTCGCGCAGGTTCTCCTCGTGCCGTACCTCCAGGCCGTGGTCCTGGATCTGCGACACGATCCGGCCGGCCCCGGTCAGCTCGCCGTCCGGAAACACGTAGCGATCGATGAAACCGCCACGCATCCGGGGCGGCTGACGGGTGTCCGGCCGGGTGATGCAGTGGTTGAGCAGCCGGCCGCCGGTGCGCAGCCTGGAAGCCAGGAAGGTGAAGTAGTCGCCATAGTTGGCCACTCCGATGTGCTCGGTCAGCCCGATCGAGCTGACCGCGTCGAAGCCCGACTCAGCCACATCGCGGTAGTCGCCGTGCCGCACCTCGGCCAGGTGGTCCAGCCCCTGCCGGGCGATCTCGGCCTGCGCCCAGGCCGCCTGCTCCGAGGACAGGGTCACCCCGATCGCGGTCACGCCGTAGTGCTTGGCCGCGTGCCGCACCATCCCGCCCCAGCCGCAGCCGACGTCGAGCAGCCGCATCCCGGGCTTCAGGTCCAGCTTGCGGGCGACCAGGTCGTACTTGTTGTACTGAGCCTGCTCCAGAGTGTCACCAGCTGACGTGTAGCAGGCGCAGGTGTAGGTCATCGACTCGCCGAGGATCAGTTCGTAGAAGTGGTTCGAGACGTCGTAGTGATGCTCGATCGCGCCGGCGTCCCGTTGCCGTGTGTGCCGCAACCCCTCCAGTGCCCGCCGCCAGTCCGGCAGCGCCTCCTGCGGTGGCGGGGCCGGAGGGACCAGCCTGCGCACTCCCAGCGCCCGGGCGATCCGGGCCAGCGTGCGCACGTCCGGCTTCAGCCATTTCAGCTGCGACATGGCGACCAGCAGGTCGTAGGGATCGCCGGGATGGATGCCGGTGACCTGGACGTCGCCGGAGACGTAGGCCCGGGCCATGCCGAGAGAACCTGGTGCGGTGGCCACGAAGGCGGCGGCCCGGGGACTGCTCAGGTGCACGCCGACCGGCGCGTAGGCCGGGCCGGTCGCGCTGCCGTCGTAGGCGGTGAACCGGACCGGAGACGGAGCCGCCAGCAGCAGGTCGAAGATGTCAGCCAGGCGCAGCTTGGACGAGGAGTTCTCGTCCAGCCGGCCCAGCATCGAAGTCGGGTCCACCGAGTTCCACCTGCCGATACTGATCGTTGCGTCAATTGACCGGATCAAACTCTAAGACTTCCGGAAGAATCGGACGCCCAGGGGGGCGGTTCAGATTCACACCGGCCGGTGCACTCCGGCGAACGGTGGGTCAGCGGCGGCGAACGGTCTTCTGATAAAGGTCCAGCAGGCGGCCGTCCGGGTCGTAAGCCGCCTTCAGACCGGGATAGGCAGCACCTCCGTACCGGCCCCAGAATTCATCCGGGGTGTAGAAGGCGTCGGAGTACAGCGACTTGTGGCCCTCGAACCGGGTCACCGCCTGCTCCACCTCACGGTTCACATCGCCGTCCCCGGTCCCGGGCTGGATCGGCACGGTGCCCCAGAAACCGATGTTCACGTACGTCGTCCCGGCTCTGAGCGGGTACAGCGACCACGGTTGCTCGCCGTCAGCCAGCGGGCCGATCGGGCCATCAGTGCGCAGAGCCAGCGGGCACACCCAGACCGGCGTCATCGGCACGTGCTCCAGATACCAGCGCAGGAACCCGGCCGTGCGCTGCACCGGCACTTCAATGTCCTGGATCACTCGTTCACGGGCGGGCCGGCCACGCAGCTGGTCGATCCGCGCCATCACCCCGAAGCGGTTCTCCAGAGCGATCATCCGGTAGTAGACGTCGCTGCGCCGGTATCTGACCGGCCAGAGCCGGCGCGCCCGGGGGTTCTGCGCGCCGAAGGCGGCCGAGCACCAGAACCAGTCGGTGTCCCAGCGCCAGATGTAGTCGTGGGCGGTGAGCACGTCGGCCGGGCGGTTCTGGATGGAGCGGTAGTAGATCTGCTCGCCGGTGTAATCACTTGCCGGACTGAGGCTTTCGGCTGTCCAAGTGCCCAGGCTCAGGTAGGCCTCGCGATCGGAGAAGACGACGCCGTCGAGCAGATCGACCGCAGCGCCGTCCCACGCCTGGGCGGCACAGATCTGGGTCAGCGTGCGCTGCATTTCGTCCAGGTCGGTGAACCGCAGATGCCGGAGCGCCACGAACGCGCTCACCGGCTGCAGTTCGATTCGCAGCCGGGTGGCGTAGCCGAGGCTGCCGTAGGAGTTCGGGAAGCCGCGGAACAGGCCGGCGTGCTCGCCGTCCGGGGTGGCGGTGACGATCTGGCCGGACCCGGTCAGAATGTCGAGCTCGAGCACGGATTCGTGTGGCAGGCCGTTATGGAACGAGGTCGACTCGATCCCGAGCCCGGTCACCGCCCCGCCCAGGGTGATGGTCTTCAGCTGCGGAACCACCAACGGCATCAGCCCATACGGCAGGGTGGCCGCGACCAGCGTCTCGTAGGTGCACATGCCCTGGACGTCAGCGGTGCGCCCGCTGGGGTCGATCGAGATGACGCCGTCCAAGCCGCTCACGTCCAGGCCGGGTGCGCCGATCGCGGCGCGCCGGCGGAACAGGTTGGATGTGCGTTTGGCCAGCCGGACGGTCTGCCCGGGCGGGATGGCCCGGTAGGACTCCAGCAGCCGGGCCACCGCCTGCCGGTGCGCGCTCCCCCCTTTGACCAGGGCAACCCGGGGC
>CAXUFS010000189.1:0-5825 GCA_964250315.1 uncultured Kineosporia sp. | reverse complement strand
CTACCACCTGGCCCGCCCGCAGCACCACGGCGTGCTCGCAGGCCTGCACCGCCAGATCCAGCAGGTGGGTGGAGATCAGTACGGCTGTGCCCTGTCCGCGCAATTCCTTGACCAGGCTCAAGGTGGCTTCGACGCCAAGCGGATCCACCCCGTCGAACGGCTCGTCCAGCAGTAATACGGGTGGTTCGTGCAGGGCAGCCAGCAGCACTGACAGACGCCGGCTCATGCCGTGCGAGAACCCGGCGGTGACCCGGTCGGCCGCCTCAGCCAGGTCGAACCGCTCGAGCAGGTCACGGGCGCGGACCTGCCACCCAGTCAGTCCGCGCAGCCGGGCGGACAACTGCAGGTGTTCCCAGGGGGTGGCCCGGGGAATCAGGCCGCCGACGTCCGGGCAGTATCCGGTCAGCCGCTTCACTTGCAGTGGATCGCGGCTGACGTCGGCGCCGCAGATCAGTACCGATCCGGTGCTGGGCGGCAGCACTCCGGCCAGCACCCGCAGAGTGGTCGATTTGCCGGCTCCATTGCGGCCGGCCAGGGCCAGCGCCGCACCCGGCTCAGCCTGGAGACTGACGCCGTCCACCGCTGAAACCGGCCCGTACCGGACGCCGAGCTCGCGAACATCAACCAGCACATTCCCAAGACTAGGGATGGATCGGGCTCAGCCGGGCGTTCCCGCCGGTTTGGGTCCGCTGTACAGATCCTCGACGTCGCTCGCGAACTCCTTCAGCACCACTGATCGCTTCAGGCTCTGCTTGGGGGTCAGCTGACCGTCCTGTTCAGTGAAGTCGACCGTCAGCACGCCGAACCGGCGAATCGACTCCGGCTTGCTCACCTGCTGGTTGGTGTCGTCGACGGCGTGCTGCAGTTCGGCCAGCACGTCCGGGTCCCTGGAAGCCTCGGTCACGTTGAGCGAAGGCTTGCCGTGGCTGGACAGCCAGCCTGGCAGCATGTCGGCGTCTAGCGTGATCAGGCAGGAGATGAACGGCCGCTGATCGCCGACCACGATGCATTGGGAGATCAGCGGGTGCGCCCGGAGCCGGTCCTCCAGGATCGCCGGGATCACGTTCTTTCCCCCGGCGGTCACGATGATCTCTTTCTTCCGGCCGGTGATCCGGACGAATCCGTCGTCATCGATCTCACCCAGGTCACCGGTGGTGAACCAGCCATCCGGGCTGATCGCCTGCTGGGTCGCCGCCGGATTCTGGTAGTAGCCGGAGAGCACGCCCACGCCGTGCACCTGCAGTTCGCCGTCCGGTGCCACCCGCACACCGACGCCGGGCAGCGGCTGCCCGACCGTGCCGATCCGGTTACGGGTGGGGGTGTTGACGCTGACCGGCGCGGTGGTCTCGGTCAAGCCCCAGCCCTCCATGATGGGAAGTCCGATCCCCCGGAAGAAATGGCCCAGCCGGGCTCCCAGCGGCGCGCCACCGGAGATCGAAGCGTCCAGCCGGCCACCGGTGGCGGCTCGTAGCCTGGCGTAGACCAGCCGATCGAAGAGGGCGTGCTTGGCCCTCAGGGCCAGCCCCGGGCCGCCGTGGTCCAGGGCTTCGCTGAAGGCGATAGCAGTGGCCGCGGCCTGGGCGAAGATCTTTCCCTTGCCGCCGGCCTGGGCCCTGGCCTCCGCGCCGTTGTAGATCTTCTCGAACACCCGGGGCACAGCCAGCAGGAAGGTGGGGCGGAACGTGCCCAGGTCCTCCAGCAGGTTGTTCACCGTTGGGGTGTGGGCCAGGGTCGAGCGGTTCATCAGGCACAGGACCTGAACGAACCGGGCGAACACGTGCGCCAGCGGAAGGAACAGAAGCGTGCTCTTGCCGTCGGCGATCATGTCGCCGAAGGTCTCCCGCGCGCCACGGGACAGCCCGATGAAGTTGCCGTGAGTCAGCTGGCAGCCTTTGGGACGGCCGGTGGTTCCGGACGTGTAGATCAGCGTCGCGATCGATCCGGAGTGCAGGCTGGCCCGGCGCTGCTCCAGTTCATCGTCGGTGATCTGCTCACCGCGCCGGGTCAGGGTGGCGATCGCCTCGTCGTCGATCACCCAGATCTCCCGCAGGGCGGGCAGATCCGCCCGCAGCCCGCGGACCGATTCCGCATGCTTGGCCGACTCCACCATGATCGCGGTGGCGGCGGAATCCTCGAGGATCCAGCGCAGCTGCTCATTCGACGAGGTCTCGTAGACCGGCACCGTGACCGCACCGGCGAACCAGATGGCCAGGTCGGTCAGGGTCCACTCGTATCGGGTTCGGCAGAGCAGGGCGACCCGGTCGCCCGGCGCCACTCCGGCCGCGATCAGGCCCTTGGCCACTCCCTGGACCTGGATGAGCAACTGCGAGGCGGTGAGGATGTTCCAGGTGCTGCCGTTCGGCACGGCGATCGAGGGAGAGCCGGGCACCTCGCGGGCGTTGGTCACGATCGCGTCGGTCAGGTTCTCGGCGGGGTTGATCGGAGTGCGGGCCGGGACGTCGATCTCGCGCATGATCCGACCCTAAGGCAAGCGAACGGCAAACTCGGTGGGCCAAAACGGGACTGATCGGATCGGCGCCAGGTTGCGGCCCGGCCGGATCTCAATGTCCAGTTGGAACCGGCCGAGACATCCCGGTGATGAGCAACCGGCCACCTCCGCCCGGGTCTGGGGCCACCGCCGCAGCGTCCGGCCGATGCGCGCACTGCGGTGCCCGGCTGACCGCTGCGGACCAGTGGTGCGGCCTCTGCCACATGCCGGTCCACTCCGATCAGTCTGCTGATCAATCTGCTCATCAATCTGCTGATCGGGCCGCCGGTCCAGCAGACGCGGCCACGGCCGCCGAGATCCCCGCCCAGCGGCCGGCCGGTGAACTGGTGAGTGAGCCGGAAGGCTCACTTCCAGGGCTGGATTCCGAGCCGGGTCCGGGGCTCACCGGCGAGCGGATCGATCGCCTGCTGGCCCGGCTGGCGCAGGACGAGAGGGCTCCGGTTCCGACGGCCTATCTCGGACCTCTGGCTACCTTGCACGGCCGGGCCAGCGGCCTGCTGCTGGCCGGCGTGCTGACCGTGCTCCTGCTGGCCGGTGGGTTGCTGGCGCTCTACGTGCTTGGCCGCTTGATCTGATCGGGGTCCTCGCCGAGAGGGCTCCCAACCCATCTGAGCTTGGACGACAGCGTTGGCGGTAGCCTCTCGGCAGGAACCTGGCCCGTGCCCAGCGGGTCAGACCGCAGGTTCCCCGCCGGAAGGGCGCGCATCATGGCCGATCGCACCGAGTCGAGCATCGCTGTCGCCGCAGCCCCCGCCGCGGTGATGGAGATCATCAGCGACTTCGAGGCCTACCCCGAGTGGACCGGTGCGGTCAAGGAAGTGTGGGTGCTCGATCGCCTTCCTGACGGCCGGGGCAAGCGGGTCAAGTTCAACCTGGACGCCGGTGCGATCCGGGACACGTACACGCTGGACTACAACTGGGATCTTGCCGCCGCCGGAACCGGCTCGCTGTCCTGGACGCTGGTCGAATCGACCGTGCTCAAGTCGATGGAAGGCTCCTACGAGCTGGCCGGTGCACCCGGGGGCACCGCGGTCCGCTACACCCTGGCCGTGGACCTGCGCATCCCGATGCTCGGAATGCTCCGGCGCAAGGCCGAGAAGGCCGTCATCGACACGGCTCTGAACGAGCTCAAGAAGCGCGCCGAGGCCTGAGGATCCCGCCATGAGGCTGGTCCTGTTCACCGGCAAGGGAGGCGCCGGCAAGACCACCATGGCGGCAGCCACCGCGGTGCACGCGTCCCGCTGCGGCCTGCGCAGCCTGGTGCTGTCGGCCGATCCGGCGCACTCGCTGGCCGGCGCCTTCGGCCAGGAGCTCGGGCATTCCCCGCGCCAGCTCGAGCCGAAACTGTTCGGTCAGCAGATCGACCCGCGCCAGCGCGGCGAGCAGGCCTGGGAACAGGTGCAGCCGCATCTGTTCTCAGTGCTGGATCAGCTCGGCGTCGATCCGCTGGCCGGGGCCGAACTGACTGAACTGCCGGGCGTGCAGGAGATCCTGACTCTGCTGGCGGTGTGTGACCAGGTCCGGTCCGGCAATTTCGATCTGGTGGTGATGGACTGCCCGCCATCCGCTGAGACCCTCCGGCTGCTCTCGGTCCCCAGTGCGCTGAACCGGTATCTGGCCCGGCTGCTGCCGATGGAACGCCGGATCGCCCGCATCGTCGGCGCGCGCCAGGAGCGCACCCGTTCCGGTCTGCCGATGCCCTCGGATGCGGCGGTGGAAGCCGCTGAAACCCTCGGCGCCCAGCTGCGGGCCGTGGACGAGGTGCTGCGCTCGGATCAGACCTCGGTGCGGCTGGTGATGACCCCCGAATCCGTGGTGCTCAGCGAGACCCGGCGTACCTGGACGGCCCTGGCACTGCACGGCCACACCGTGGATGAGGTGATCGCCAACCGGGTGTTGTCCAGCGCCGGGCCGCCAGCTGATCAGTGGCGAGCCAACTGGGCCCGGTCGCATCACCGGGTGCTGGCCGAAGCCAAGGCTTCGTTCGCGCCGATTCCCTTACGGTACTGTGACTTTGCCGCGTGCGAGCCGGTCGGCGCAGGTCCGCTGGGTGATCTGGCGGTCTCATTGCTGGGTCCGCCGTCCGCGGCCGGGGCGGCCCAGCTGGTGGCGGCACCAGTTGGCGGAGAACGCGGCGGCTCGTTCGACGTGCGCCGCGACCGGGAGGGTTTCGTGCTCCGGTTGCCGGTGCCATCGGCTCACCATGCGGAACTCGACCTCGGCCGCCGGGGGGATGATCTGGTGGTGACCTATTTCGGGCAGCGGCGGGTGCTGGCTCTGCCGAGCGCGCTGCAGCGATGTGTGGTGCAGGGAGCGACGCTGCGAGACGGTGCCCTCGCGGTCCGGTTCGTGCCGGACCCGCAGAAGTGGCGCCGAGAGTGGCTGAGCCGATGACCGCCGCACCGGATCAGGAGCCGCTCCGAAGCGGCCAGTGGGTGGCCGCCGGGGGCCGGCTGTTCCAGATGCTCCGCCAGGCGGCCGAGAAGATGGGCGAAGCCGGCGCTGGTCGCCAGAACGGTCAGGCCGGTCCACAGTCGCACAGCCATCTGAGCAGCCATCTGAGCAGCCATCTGAGCAGCCATCTGGGCGAAGCGGAGAGCCAGTACTGCCCCGTGTGCCAGGGTCTGGCCCTGGTTCGCCGTGGCGGGCCGGACCTGCTGGACCAGGTGGCCGAGTTCACCGCCGGCCTGGCCGCGGCGCTGCGCGCGGCTGACCATGCTGACCATGCTGACCATGCTGATCGGGGCGGGCAAGCTGATGCCCTGGATCTCCAGCCGCCCAGCGGCCGGGTGCATCGGCTGGACTTCACCGGCAAGCTGGCAACGGCTGGTCCAGCCGAAGAGCCTCTCATTCCGCCGATGGTGCGGATCGACATCACCGAATGACCGTGTGATTGGAGCGACGTGACAAGCGCTAGCACGGGCCAGGCCACGCCGCCGCCGCCGTCCAGGGGACCGTCCGACGTGGCGTCCAGTCTGCCGCCAGCCATGCCCTCCGGCGGCCTGGCCATAGGGGTGGACGTCGGTGGTACCAAGATCGCCGCAGGCATCGTCGACCTGGAGGGCCGGATTCTGCACCGGGTCAGGGTTGCCACTCCGGACACCGTGGCAGGCATCGACGAGGGCATCGCCGGTGCCGTGCTGACGTTGCTGAGCCAGGCGACGCCGAGCCTGTCCGGACCGCTGGCGAGCGCCGTCGCGGGCATGGAGACACCCTCAGCCAAACATCTGGTGACATCGACCGCACCCGCGATTGCGGGCCCCGGAGCGTCCAGCCCCCCGGCGCCCTCCGGGGCGCCCGACCGGCAGTCCTCTGC
>CAXUFS010000188.1:2926-5863 GCA_964250315.1 uncultured Kineosporia sp. | reverse complement strand
CAGCCTTCTACATCGCCTTGCAATGCGCCGTGCAGTTCGTGGCCGGGCGCAACCCGGTGGCTGAGGCGCTCGCCGCCGGGGTGCCGGCCAAGGCGCTGTATGTCGGAGTCCGGATCGACAGCGACGAGCGGGTCCGGCAGTCCATGCTGCTGGCCAACGAGCGCGGCGTCCCGCTGCTGGAGGCGACCAAGCCCGACCTCGACCGGCTCTCCCAGGGCGCCGTGCACCAGGGCCTGGTGCTGCAGGTGCCCGCCTACGAATACGCCTATCCGGGCGACCTGCTGGACGATGCCCACCGCAGCGGCCGCCCGGCTCTGATCGTCGCCCTGGACGGCGTGACCGATCCGCGCAACCTCGGCGCGGTGGTTCGTTCGGTGGCCGCCTTCGGCGGTGACGGTGTGATCGTGCCGGAACGCCGCGCCGCTGGGATGACCGCGGGCGCTTGGAAGACCTCGGCCGGAGCAGCGGCCCGGGTGCGGGTGGCCCGGGCGACCAACCTGACCCGGGCTCTGATCGAGCTGAAGCAGGCTGGCTGTTTCGTCGCGGGCCTGGACGCCGGCGGTGAGGTCAGCCTGGATCGGCTCGAACTGGCCACGGCGCCGCTGGTTCTGGTGGCCGGCTCGGAGGGGAAGGGACTCTCCCGGCTGGTCCGGGAGACCTGCGATGTGATCGCCTCCATCCCGATGGCCGGGCGAGTCGAGTCCCTCAACGCCGGCGTCGCGGCCGGGATCGCCCTGTACGAGGTGGCTCGCCAGCGCGCACAGTAGCCGCCGCTGGGTTTTCATCAAGATGTGTCATCGGAAGCGCAGACCGGATCGGCCACCCGGACCGTGCCCGCCGGGCACCGAGCCCGGCCGGTTCGGCTGATCAGAACGGTGGCCCTGGGCACGTGGCAGCAACTGGCCGGACGTGATCTGGCTCTGGCCTCGGCCGGGGCGACGCTGTATGGCGCGCTGGCCGCTGTCCCGAGCCTGCTGGTCGCCATCGGCGCGGCTGGACTGATCTTCGGCCGGGACATGGTGCTGCGGCTCGGCGCGGATCTGGCCAACAGCCTGCCTGCCCAGATGGGCGCCCCCGGCTGGGTGCGGGCGCTGTTCCGGGCCGGAGCGTCGTTATCGCTGCTCGGCCTGCTGTTCGCGGCCTTCGTGGCTTCGGCCTACGGACGCGGCCTGAGCCGGGCACTGCGCCGGTTCGCTCCCGGACGGGACGCCAGGCTCCCGCCGTCGTGGTGGTCGCGGGTGCTGTCCCTGCCGGTTCTGGGCCTGGCGCCGCTGCTGCTGCTGGCACTGCTGCTGGCAGCACCGAAGTTGTCCCATCTGAGTTCCAGCGACGGTCCCTGGGGCGTGATCAAGGCGTCCTACCTGTCCCTGAACCTGGTCTGGCTGGTGACCTGGCTGCCGCTCACCTGGGCCTTCCGGGTGGTCACCCCGGGGCGGCCGTCGTGGCGGGCCGCGCTGGCCGGCGGCGTGATCACCGGGGCGTTCATCTCCGGTTTCCTGCAGGGCATGGTGCTTTTCCTGGCCCTGCCGGTGGATCTGGCTCGGCCGTTCGGCGGGCTGGCCGCGGCCGGGGTGACGGTCGCGCTGCTGCTGTGGCTGTGGTTGCTGCACGCGGTGGTGTGCATCGGCTATGCGCTGACCTGGGCACTGGACGCCGTCCTGCGCCCACAGATGACGCAGCCGCCGGGCTAATCGTCGAGCAGATCGGCCACCACCGGGAGTTCCTGGGTGTCAACTCCGAGAACGGCGGCCTCGTCCGGCTTGTGCGGCAGGACGCCGGACAGGTAGCTCTGTACCGCCTCGTCCAGGCCGACGTCCCGGCCCTGGTGCTCGGACAGGTACCACAGATGCTCTAGCACCTCGTGGTACACCTCGGCCGGTTCGAGCTTGCCCCGCAGCTGGGCCGGCACCGCCCGGACCACCGGCTCGAACCGCCGGGCCAGCCATTCGTGCGAGATCACCTCTTCGGGCACGAACTGCCGTTCGGTGGCCGCGCGATAGGTGTCCAGGTCGTTCAGCAGCCGCCGGGCCTGGTTCTCCTCCACGTCCAGCCCGGTCAGCCGCAGCAGCCGGCGCCGATGGTGGCCGGCGTCCACCACCTTGGGCTGGATCTCGATCGATGTGCCGTTCAGGTCGGTGGCGATGTTCAGTTCGCCGACGTCGAAGCCGAGTTCGTTCAGTCGGCGGATCCGGGCTTCCACCCGCCAGCGTTCGCCGGGCAGGAACGCTTCGGCCTCGGTCAGCTGCGCCCACAGCGTCCGGTACCGCTCGATGAACTGGTGTGAGGTGCCGACCGGATCGATGCTGGGGTCCAGCAGCTCACCGGCCTGCAGGTCGAGCAGTTCGCCGGCGATGTTGGTGAAGGCCAGATCGAGGTCGTGTTCGCGCTGCCCGTTGGACAGGCTGTCGCGCAGTTCGCCGGTCTCGGCATCCACCAGATAGGCGGCGAAGGCACCGGCGTCCCGGCGGAACAACGCGTTGGAGAGCGAGACGTCGCCCCACCAGAATCCCGACAGGTGCAGCCGGACCAGCAGGATCGCCAGCGCATCCAGCAGCCGGACGCCGGTCTGGGAGCCCATCGACTGGGAGAACACCGCCCGGTAGGGCAAGGAGAACTGCAGATGCCGGGTCAGCAGTACCGGATCGAGCTGTTCGCCGTCCGCATCCATCCGGCCGCTGACCACGCCCAGCGGCTCGACCACCGGCAGGCCGAGCCGGCGCAGCATCCGGAGCAGGCCGTACTCCCGCCGGGCCAGATCCTCGGAGATCTCCTTGGCCGCCAGCACACTGCCAGACAGCTCGAAGAACCGGACGATGTGCCGGGAGATACCCCGGGGAAGGGTGGCCCGCCGGTGGGCGGGGCCCGGCGCCAGGGGCAGGTGCCCGGGCAGATCCAGGAGAGCCGGGTCAGGGGCCGCGGGGGGGGGGGGGTGGGGGG
>CAXUFS010000188.1:0-2874 GCA_964250315.1 uncultured Kineosporia sp. | reverse complement strand
CGAATCGGCGTGATCAGTTGCCGATGCGCTGGCCCGTCTCCACGTTGAACAGGTGGACGTGGCCCTCGTTGGCCTGCAGGTGGATCGCGTCGCCCTTCTGCGGCGGACGGCGTCCGTCGACCCGGGCGATGATCGGGAGATCCGTTCCTTCGCTGTCCAGCATGCCGTGGACATAGGCGTCGGCGCCGAGCACCTCGACCAGTTCCACCTCCACCGGAATGCCGTGATCGGCCAGGCTCAGGTCCTCCGGGCGAACGCCCAGGGTGACCTTGCGACCAGCCTGTGAGAGCACGTCGCGGCCCACCGGCTGTACGGCGTCGCCGAACTGGACGCCGCCGTCGACCACCGGCAGTTCGAGCAGGTTCATCGCCGGGGAGCCGATGAATCCGGCCACGAACGCGTTGTTCGGGTGGTCGTAGAGCTCACGCGGGGTACCCACCTGCTGCAGGATGCCCAGCTTGAGCACGCACACCCGGTCGCCCATGGTCATGGCCTCGGTCTGGTCGTGGGTGACGTAGACCGTGGTGACGCCGAGGCGGCGCTGCAGTGAGGCGATCTGGGTACGAGTCTGCACCCGCAGCTTCGCATCCAGGTTGGAGAGCGGCTCGTCCATCAGGAACACCTGGGGCTGACGAACGATGGCCCGGCCCATCGCGACCCGCTGCCGCTGGCCACCGGAGAGGGCCTTGGGCTTACGGTCGAGATACGGGGTCAGGTCCAGGATCCTGGCCGCCTCAGCGACCCGCTCCTGGATCTCCGCCTTCGGGCGGCCAGCGATCTTGAGCGCGAAGCCCATGTTGTCGCCGACGCTCATGTGCGGGTAGAGGGCGTAGCTCTGGAACACCATGGCGATGTCCCGGTCCTTCGGCGGGACATTGGTGACGTCCTTCTCACCAATCAGGATTCGCCCGCCGTTGATGTCTTCCAGGCCGGCCAGCATCCGCAGTGAGGTGGACTTCCCGCACCCAGACGGCCCGACCAGGACGAGGAACTCGCCATCAGCGATGTCGAGGTCGAGCGCATCGACCGAGGGGGTGGTTGCGCCCGGGTAGATCCGGGTCGCCTTGTCAAAAGTGACTGTGGCCACGTTGCCACTTCCCTTCACCGGCAGGAACGTGCCGGACGATCCGTTGTGGAGGGGCATCGCGACGCCGGGACGGCGCCACGAGCTTGTTCGCCGGGCTAGGTTCGGCCCGATGTAGCCAGACCGGGCGAACGCAGGACGTTGCCGGTCACGGGGACAATCTACGTGCCCGGCGCCTGCTTGGGTACTGGTCCGCATCTCGAAGATCTTGGTCATGGCCGGGCGGCCGCCGTCCAGCCAGGCGTTGCGCGAGTCTCGTGCATTCGTGAAAATTGTTGTGACCCAGTTCACGATGGGTCTGCCCAGAAGACCCCCGCTGCGGATACCGTCGGTTAATGGCCGGCGCCGGAGCGGAGGCGAATGCCCTGACCCGGAGGTGTTGCGATGCGGATCAACGATGTTCTGCGCAGCAAGGGCGATCTGGTGGTGACGATCGCCCCGGAGAGATCGGTCCGCGAACTTCTTGATCAACTGACTGAGCATGGGGTCGGGGCGCTGGTGGTCTCGACCGATGGCTCGACCGTGCAGGGAATCGTCAGCGAGCGGGACGTCGTGCGCCGGCTGCAGGTGGTCGGCGCGGATCTGCTCGGTCAACCGGTCAGCGACATCATGACGGCGGACGTCCACACGGCGGGGCCGGACACCGACATCGAGGACCTGATGCGGCTGATGACCGATCGCCGGTTCCGGCACGTTCCGGTGGTGGAGGCCGGATCCCTGGTCGGCATCGTCAGCATCGGCGATGTGGTCAAGCACCGGATCGACAATCTGCAGGCCGAGCGCGATCAGCTGACCGCCTACATCACCGGCTGACGTTTTCGCGGCGGGCTACCGTGGATGCATGGTGTCCGCCGGCCAAACACCCGAGCCGATCATGGTGGGCCCTTACCGGCTGATCCAGCGCTTGGGCGAGGGCGGGATGGGCGTCGTCCATCTGGCCCTCGATCCTGGGGGGAAGGCAGTGGCGATCAAGGTGCTGCGCCCGCACATCGCCCTGGATCCGGACGCACGGCGGAGACTGGAACGCGAGGTGGCGTCCCTGCGCCGGGTCCGGCATCCTCGGGTCGCCGCCGTGATCGACGCCGACGTTGACGGCGATTTACCTTATCTGGTAACGAATTTCGTGCCGGGCCAGCCGCTCGACAGTTATGTCGGCGAGCACGGCCCGCTGCCCCGCGGGCACGTCGCCCGGGTCGGGTCGGTGCTGGCCGATGCACTGCGCGCCATCCATGAGGCCGGGGTGGTGCATCGCGACGTCAAGCCCGCCAACGTGATGATGCTGGATGGCGAGCCGATCCTGATCGACTTCGGCATCGCCCACGTCGCCGACGAGAGCCGGATCACTCACACCGGCCTGGTGATGGGCACTCCGGGCTACCTGTCGCCCGAGATCATCGGCGGGGATCCCGTCACCGCGGCCACCGACTGGTGGGGCTGGGGAGCGACCCTGGCCTTCGCCGCCACCGGCCGGGCGCCGTTCGGCACCGGGCCGATCGAGGTGGTGCTCGACCGGGTCCGCCGGGGGCTGAGCGATCTGGACGGCATGGACCAGGGCCTGAAGCGCACCCTGACCCTGGCTCTCTCGGTTGACCCGCACGGCCGCCCGGCTCCGGATGTGCTGGTGGCAGGCCTGGCCGCCGTGCCGCCGGCCCGGCCCCGGACCGGGCCGATGAGCCCGGGCCAGTCCGGCCAGACGGCAGTGAACGGGGGTCCGCCCCCGGGTCGCTATCCGGTGCGGCCGGAGGATCGGACGGTGCCCCGTGCGGGCTCGCAGCCGCTGACCTCAGGAC
>CAXUFS010000187.1:0-5884 GCA_964250315.1 uncultured Kineosporia sp. | reverse complement strand
AGGCCGGCCCTGCCGTCCCGGACCGGCCCGCCTGTCGTGGCTGGGCGCTGGTTCCTGCTGCCGGACGTCGAGTCCGACGTCACCGCCAGGGCCCACGCGATTGCCGAGGTGCTGCTCGAGCGGCACGGTGTGGTCACTCGCGGAGCCGTGGTGGCCGAACGTGACTCGGGTGGCTTCGCGGCGCGATACAAGGTGCTGTCGGCCTTCGAGGATGCCGGCCGGGTTCGCCGGGGCTACTTCGTCGAGGGACTGGGCGCTTCGCAATTCGCCACCACCGGCGCCGTCGACCGGCTGCGGGCGACCAGCGCCGGGCCCGGTGAGGTCAGCCAGGAACCGGCCCGGACGGTGGTGCTGGCCAGCGCTGACCCGGCGAATCCTTACGGCGCGGCGCTGCCATGGCCGGATCGGCCAATGGGCAGCGGCCCGAGTGGCCAGAGCAGCGCCCAGGGCCAGGGACACCGGCCGGGGCGGAAGGCAGGTGCGCTGGTCGTCCTGGTCGGTGGCGAGCTGGTGCTGTACGTGGAGCGCGGTGGCCGCTCCCTGTTGTCGTGGACACAGGAGCCGGCTCAGCTGCGCAGTGCCGCCGATGCGCTGGCGCTGGCCGTCCGGGAGGGGGCGCTGGGGCGGCTCACGGTGGAGCGGGCGGACGGATCAGGAGTGCTGCTGGGTGACCATCCGCTGGCCGATGCGCTGGAGGCGGCCGGATTCCGGGCCACTCCGCGAGGTCTGCGCCTGCGCGCCTGATCCGCCTTCAGGGGGCAGCATGGGAGCGTGCCCGAGGGAGACGTGGTCCTGCGAACTGCCCGGCGTCTGCATGCTGCTCTGGCCGGCCGGGTGCTGACTGTGAGCGACTTCCGCTGGCCCAGCCTGGCCACGGTGGACCTGCGCGGACGCGAGGTCAGCCAGGTCACTGCCATGGGCAAGCGGCTGCTGATCCGCTGCGACGGCCTGACTGTGCACAGTCACCTGCGAATGGATGGCTCCTGGCACGTGTACCGCACCGGCTCCCAGCCTCAGCGCCGGCTCCGCAACATCCGGGTGATTCTGGGCAACGAGCAGTGGTCGGCCGCAGGAGAGCACCTCGGCGAGCTCGACGTCGTCGCCACCGACCGGGAACACGAATTCGTCGGGCACCTGGGCCCAGACATCCTGACCGAGGAATTCGACGCCAGCGCCGTCGCCGCGACCATCGCGGAGAACGGGCAGCGCGCGATCGGCGACCTGCTGCTGGATCAGCGAGTGCTGGCCGGGATCGGGACGTTCTACATGAGCGAAGGCTGCTTCGTGGGCGGGATCAACCCATGGACCCCGGCCAGCCGGATCCGGGATCCGCAGCGGCTGATCGACCGCATCCAGCTGATGATGCGGGCCAATCTGGGGCGCGCTATTCAGTCCACTACAGGCGACATCCGCAACGGCCAGCGCGAGTACGTGCATTCGCGCTCGGGCCGGCCCTGCCGCCGTTGTGGCACCACGATCCGGGTGGCGCCGCTGGAGGTTGGTAGTCACGAACGAGTCGTGTTCTGGTGCCCCTACTGTCAGCCCGGAGCTGTGCCGACTGACAGCGGCCAGCCCATGCGCCCGCTCGGCTCCGGGCCCCGGAAGAATCGGAGCGGCTACCGGCGCTGATCCACCATGGGACGGGACAGCGACGGGTGCGGAACCTGCGAGACCGCGAAATCTTTCAGGCCGCGCCCGCCAGCTCGCCTGCCAAGTCGTCCGGGACAGTGTCCGGGACGCGCACGGCCGGACCAGGGATCAGCCCTTCAGCAGTTGCGACCCTGGAGCTGACCTCCATCAGCACAGAGGACAACGGCACCTCAAGGGCCCCGCAGATCGAGGCCAGCAACTCCGACGACGCTTCCTTCTGGCCGCGCTCGACCTCGCTCAGATAACCCAGGGAGACCCGCGCCACGGACGACACCTCGCGCAGGGTGCGGCCCTGCTGGCGCCGGGCATCTCGGAGCACGTCGCCGATCTCCTGCCTGAGTAGAACCACAGCACGCCCTCCCTTCCCGGGTCGTCCGAGTGTCGCACCGTTCCGAGCGTCCGCACCGGCGGCTGCCACACCATCTTGCGCCTGAACCATTACAGATGTGTGGCCGAACTGTCGCTGTCCGCCGATATCGGCGGATTGAGCGCCAGCCTGAAGCACCGCCTGCGGCGCCCCTGGCAAAGCCGGCAATCTCCGGCGCCACTCATCCACGGTACCCCGGGGCACTGTGATCCGACCGGCAGGCGGACCCGGCGCGGCGGCGGATGGTCTGCCGGTGGATCCATGCAATTCGTCGGGTGGCATATGCGGTTCAACGGTCGCGGGCACCGGCCTGTTCCGGCGCGTCCGGGGTCTGGTCTGTGCCCGGGGGAACGAGTCATCAGTGCTCAGCTTCACCGCTGAGAGCCAAAGCCAGCAGCTGGAGCGCCCGCTGAACCGATCGAGCCCTTACCTGTGATCGTCCGCCCGCCAGCTGCAGGCCAGCGGATGCGATGCCGCCGTCCGGTCCGGCCACGGCGATGAACGCCGTCCCAGCCGGGACGCCGTCCTGCGGTCCCGGACCAGCCACCCCGGTGGTGGCCACGCCCCAGTCGGCCTCCAGCAGGGTGCGGACTCCGGATGCCATCTGAGCGGCAACACCGGGATCGGCCGGGCCGGTCGCCGCCAGCTGCGCGACGTCAACGCCCAGCACCCGGGACTTCAGATCGGTCGCGTAGGCGACGACGCCCCCGCGCAGCACCACCGAAGCACCGGGCATCTCGACCAGGGCGGCCGTGAGCAGTCCACCAGTCAGTGACTCGGCCATCGCTACGGTCTGGCCTCGTTCGCTCAGAGCTGAAATCACCTGCGAGGCCAGCTCGGCTGGGGCCGGGTCCGGCACTGGCAGGGACATCGCGACTCAGCCCGCCGTTGACGACGGCGAAGAAGGCGGCGGCGATGCGGCCGCCCGAGCCCCCTGACCGCCGGATCGGTCGGCCGCCGCCCGGGCCACGCGCTCGGCCGCCGCCCTGGCCACTCGGCTCGCCTCCTGCCGGGCCTCCTGACGGACATCCTGCCGTGCCTTCTGCCGAGCCGCCGTGCGCTCACTGACCCGGCGCAGCTGCACTCCCTGGACCGCGTAGTCGATCCCGGTGCCAACGGTGAGCACCACCGCCACCACCATCGCCACCACCGCGACCGGCCGCAGCACCGAGGGCAGCGGCGCGACGTACAGCGTGATGGCCAGCGCCTGAGCCGCGGTCTTGATCTTGCCGCCCCGTCCGGCCGGCATCACCCCGTGCCGGATCACGATGAACCGCATCAGCGTGACCAGCACCTCGCGCAGCAGCACCAGGATGGTCACCCACCACCACAGCTCGCCCAGCACCGACAGCGCGATCAGTGCGGCACCAACCAGGGCCTTGTCCGCGATCGGATCGGCGATCTTGCCCAGATCGGTGATCAGGTGCCAGCGCCGGGCCAGTTCGCCGTCCACCCGGTCGGTGGCCATGGCCAGCACGAACGAGGTCACCGCGGCCAGCCGCCAGCCGGCCTGATGCCCGTCCCGCTGCAGTAGCAGCGCGATGAACAACGGAACCAGCGCAAGCCTGGTCAGGGTCAGCGCGTTGGCGATGTTCCAGTTGCTCGGCCGCACGGAGACGTGGCGGTCCCGCACAGGCCGAGGAGCTGCGCCCGCACTCACCGCAGCTTCGGGTCCAGCGGTTCGGCGATCAGATCCGCGCCAGCACAGCCGGTCACCCGGGCAGTGACGAACTGGCCGATCTTGGCGTGGGTATCCGGCAGCATTGTGATGCCGTCGACCTCGGGGCCCTGATGAGCGCTGCGGCCCACCGCGATCGAGGGGTCCTCCTCGTCGGTGCCCTCGATCAGCACCTCGACCAGCTCACCGATCCGTTCCTCGGCCCGCTGGGCCACCAGTTCCTCGGCCAGGTCGCGGATCCGGGCGACCCGGGCATCGATCACCGGCTGAGCCAGCTTGCCGTCCAGCCCGGCGGCCTCGGTGCCGTCCTCGTCGGAGTAGCCGAACACACCGATCACGTCCAGCCGGGCCGCCTCCAGGAAGGCGGCCAGCTCGTCGACGTCGTCCTCGGTCTCGCCGGGGAAACCGACGATCACGTTGGAGCGGATTCCGGCCGCTGGGCTGATTGCCCGGATCCGGTCCAGCAGGTTCAGGAAGTCGGTGGTGCCGCCGAACCGGCGCATCGCCCGCAACACGCGGTTGGAGGCGTGCTGAAAGGACAGATCGAAGTAGGGCGCTACTCCCGCAGTGGCGGCGATGGCCTCCAACAGGCCGGGGCGCAGTTCGGCCGGCTGCAGGTACGACACCCGGACCCGGCCGATCCCGTCCACCGCGGCCAGCTCCGGCAGCATCGTCTCCAGCAGCCGCAGATCCCCGAGGTCCTTGCCGTAGGAGGTCGAGTTCTCACTGACCAGGAACAGTTCAGTCACATCCCGTTCGGCCAGCCAGCGCGCCTCGGTCAGCACCTCAGCCGGGCGACGGGACACGAACGCTCCCCGGAAGGCGGGGATCGCGCAGAACGCACAGCGGCGATCGCATCCGGACGCCAGCTTCAGGGGAGCCCAGGGCCGGCCATCAAGCCGCCGCCGGAGCACCCGGGGCCCACTGGCCGGAGCCAGCCCCTCGGGCAGGTCGGGCAGGTCGGTGACACCAGCCGGAGCCGGGGACAGGTTCGCGCGGCGAGCCGCGGGTGCCAGCGGCAACAGGGTGCGCCGATCCCGCGGCACGTGAGAGGCCGGGCGCTCGCCGTGCAGGATGGCGGCCAGGGTGGACGAAAGGGTGGCATAGGAGTCGAAGCCGAGGACGGCGTCCGCCTCGGGTAGTTCGGCCGCAAGTTGCTCCCCGTAGCGCTCAGCCAGGCAGCCGACCGCCACCACAGCCTGGGTCCGGGCGCCGTCGCGACCGGCACCGTCGCGCAGATCGGCCGTTTCCAGGAGCGTGTTGATCGAGTCCTGCTTGGCCTGCTCGACGAAGCCGCAGGTGTTGATCACCGCCACATCGGCGTCGGCGGCCTGGTCCACCAGTTGCCAGCCTGCCGCCTCCAGTCGCCCGGCCAGCTCCTCGGAATCAACCTCGTTACGAGCGCAGCCGAGGGTGACAACAGCGACGGACCGGGGGGAAACCACACACCCAGCTTACCGGCCTGGACCTCACCCGCCGGGCGCTGCTGAGCCGGACCAGGCGTCCATGCGCGCGGGCCCGAATCAGGTTGCGGGGCGAACCCCGCCTGAGCACGATGACCGGTGTGAGCGACCAGCCTCAGCGGTGGAGCCAGGCCGTCGTTTTGCCCGACATGTGGCTCGATCCGGATCTGGATCCCCGCAACAGCGCGGGCCTGAGTCCGGACGGCGAACTGGCCACGCTGCAGGACTACCTGAGCAGCTACCGGATGACTCTGCTGATGAAGTGCGAGGGGCTGGACGCCGAGCAGCTGGCCCGGCGGTCGGTGCCACCCTCGACCATGTCGTTGCTCGGATTGCTCCGCCATCTCGCCGAGGCGGAGCGGAGCTGGCGCAGCTGGATCCTTCCCGGGGAGCCGGTACCGAAGCTCTACGGCCCGGGCGACGCGGCCTTCGACGCAGCCGTGGCCGACCCGCAGGCCTGCGCCGCCGCCGCGACGCCCGGGCCGCCGTTCGGGGGCGGGCGCACGTCGCCTTCCTGCACCCTGAGCCGCCGCGGCGTGACGTCCCCACACAGGAACGGCACGTCTGAGCCGGGCGAGCGCGCCGTCTTGCTTGCTGAGCGCCGCGTCGTGCAACGCGCGCAGGCGAATCCAATCGTCGTCGCCGATCTTGCGCGCCACCTTTTTGGCTTTGTCGCGCAGCGCGCCGAGCACGCGGTTCAGCAGCTCGGCGACATCAACGGCCCGC
>CAXUFS010000186.1:0-5928 GCA_964250315.1 uncultured Kineosporia sp. | reverse complement strand
CCTGAAAACGGGCTCGGCGGAGTGGTGGATCAGCGCCGCCCGCGGATCGGCGCCGGGATTGCAGGCCTACACCAGCAAGGTGGTGGTGCGGTCCGGTCAACGGGTCGGCTTCCACATCGACGGTTCCGGAAACGTGCGGCTGCGCGCATTCCGGATCGGCTGGTACGGCGGTGCCCGTGGGCGTCAGGTCTGGCACCGTGTCATCCAGGTGTCGCCCTCGCCGGTCGGCGATCCCGCTGCCTGGCCGGTCCAGGCCAGTGTCAGCACCAAAGCCTGGCCGCCCGGGCAGTACCTGATCCGGCTGGACCTCGGCCCAGCCAGCCGGTATCTCCCGCTCACCCTGCCCGGGCCACGAGCGGGGGCGCCGGGACCGGCGGTGCCCTGTCCGCGAAGCTGGCGACAGCATCTGCTGGCTGACCAGAGCCGCACTGCGGTGGCCGCGATCAGGTCCGGGGCCCGATCGATCCAGCTGGCTGAGCGGGACGGTGAGCCGCTGACCTACAACTGCCCGGCCGCACCGGTGGCTGCGGATCTCTGAACGGGCGAGCTGAACAGGCCTGCGGAGCGGATCTGGCCAGGCCGCTCGCGGCCGCGGAAGCGGGTCGGTCAGGCCAGATCCGCGTCGTGCGCGAGCAGCGCGATCTGCACCCGGTTGGCGCACTCCAGCTTGGTCAGGAGCCGGGACACGTGCGCCTTCACGGTGGCCAGGCCCATGTACAGCTCGGCCCCTATCTCGGCATTCGACCGCCCCTGGCCGATCGCGACCGCCACCTCACGTTCTCGCTCACTCAGCCCACCGATCAGCTGCGCTGCCCGCGTTCGCCGGGCGGTCTGAACTGGTCCGGTGACGTGGCTGAGCAGCCGCCGGGTCACCGCGGGCGACAGCATCGCCTCACCCGCCGCGACCAGCAGGATGGCCCTGACCAGCTCCGGGGGCGGGGTGTCCTTGAGCAGGAAGCCACTGGCCCCGGCGTGCAGCGCCCGGAGCAGATACTCGTCGGCATCGAACGTGGTGAGCATGATCACCGCCGGTGGATCGGGCTGGCGCTGCACCGCCTCGGCCGCCGCGAGGCCATCCACGCCGGGCATCCGGATGTCCATCAGCACCACATCGGGCCGGTTCGCCACGACCGCCGCGGGTACCGCCGCGCCGTCGCCAGCCTCACCGACGATCTGCACCTCTTTGCTGCCCGCCAGCATCAGCGACAGGCCTGCCCGGACCAGCGGATCGTCGTCCACCACCAGCACCCGGACCGGCCCGGCCCGGACCTGGCCGGCTGCGCTCAGGCCGGCCACGGCAGCCACGCGTGCAGATGGAAGTCGCCGTCCGCGCCCGGGCCGTGTTCCAGCCGGCCGCCGATCAGGCTGACCCGTTCAGCCAGTCCGGCCAGCCCTTGACCAGCTCCAGGAATGGCCAGGGCGGCAACGGTTCTGGTGGATCCGTCCGCCACCAGCACGGACACGCGATTGCGGACTTCGACGTCCAGGCCCGGGCCCGGCCCGCCGTCCAGCCGGACCGTCACCGCGGTGTGCGGCGCATGCTTGCGGGCGTTGGTGAGACCCTCCTGGATGACCCGGAAAGCCGTGCGGGCCAAACTGGTTGGCACCCCATCCGGCTCACTCAACCGGTCGCTGATGGTCAGGTTCATTCCCGCGGAGCGCGACTGCTCCACCAGTCCAGGCAGATCGGCCAGGGTGGGCTGCGGCCGCTCGATCGGGTCGGTTTCCAGATCCGGCTGCTGGTCGGCGCGCAGGACGCCGAGAATCTCGCGCAGATCCTCCAGCGCGTGGTGGGCGCTGCGCCGGATCACGGCGGCCGAGCCGGCCACGTCCTGCGGCGTGGCTCCGGCCGAGAATTCCAGCGCCCCGGCGTGCACGCTGATCAACGAGATCCGGTGCGCCAGAACATCATGCATCTCCCGGGCGATCCGGGTCCGCTCCATGTGCCGGGCCCGGGAGACCCTCAGCCGCTGTTCGGACTCGGCTCGCTCGGCTCGCTCCTGCAGCGAGATCAGCACCTGGCGGCGGGCTCTGACCATCATTCCCCAGGCCACGGCGGCCGAGGTGATCAGGATGCCGATGACCAGGTCGACCCACAGCGGACTGGTGTGGTCCGGCCGCAAGAGGGCCAGCAGCACGGTGCCGGCCAGACCGGCGAGCACGACCAGCAACACCCGGCTCAAGCTTCGATGCACGGCCACTGTGAACAGGGCGATCGTGCCGGCGGCGGCGGAGAACATCGATACCGCGCCCAGAGCCGCGGTGAACAGCCCGATCTGAACCGGCCAGCGCCGTCGCCACCACAGGCTCAAGCAGCCAGCGCATCCCAGCACGACGTCGATGAGGACGGTCGTGCCGGAGGCTGGCGCGTCGACCAGCGAGATACTCAGCACCGCCCAGCCCAGGCCGAGGCTGAGCAGGAACGCAAGCGCGTCGGCAATCCAGTCCCGCAGCGACCGGGGCACGGTTTCGTTCCCGGGCCGGGGTTCACCCAGCAGTGCGGCCGGAAGTAGCCCCGGATGATCGAGGCTGGTCAGGGCCGGGTCGCTGCGCCGCACCCTTTCGAGCCTAGGCCGGCCTTCGAGCCGCAACCAGAGGCCGAGCCCGAAAGAGCCGATCGGCTACTCCGGCACCGGTCAGGATCAGCCCTTGGTAGGGGTCACCCAGAGCCCTCAGGTACTGGCCTGGTCACTGCCCACGCGACACAGTGGAGCCATGATCTCGATCGAACATGTCACCAAGCGCTATGGCGGCTACACCGCCGTCGACGATGTCAGCTTCGGCTGCCAGCCCGGCACCGTCACCGGCTTCCTGGGGCCCAACGGTGCGGGCAAGAGCACCACCCTGCGGGTGCTGTGTGGCCTGACTCTGCCGTCATCTGGGACCAGCACCATCAACGGGGTGCCCTATCACAGCCTGCCCAATCCCGGCCGCGAAGTCGGAGTGCTGCTGGATGCCTCGGCCCAGCATGCCGGGCGGACCGGCCGGGAGGTGCTGCGGCTGGCCGCCGACGTGGTCGGGGTGCCGCGGGACAGGGTCACGCAGATGCTGGATCTGGTCGGCCTGGGCGGCCCGGCGCCCAAGCGGCGGATCGGCAACTACTCGCTGGGCATGCGGCAGCGCCTGGGTATCGCGCACGCCCTGATCGGCAGCCCGTCGGTGCTCGTACTGGATGAGCCGGCCAACGGGCTCGACCCGGAGGGCATCGCCTGGATGCGTCATCTGCTCCGTGATTTCGCCAATCGTGGTGGCACCGTGCTGCTCTCGTCGCACCTGTTGCACGAGGTGGAGGCACTGGCTGACCACCTGGTGGTGATCGGCAACGGGAAGATCGCCGCGGACGGTTCCAAGTCGGAACTGCTGGCCGGAAAGGGTGTGCTGGTGAAAGGAGCTGACTCTCAGTTGCTCGAAAGCGCACTCAGCAGTGCGGGACTCACTTTCAGTGCGGCCCAGCAGGGATTTCTGGTCGAAGCGGAGGCGGTCGACGTCGGCCGGGCGGCTGCTGCGGCCGGAGTGGTACTGACCGAACTTCGCCCGGCGGAGGGGGCTGGGCTGGAGAGTCTGTTCTTCCAGCTGACGTCGAGCCCCGATCCCGATTCGCCGGTGACGGAACAGAAGACGACGGCAGCGGAGGTGCGCTCGTGAGCACGCAGATGCTGACTTCGCCGATCCGGGTGGATCGGTCCCAGCTCCGGCGGCCCGGCCTGGTCCGGCTCACCCGGGTCGAGATGCGCAAGATGGTGGACACCCGATCCGGATTCTGGCTGTTGCTGACGATCGCCGCGGTGTCGGTGCTGTTCGTCACCATCGGGTTGTTCGCCGGTGAGGATTCGGACCGAACGTTCTACAACTTCTTTCAGGCCACTCTGTTCCCGGTGGCGATCCTGCTGCCGGTGCTCGGCATCATGATGGTGACCACCGAGTTCTCCCAGCGGACCACGCTGACCACCTTCAGCCTGGTACCGAACCGATGGAAGGTGATCCTGGCCAAGTTCCTGGCCGGGATCGTCTATGCCCTGCTGTCAATGGTTTTCAGCCTGCTGGTGGCCGCGATCGGACACGCCCTGGCCGTGCTGCTCGGCCTGTCCGAGCATGCGGACTGGAAGATCAAGCCGGTTGCCATCGCCACCGCCGCGCTGTTCCAGGTGACCCTGGTGGTCACCGGGATCGCCTTCGGGCTGCTGCTGATGAACACCCCGGCCGCGATCGTGCTCTACTTCGTGCTGCCGAACGTGCTGGCCATCCTGGGCAGCACCATCAAGGCGCTGAGCAAGAGTGTGCAATGGCTCGACCTGACCAGTGCCGCCGGGCCGCTGGCCGACAACACCATGACCAAGGACAACTGGGCCCACCTGGGCACGGCCGCACTGCTGTGGATCGGCCTGCCGGTGCTGCTGGGCAGCTGGCGGCTGCACCGACGTGAGCTGAAATAGCGCCTGGCTCGCCCGGCCGGGTGGGCCGCGCCGGTGAGCCGGATGCCACGAGGTGCACAGGCAGCTCAAAGCACCGGCCCAGCCCGCTGTCACGGTGGCCGGTCAAGGTGGTGCTCATGAACGAGAACATGACCAGGAAAACAATTCCCGCAGCATCGGTTTCAGCTGGTGAGACGCAGCCGGGACTGCCCCCGGTTCCGTGGGGTGACCAGGAGTGGGTCAGCGGTCCGGCTTCGGCAGCTTCGATTCCGGGCCCGGCCGGCCCGGTTGCCCATGAGCGGCTGGATGGCCCGGTGACACGTGCGCCCAGCGATCCGGATGCTCCCGGGTACCCGCCTGTTCCGGCGTCCGGCAGCGGCTTCATCGAGCGGCTGCGCACCCCGGTGATCAGCGCGATCCTGGGCGGGGTGGTTCTGCTCGGAGCCGGCTTCGGAACCGGTTTCGTGGTCGGCAAGGACCATGGATCGTCATCGGCGCAGGTCGGCCCGGCCGGTCAGAACCCTTCTGGCCAGGGCGGTTTCGGGCAGGGCGGTTTCGGGAGTTTCGGACCTCCGGGCGGCGGTGCTGGCCTGGGCCAGCAGGGCACACAGTCCCAGCCGGGGACGGTGCCGCAGCAGGGCACACAGTCCCAGCCGGGGACGGTGCCGCAGCAGGGAGCTATCGGCTCGGCCACCAGCTCCGGCTCGGTATAGGACTGAGGAGTCAGGCCCCGTCGAGCAGGGTGCGAGCCTCGTCCACTCCCAGTTCTCCCTGCGCGACCGCACGCAGCGTGGCCAGCCGCGTATCCGCTGGCTCGGGGTCACTCCCCACGTCGCTCGGCGCCAGCCCCAGCGTCCGGAGCAGATCGTCGACGCGCGACCGGGCGGTCGGATAGCTCACCCCCAGATGCCGTTCCAGCTCCCGCACGTTGCCGCGCGAGGCCAGAAAGATCCTCAGCAGGCTGCGCTGGGCGTCGTCCAGTGCGCAGAACTCACAGCCGTCGAAGGCTCCGGTCAGTCCGGTGCCGCAGGACGGGCAACCAAGCTGGGTGACCTGAAGGCGCTGCGAGCAGACCGGACAGCTGGCCGGTGGGCGCCTGGTCATCCGGAGTGAACCCAGCTGGGGGTATCGATGGTGACCGAGCTCATCACCGAGTCCAGGGTCAACAGGCTCTCACCGCTGCCGGTCGTAAACCGGCGAGTTTCCCCGTCCCGCAGGTGACTTCCGCCGTCATCCGGCAGGTTCAACCGGCCCATCCGGCTGGTCGCCTCCACCCGGACATCGCTGCCGTCGGCCAGGGTCAGCCGGATCGAGGAGGACTCGCTGGTGATCTGAGAGTTGCTGCGGATCAGCGCACTCCCCTTGACGGAGGCCGAGAATGTCTGCAGCTGCAACGGACCGGTGACATCCAGCAGCTTGACCGCTGAAGCGTTGATCCGGGCGGTGATCCCGCCCGCCACGCCCGCCAGGCTGATCTCGACCCCGGTGAGGTCGAGCTCGATCGGAACGGCTGGGT
>CAXUFS010000185.1:0-5931 GCA_964250315.1 uncultured Kineosporia sp. | reverse complement strand
CGGAGTTACCGCCGCAGCCGGAGTTACCGCCGCAGCCGGAGTTACCGCCGCAGCCAGCGCCCGCTCCGCCGCCGGAGCTGCCGGAGTTGCCGGAGCTGCCGGAGCCGCCGGAGCCGCCGCCGGCCCCGAGTATGAGCGCCCCGGCCCGGGGCCCGGGTCGGCTCCTCCTGCTGATGGCTGCGCTGGTCGCCGTCGTGCTGCTGATCGTGATCCGGACCATCGGGGGGAGCAGCGGGAACGGCGGCGGCTCGAGCGCCAGGGACGCATCCACGAGCGCCACCCTTCCGGTCAAGGCCACCAGCTACGACCCCTCCGGCGGAAGCGGGTTCCGGCCCCGGAGCGGCGGCTGGACGACGCAGATCTACTCCAGCCGTACCTTCGGCAACCTCAAGCCCGGCATCGGACTGGTGCTGGACCTGGGTGCTCAGCACGAGGTTTCAGCAGTCAGCTTCACCGCTGATGATGGCCCGCTGAGTGTCGAGCTGCGGGCCGGCGACAGCGGTGGTGGCAGTCAGAGCTACCCGCCTGTGTCGCGAACCTCCTCGGCCAGCGGTGCCACCACGCTCAAGGGTGCGGACGGCGGCCGTCACCGCTACTGGATGCTCTGGGTCACCGAGCTGGGCAGCGCCAACAGCGCCACCATCCGTGATGTCCACGTGACCGGCGGATGAAGGGCCGAGCCGGCCTGCGCGTGGGTCAGGCCGGCCCATCCTCGAGCCCAGCGGCCCGGCCCAGCAGCAGGGCCCGCTCCCGGGCGTTTCGGGTCAGGCTGGCTGCGCGTTCGAACTCGGCCCGGGCTTGAACGGGCCGGCCCAGCCGGGCCAGCAGATCCCCCCGCACACTGGGGATCAGGTGATAGCCGTCCAGCGCCGGCGGTGATCCGAGCGCGTCCAGCAGATCCAGCCCGGCCTGCGGCCCGCAGACCATGGACACCGCGACCGCCCGATTGAGCTCCACGATCGGGGAGGGCGTCAGCACGGCCAGTTCCTGGTACAGGCTGGCGATCCGCGACCAATCGGTTTCCGCCGCGGTCCGAGCCCGGGCATGGCAGGCGGCCAGCTCGGCCTGGAGCAGATAGGGGCCGGCCGGGCCCGTGCCGAGCAGGCCCCTGCCCCGTTCAAGCGCCGCCAGGCCCCGGCGGATCAGTAGCTGATCCCATCGGGAGCGGTCCTGATCCAGAAGCAACACCGGCTCGCCGCCTGTGCCCACCCGGGCCCGGGACCGCGACTCCTGCACCTCCATCAGCGCGACCAGGCCATGCACCTCAGGCTCTGCGGGCATCAGCTGCGCCAGCACCCGGCTCAGCCGCAGCGCTTCCCGGCACAGTTCTGGCCGGAGCCAGTCACCGCCGGTGGTGGCGGTATAGCCCTCGTTGAACACCAGATAGACGACTTCCAGTACTGAGGCCAGGCGCTGTGGTAGCTCATCTGCGGTAGGGACCTCGAACGGCACCCGCTTGGCCGTCAGCGTCCGCTTGGCCCGGACGATGCGCTGGGCCATGGTCGCTTCGGGCACCAAGAAGGCCCGGGCGATCTCATCGGTGCTGAGGCCTCCGAGCAGCCGCAGCGTCAGCGCCACCCGGCCCTCCCGGGTCAGCACCGGATGACAGGCGACGAACAGCAACCGGAGCAGGTCGTCCTCGATCGGATCGAGCGGGCCGCCCAGCGCTTCGCTCTCGCGAACCTGGGCATCCGTCAGCTGGTGCCCAAGCTCCCCGAGCTTGCGACCCAGGGTCTGCTCGCGGCGGATCAGGTCGATCGCCCGGCGCTTGCCCACCGACATCAGCCAAGCGCCCGGACGATCCGGGACACCGGAGGCCGGCCACTGCTCGAGCGCCGCGACCAGCGCATCCTGAGCCAGATCCTCGGCCGTCGCGACGTCCCGGACGATACGGGCGAGGCCACCGATCAGCCGGGCGGACTCTATCCGCCAGACCGCCTCGATGGCCCGATCGACAGGCTGCACGCCTCCCGATCATGCCGCATCCCCGGACGCCTACGAACTGGCGGTCTGGGCGCGCAACCGTTCCTCCTGAGCGCGCAGCTCCGGAGTGAGCGCGTCACCGAAGTCGTCGGCCTCGGCCACCTGCCGGACCTCGATCTCCCCTTCCACGAAGGGCACCCGGCGAGCCCACTCGATGGCCTCATCGAGCGACTTCACATCGATGATCCAGAAGCCGGCCACCAGCTCCTTGGCCTCGGTGAACGGGCCGTCGGTCACTGTGGTCCGCTTCTGGGTGTCCTGCTGGGAGAAGGTCACCCGGGCCCCCTTCGAGCTGGGCAGCAGGCCATCGGCCGCCAGCAGGACGCCGGCCTTGACCAGTTCCTCGTTGTAGGCGCCCATCTCGGTCAGCTCTTGCGTGGTCGGCATCTGGCTGGCTTCGGACTCCGAGCTCGCCTTGACCATCATCATGAACCGCATCGCTGTTATCCCTTCGTGTCAGCCTGGCCGATCCAGGCTTTCACGAATGCGTCGATTGACCGCCCGGCGGATCGACAACCCGGGCCAAAATCTTTTCGCTGTCAGGCGGCGGCGGGATCGGGGTCGAGCTCCGGACTCACTGCCTCCAGCTGGGCTCGCTGGAGCGGGATGAGCCGGGGCAGGGAGTGCACGCTCGCCAGCGGAGTGTCCGCTTTGTCCGCCAGCGCCGCGAGCAGATCCGGACGACGGGCACCGTCGATCCGGGCGGCGAGGACGGACTGCAGGGCGATTGTCAGCGGCGGGCGGGCCATGTCTGCCTCATCGCCCGCACACCGGCCGGTCTTGAGGAATCCACGGGGCCGGTCGCCTGGAGGGCCCACTAGGCTTGCGCCGCTCAGACGAGCCGAGGACAGCGCAGGCCAGCGGAAGGAAACCGGATCATGAGTGCGGAACAGACACTGGTGATCGTGAAGCCGGACGGCGTGCGACGTGGGCAGGTCGGCGAGGTGCTGCGCCGGATCGAGGCCAAGGGCTACATGATCGTGGCGCTGGACCTGCGGGTGCCGTCCAGTGACCTGCTCTCCCAGCACTACGAGGAGCACATGGGCAAGCCGTTCTACAACGGCCTGGTCGAATTCATGGGCTCCGGGCCGGTCGTGGCCGCGGTCATCGAGGGCGAGCAGGTGATCGCCGGCTTCCGCAGCCTGGCCGGGGCCACTGATCCGATCAAGGCCGCCCCGGGGTCGATCCGCGGCGACCTGGGCCGCGACTGGGGAACGTCAGTGCAGCAGAACGTGGTGCACGGCTCGGATTCGCCGCAGTCCGCCGGGCGCGAGATCGGCCTGTGGTTTCCCGGCCTCTGACGCGGAGATCAGCTGGAAGCTCAGCTCGGCGCCATTACAGTGGACGCCATGCTCCGGACCAGTCCCGAATCGGTGTTCTCCCGGCTGGAGCCGCTGCTGCCCCACGTCACCAAGCCGATCCAGTACGTCGGCGGCGAGCTGAACAGCACGGTCAAGGATTGGGACGTCGCCGGGCCGGCCACGGTGCGCTGGGCGCTGATGTACCCCGACGCCTACGAGGTCGGCTTGCCCAACCAGGGCGTGATGATCCTTTACGAGGTGCTGAACGAGCGGGACGACGCTCTGGCCGAGCGGGCCTACGCGGTCTGGCCCGACCTGGAACGGCTGATGCGCCAGCACGGCATCCCTCAGTTCACCGTGGATGCGCATCGCCCGGTCCGGGCCTTCGACGTCCTCGGCGTCTCCTTCTCCACCGAACTGGGCTACACGAACCTGCTGAACGCCCTCGATCTGGCCGGCATCCCGATCGAGGCCAGCCGCCGCACCGGCGACGATCCGATCGTGATCGCTGGTGGGCACGCCGCGTTCAACCCGGAGCCGATCGCCAGCTTCATCGACGCCGCCGTGCTCGGGGACGGTGAGCAGGCCGTCGGCGCGATCACCGAGATCATCAAGAGGTTCAAGCAGGAGGGAGAACCGGGCGGCCGTCCGGAGCTGCTGTTCCGGCTGGCTCAGGCCGGAGGGGTGTACGTGCCCAGCCTGTACGACGTCGCCTACTTACCGGATGGGCGGATCCAGCGGGTCGCGCCGAACCGGCCGGGTGTGCCCTGGCGGGTGGGCAAGCACACCGTGATGGACCTGGACCAGTGGCCCTACCCCAAGCAGCCGCTGATCCCGGTGGCCGAGTCGGTGCACGAGCGGATGAGCGTGGAGATCTTCCGCGGCTGCACCCGCGGCTGCCGGTTCTGCCAGGCCGGGATGATCACTCGCCCAGTGCGTGAACGGTCTCTGCCCGGGATCGGCCAGATGGTCGAGAAAGGCCTGGCCGCAACCGGTTTCGAAGAAGTCGGGCTACTCAGTCTGTCCAGCGCGGACCATTCCGAGATCGCCGAGCTGACCAAGCAGCTGGCCGATCGGTACCAGGGCTCTCAGACCGGTTTGTCTCTGCCCAGCACCCGGGTGGATGCCTTCAACGTCGACCTGGCCAAGGAGATCTCTCGCAATGGCCGCCGTTCCGGGCTGACCTTCGCCCCCGAGGGCGGCAGTGAGCGGATCCGTAAGGTGATCAACAAGATGGTCACCGAGGACGATCTGGTCCAGACCGTGGCCACCGCCTACGGCAACGGCTGGCGGCAGGTGAAGCTGTACTTCATGTGCGGCCTGCCGACCGAGACCGACGACGACGTGCTGCAGATCGCCGAGCTGGCCAAGCGCGTCATTGCCACGGGGCGAGAGGTTTCCGGATCCAGGGACATTCGCTGCACCGTGTCTATCGGCGGGTTCGTACCCAAGCCGCACACGCCGTTCCAATGGGCCGGCCAGACCCCGGCTGACGTGGTCGACGATCGGCTGGCTCAGTTGCGGGACGCGATCCGGGGCGACAAGCGGTACGGCCGGGCGATCGGATTCCGTTACCACGATGGCCGCCCGGGAATCGTGGAAGGACTGCTGTCGCGCGGTGACCGCCGGGTGGGTGCGGTGATCAAGCGAGTGTGGCAGAGCGGTGGCCGGTTCGACGGCTGGAGCGAGCACTTCTCCTACCAGCGCTGGATGGACGGCGCCGCCGAAGTGTTCGCCGGCTCGCAGCTGAGCGTCGACTGGTTCACCACCCGGGAGCGGGATTTCACCGAAGTGCTGCCCTGGGACCACCTGGATTCAGGACTGGACAAGGACTGGCTGTGGGAGGACTGGCAGGACGCGTTGTCAGCCGAGGAGGTCGAGGACTGCCGGTGGACGCCGTGTTTCGACTGCGGCGTATGCCCGCAGATGGGCACCGGCATCCAGATCGGCCCGACCGGGCGCACGCTGATCCCGCTCACCATCGGCGCTGCGCCGAGCTACGCGGAGCCGTCCGGCTGACCTGGTCGCTCAGGAAGGTTCAGCTGCGCAGGTCCAGCTGCAACAGCACGGTGGCCGACGTGGCGTCGTCTGGAACCGTCACCAGCCAGTTGGTGTCTTTGTGTTTTCCGCACAGGCTCTGCGACTCGGGTGCCGTGGTGCAGACCACGTTGCTGACGCCGTCGGCCGGGATCAGGAACGTCGCGGGCTGACCCCGGTCGTGCATCAGCTGGGCCAGCAGCGGAGTGACCAGCGCCAGCGCCCGGCCCTGGCTGGAGGGTTGACTGATTGAGACCGCACGGGTCAGCCGGTAGCTGAGCTGCACTGTCCGCGCCTGGGCACCGGGGGAAGCCACCCGCCACTTGCGGGGACCCGTCTGAGCGGCGGTGACCCCGCTTCCGTTGATCCGGATGTTCAGGTCCTGGATCATGGGGTCCAGCTTCTTGGCGTCGCCCACCAGCGGCCCGGTGGGCGGCACGGTCAGGGTGAAGCTGCCCAGCCCCGGTTCGGGCAGCACAGCCTGTTCGGTCACCGCGATGCTCCGATCGGCTAGTACCTGGATGCCCAGAGCCGTGCCCACCTGGTCGATGCCCGGGCCTGCCGTCGGCAGTCCACCGACCTGTCCGCCCGTAGTGGGCGTTGTTCCGGC
>CAXUFS010000184.1:0-5960 GCA_964250315.1 uncultured Kineosporia sp. | reverse complement strand
CGTTGCTTATCACCGGCTCCAGCGCCGCCGCCGCGATCCCGGCGATCCAGGACGCGCCTGGCGGCGGCGGCCCGAATGCTCCGGCGTCCTGCGCCAAGGACTACGCCTACGGCGACGAGGTGATCGTGCTACGGATCGGCTACGGCCAGGACGCGGCGGGAACGATGCGCCGGGAAACGGTGCTGCGCTACTCCGGCTGCGACCATCACGGCTTCGACGACGGGAGCCAGGTGAAGCGGCTGACCCGCGCGGCGGTCGCGCCGTTCATGACCGCAGCGAACGAGGTGCGCAGCTATGACGGCGAACTGAGTGGCGTGATCCCGTCCGCGATCCGCTGACCCGGCTGAACAGCACCCGCAGCCAGCCGTGGGACGATGGGGCACGGGCGCGTCGTCCTGCCGTCCTCATCTGTCACCCCAACCCGATCGAGGTTGTTCGCCCGTGTCTCCGATGGCCCGTACGGCCCACCGGCCGTCCGCCACGCCACCTGCCGCGATCCGCAACTTCTGCATCATCGCGCACATCGATCACGGCAAGTCGACCTTGGCCGACCGGATGCTGCAGCTCACCGGCATCGTCGACGCCCGGCAGATGCGAGCCCAGTACCTGGACCGGATGGACATCGAGCGCGAGCGCGGAATCACGATCAAGTCGCAGGCAGTCCGGATGCCCTGGGAAGTGGAGGGCCAGTCCTATGCACTGAACATGATCGACACTCCGGGGCACGTCGACTTCACCTACGAGGTGTCCCGGTCGCTGGCCGCCTGCGAGGGCGCGGTCCTGCTGGTCGACGCCGCGCAGGGGATCGAGGCCCAGACCCTGGCCAACCTGTACCTGGCTCTGGAGAACGACCTGGCCATCATCCCGGTGCTGAACAAGATCGATCTGCCCGCCGCGCAGCCGGAGAAGTTCGCTGAGGAGCTGGCCCATCTGATCGGCGTCCAGCCGGATGACTGCCTGCGGGTGTCGGGCAAGACCGGCCAGGGCGTCGAGCACCTGCTGGACCGGATCGTGCACCAGGTGCCTGCGCCGACCGGCGATCCCAGCGCCCCGGCCCGGGCGATGATCTTCGACTCGGTCTACGACACCTACCGGGGGGTGGTCACCTACGTCCGGGTGATCGACGGCCACCTGAGTCCCCGTGAGCGGATCCTGATGATGTCGACCCGGGCCACCCACGAGCTACTGGAGATCGGGGTCAGCTCGCCTGAACCGGCCCCATCCGGCGGCCTGGGGGTCGGGGAGGTCGGCTACCTGATCACCGGCGTGAAGGACGTCCGGCAGTCGAAGGTCGGCGACACCGTCACCAACTCGTCCAAGCCGGCCGGGCACGCGCTCAGCGGCTACCAGGACCCGAAGCCGATGGTGTTCTCCGGCCTGTACCCGCTGGACGGCTCGGACTACCCGGCGTTGCGGGACGCGCTGGACAAGCTCAAGCTGAACGACGCGGCGCTGGTCTACGAACCAGAGACCTCGGTGGCGCTGGGCTTCGGGTTCCGCTGCGGGTTCCTCGGGCTGCTGCACCTGGAGATCGTCCGGGAGCGGCTGGAACGTGAGTTCGGCCTGGACCTGATCTCGACCGCGCCCAACGTCGTCTACGAGGTGACGATGGACGACGGCACGCACGTGACCGTGACCAATCCGAGCGAGTTCCCCGAGGGCAAGCTGGCCGAGGTCCGGGAGCCGATCGTGCGGGCGACCATGCTGGCACCCTCGGAGTACATCGGCGCGATCATGGAGCTGTGCCAGGAACGGCGCGGCAGCCTGCGCGGGATGGACTACCTCTCCCAGGACCGGGTGGAGCTGCGCTACACGCTGCCGCTGGCCGAGATCGTGTTCGATTTCTTCGACCAGCTGAAGTCCCGGACCCGCGGTTATGCCAGCCTCGACTACGAGACCGAGGGCGACCAGCCGGCCGATCTGGTCAAGGTGGACGTGCTGCTGCAAGGCGAGCGGGTCGACGCCTTCAGCTCGATCGTGCACAAGGACAAGGCCTATGCCTACGGCGTGATGATGACCGGCCGGCTGCAGAAGCTGATCCCTCGCCAGCAGTTCGAGGTGCCGATCCAGGCCGCGATCGGAGCCCGCGTGATCGCCCGGGAGAACATCCGGGCGATGCGCAAGGACGTGCTGGCCAAATGCTACGGCGGTGACATCACCCGCAAGCGGAAGCTGCTGGAGAAGCAGAAGGAAGGCAAGAAGCGGATGAAAATGGTTGGCCGGGTGGAGGTTCCGCAGGAGGCCTTCATCGCGGCGCTGACTTCGGACGCTGCCCCCGCCGCCGACCGGACCAAGAAGTAGAGCTCAGGCCTCGTTCAGGCGGGTCACCTGCTCGTCGGTGAGTTGCAGGTCCATGGCCGCGCTCGCCTCGCGATATCGGTCGGCCCGGGTAGACCCGATCAGCGGGATCACCCGCGGCGAGCGCTGCGCGGCCATCCAGGCCAGCACGACCTGACCCGGCTTGACACCCAGCTCAGCGGCCACGGCGTCCAGTGCCTTCAGCGGCCCGGCGGACGAGGACGGGTACCCGCCGCTGGCCAGCCCGCGGTCCCGGGCGGTCTCGGTGAGGTCGTACAAACCCTTGGCCAGCGGCGAATAGGCCACCAGGCTCAGCTGGCCGTCCCGATCGCGCAGGTAATCCAGCTGCTCGGGAGTGACCAGCGAGACGTCGCGCCGGGAGGGCGCGGCCAGATAGCTGTGCTGCTGCTGCAGGGCGACCGGTTGCGGCCAGCCGTTGACCTCGCACAGCGCGCGGATCCGTTCCAGCCGCCAGGTCCTGACGTTGGACCAGCCGTAGTAGCGGATCTTGCCCGCGGTCACGAACCCAGCCAGCGCTTCGAGAGTCTCCTCCAGAGCGGTCGAGCGGTCGTCCACATGGATGTAGTAGAGGTCGATCCGGTCGGTGCCGAGCCGGGCCAGACTGCCATCGAGTGCGTCACGGAGCGTCTTCGCACCGGCCCCGGCGAAGCGGACCTTGCTCCAATCCGGTGATTGCGCGCCGTCCGGCCAGTCCTGCTGCGGATCTTGGCTCATGCCCGACCCCTTGGTGGCCAGGAAGATGTCGTCACGCTGGCCAGTGCGCCGCAACCAGCGGCCGAGCAGTTCTTCGCTCTGCCCACCGGTGGTACCCCGCGCGAAGAACCAGGCGTAGCAGTCGGCGGTGTCGAGGAAGTTCCCGCCGTCCGCGGCGTAGGCGTCCAGAGTGGCGAAGGACGTCTCGTCGTCCGCCCGGGTGCCCATGCCCATGCAGCCCAGCGCCAGCGCACTGACCTGCTCGCCGCTGCCGCCCAGCTGCGTCCGGGTCAGCGTCACGGTCACGACCGTAGGCCCTCGGGTGGCTGGGCGGCTATCGGGCGCTCTCCGCGGGCCGGTCAACGGCGGGTACGTCAGCCAGTCGATGGGAGCGGCTGCGATAACTCCGGCTGACTGAGCAGATCCGGTCCATCCCGCCGGGTGTCCTTGCCAACTTCAAGATCATCATGGACAGTGTGCCGGCGAGGGGCAAGCGGGCCCGTCCAGATGGCTGAGGTGCCAGAACCGTGATCGATTTTCTGCCTGGAATTGTGGAAGTCGTCTTGCTCGTGTTCTGCCTGATCGACTGCATCCAGACCGACGAGCTGCTGATCCGGAATCTGCCCAGCAAGGTGATCTGGATCCTGCTGATCATTCTCCTGCCCATCCTGGGCTCGGTGGCCTGGCTGGTCGCCGGCCGCCCCTGGCAACCGCAGCCGGGCCGCAACGTGGCCTGGCGTTCGACCAGCACCGCTGGATATCCCGATTACGAGCGCCCAGCCGCCGCCAGCAACACCGGCGACATCGATGAACGGTTGCGCCGGGATCAGGAGCGGGTGGATCGCGAACACGAGGAAGCGCTGCGCAAATGGGAGGCCAGCCTGCGCGAACGGGAGCGCAGGCTCGGCGATGGCGGCACCGAGAGCTGACGCGGGTGGCTCGGCCAGGCCCGAGCGGGTGAAGATGGGGCCATGGAGCAGAGTGAAGCGACCGGCTCACGGCTGACCGCCGTCTCGGTGGTGCGCCAGATCAAGCCCAAGTCCTGGGAGGAGCCGTACAGCACAGCCATCGACAAGGCCGCGGTACCGGGCCGGGTGATGGTGGGCTTCGCCGGGCTGGCCGGCGACGTGCAGTGCGACAAGGACGACCATGGCGGTACCTACGCCGCGCTGTACGCGTACGCGAACGAGGACGCCGATTGGTGGGCCGAAGAGCTGGGCCGGCCGATCGAGCCGGGCCGGTTCGGTGAGAACCTGCGCACCAGCGGGCTGGACCTGAACGCCGCTGAGATCGGCGAGCGGTGGCAGATCGGCAGGCCCGGCGAAGGGGTACTGCTCGAAGTCACCTCACCCCGCACTCCGTGCCGGACCTTCGCCGAGCACATGGGGGAGCCGCACTGGGTCAAGCGATTCACCCAGCGCAACACTCCCGGCGCCTACCTCCGGGTGTGGGAGAAGGGCACTGTCGGGACCGGTGATCCGATCACGGTCACCCATCGGCCCGGGCACGGCGTCACAATCAGCGAGTGCACCCGGCTGGGCCAGCCCGATCGGATGCGCGCATTGCTGGCCGCCGCCAGCGAGCTCGACCTGGACCTCGATCCGTCGCTGCGCTGGTTCGCCGAAAAGACCGCTGCCCGAGCCTGATCCATGCCCAGTTCTCTGCCCATCGGCGATCCCGTCCCGGCTGGCGGGGACCTGCCCGGCTCGGCCGCATCCGGCGCGGCGAACCGGCGGTTCGGCGTGTACCTGCACGTGCCGTTCTGCGCCGTCCGTTGCGGCTACTGCGATTTCAACACCTACACCGCGGCCGAGCTGGGCGGCGGGGGCAGCCTGGCCGAATATGCTTCGGTCGCCCTGCTCGAGCTCGACCTGGCCGCCAAAGTGCTTGCTCGTAGTGGCGTTCCGGCTCGTCCGGCGTCGACGGTGTTCTTCGGCGGAGGAACGCCGACGCTGCTCCCGGTGACCGATCTGGCTCGGATGCTCGGCGCCGTCCGCAGTGACCCCGCACTGACCCCACCCCCCGTGGTCACCACCGAGGCGAACCCGGATTCGGTCAGCCCGGATTCGCTGCGCCAGCTGGCCGAGGCCGGCGTCACCCGGGTCTCGTTCGGCATGCAGTCCGCTGTCCCGCATGTGCTCTCAGCCCTGGACCGTACCCACGACCCAGCCCGGGTGCCCCAAGCGGTGGCCTGGGCCCGGGCGGCCGGGCTGTCGGTCAGCCTGGACCTGATCTACGGCACCCCGGGGGAATCACTGGCCGACTGGCGGACGTCGCTCGAGGCAGCGCTGGCCTGTTCGCCCGATCACCTCTCCGCCTACGCACTCGTGGTGGAGGAGGGTACGCCGCTGGCCCGCCAGGTTCGCCGGGGCCAGGTCGCCGAACCGGATCAGGACGACCTGGCCGACAAGTACGAGCTGGCCGATGACTTGTTGGCAGCCGCGGGTTTCCGCTGGTACGAGGTCAGCAACTGGGCCCTTGGACCGGCCCAGGCCTGCCAGCACAACCTGGGCTACTGGCGCGGCGACGACTGGTGGGGGATCGGCCCGGGTGCGCACTCGCACGTCGGCGGAGTCCGGTGGTGGAACGTCAAGCACCCGGCCGCCTACGCGCAGCGGCTCAACTCCGGCCTGAGTCCAGGTGCGGGGCGGGAGGTTCTGGACGACATCCAGCGCCGGGAGGAACGGATCCTGCTGGAAGTGCGGCTGGCGCAAGGACTTTCGATCGACCACCCGGCGGTGCCGGAGCTGGTGGCCGAGGGCCTGGCCGAACCCGGGCCGGCCAGGGCCGGGCTGGTGGTGCTGACCCGGCGCGGTCGGCTGCTGGCCGACGCCGTCGTCCGGCGCCTGATCGGCCCCGGATGATCGGTCAGCGGTCGGCGTCGTCCCCGGTGGTGAAGTCGATCAGCTCCTCGACCCGGCCCAGCAACTCGGGCTCGAGATCGGCGT
>CAXUFS010000183.1:0-6075 GCA_964250315.1 uncultured Kineosporia sp. | reverse complement strand
GGTATCGGCAGCGTGAACAAGCTGCTGCCGATACCGGGGATCAGCGAGTACGCGCACGGCTTCCGCGGCATCCCGGAGGCAGTGTATCTGCGCGATCATGTCACCCGTCAGCTCGAAATAGCCGACGCCGCATCCGATCCGGCCGAGCGGGCGGCGCGGCTCAGCTTCGCGGTGGCCGGGGCAGGCTACACCGGCACCGAAGTCGCGGCGCAGGGCCCGCTGCTGACCAGGGCCCTGCTCCAGCGCCACCCCCGGCTACGGAACGAGCGGGTCCGCTGGCTCCTGCTGGATGTCGCTGCCCGGGTGCTTCCGGAGCTGGACGAACGGCTGTCGCGCACCGCCGACCGGGTGCTGCGCGAGCGCGATGTCGAAGTGCTGATGGGGATTTCGGTCAAGGAGGCCCGGGCGGACGGCGTCCAGCTCACCGACGGCCGGTTCGTGCCCACCCGGACCCTGGTCTGGTGTGTCGGTGTGCGGCCTGATCCGCTGGTCGAGGCGCTCGGGCTGCCGACCGAGCAGGGACGCCTGGTGGTGGACGAATTCCTCACCGTGCCGGGACATCGGGAGATGTTCGCCTGCGGCGACATCGCCGCCGTCCCTGATCTGACCCGGCCGGGCCAGCTGACCGGGATGACCGCTCAGCACGCGACCAGGCAGGGCAAGACCGCGGCCGGCAATGTCGCGGCGTCGTTCGGGCAGGGCGAGCGCCGCGCATACCGTCACACCGACCTTGGTTTCGTGGTCGACCTGGGTGGGATGCAGGCCGCCGCCGATCCGTTGCACATCCCGCTGAGCGGGTGGCCAGCCAAGGCGGTGACCCGCGGGTACCACCTGCTGTCGATGCCCGGCAACCGGGTCCGGACCGCCGCTGACTGGGGCCTTAACGCCCTGCTCGGCCGGGAGACCGCCGGGCTGGATCTGGTTCGCGGATCGGCCGTTCCGCTGCAGTCGCTGACCCCGCAGTTTCCGCGGCAGCCGTGATAATGCCGAGATGAGCGGTGTTCTGGACCAGTTGCTGGGGGTACCAGCCGCCCTGGCCTACACGCTGGTGACCGCCCTGGTGTTCGTCGAGGATGCGCTGTTCGTGGGATTCGTCTTCCCGGGCGAGACCGCCGCCGTGCTCGGCGGGGTGATGGCCAGCCGGGGCGATGCGTCACTGCCGCTGATGATGGTGCTGGTGATCGCAGCGGCGATCGTCGGGGACTCGGTGGGGTATGAGGTGGGCCGGTTCTTCGGTCCCCGGGTGCTGAACCACGACCTGCTCGAGAGCCGGCGGCCTCAGCTGGAGCGGGCGCGGGCCTTCCTCAGCCGGCGCGGGGGCGGCGCGGTGTTCCTGGGCCGGTTCGTGGCGTTCTTCCGCGCGGTGATGCCGTTGCTGGCCGGAGTTTCCCGGATGCGCTACCCCAAGTTCCTGGCCTACAACACGATCGGCGGTGCGGTCTGGGGTGCCAGCGCCGTGCTGATCGGCTACCTGGCTGGCAACTCCTATCACGAGGTGGAGCAGCTGGCCGGGCGCGGAGCCGCGATCGGCGCAGCCGCGGTGGTGCTGATCGCGGTGGTGGTGTGGCAGGTCCGCCGGTACCGGCACGAGCAAGCCGGGAACACAGCCGGTGCCCAAGGTCAGGCAGCTGAACAGCCCAGCCGCGTCTTGGACGACGGTCAGGAACCGATGCCCAGATAGTGGTCGACCCGGCGATCGAATTCGGTCATCAGGGCCTGGATCTGCGGGGTGTTCAGCACGTCTTGGACCTGCCTGGCCTCGGTCGTCAGCTCCGGGCCGAGATCTGCGCCCTCGCCCCGCCCGGGCAACCGATCCATCAGCCCCTGAGCTGCCCCGGCCGCGATGCCCGCCAGTTCCCGGCCCGTCGACAGGGCACTGGCCAGCGTGCCGGTGAGCAGCCGCAGGTCCATCCCATGGATCGCCTTCTCATAGGCCCGGCGCAATCGCAGCGCCTCCGGCCGCAGCGACGCGTGGTCGTTGCCGCTCAGCCCGCCCCGGGCCAGGCTGCGATGTACGGTCCGGCCCAGAAGCAGCACCGCCATCACGTCCGAGGGGACTCCCTTGACCGAGCCGAACACGGCCACGTACTTGCGGACAGGGAACAGCACCACCCGGGACGGAATGGTGGCCAGGTATCTCCTGGTGTTGGCGAGCCAGCCGTCCGCGCCGGTGTAGAGCACCTCGACATCCGTGACCGGGTAGGGCCGGTCGTGCTGCTTCAGCGTGCGGGCCACGGCCAGCCGGGTGGCCCGTTCCTTCACCGCGTCGTCCAGCAGCGGCACCGGCACGAACCGGCTGACCCCAGCCACTATCCCGCAGGCGGCCCATTCGCGGACCAGCCGCGACGGCGGCTCGGCAACATCAGTCATGACTCGATTGTCCCGGTGATCGCGAGGTCCCGAGGCCAGCCAGGGCCCAGGAGGCGAACTCCTGTTCCAGGACGAAACCGAGGCGCCGGTAGAGCCGCCGGGCTTGGTCGTTGTCGGCGTACAAATCCACGGTGACGGCCGGGCAACCGGCCTCGAACGCGGCCTCGCTGATCGACACCATCAGCGCCCCGCCCAGCCCCCGGCCGCGGTGACCGGCGCGGACCGCGACCGAGGCCAGCAGCGGGATCCCGGGTACGGACTCGTACCAGGCCGCACAGGCCACCAGTTGCCCGCCGGGACCGCGCAAGCCGTACCAGCGGCGGACCCGCGCATCACCTGGCTTGGCGCTGTGCCGGGGGCTGGTGGCATCCAGCAGGGCCTGGACCTCGGATCGCGTTCCGGCATCCCCGGCGTCCAGCCAATCACCGGCCAGCCCGGCGCGGGTCACCGATTGGGCCGCCCGCTGGCCGAACTCGGCCGACGGCCGCCGATCGGTCCACATCCAGTCCCACCCGATCCCCTCGATCGGGCCGCCGGGATCAGCTGGCTGCAGCCACGACCGCAGCTCCCGATACACCGGGACGGCCAGCTGCCGGGGCACCGTCAGCCCGCCCGGTCTCAGCTCAGGCGCTGCCTCGGTCACCATCGCCGCCAGTTCTGACGCCACCGCGCCGAGCGGCTGAGAACCAGCGGAATGCCGCCGGATGAACGTCAGGGACGAGGGAAAGGATGAGCGGCGCCGGCGCGCGATCGCCACCAGCGTTCCGGACGGCGACAGCCAGATCGATGACGGCGAGGACGGCTGCACCCCCCAGGCCAGGTACGGCTCGGCGCGCTGCAGCGCCTGCCAGTCCGCCGCGCCGATGAGCTCCAGCCTCACGCCTGAGCGGCCGAACCCGGCGAACCGGTGGCGGTCGCGGACAACGGAGTGGCCACCTCCTCCAGCCCGCGCTGCTCGGCGTCCACCCCGATCGCCCACTCGACCACTCCGGCGGCGATCATCAGCGCTGCCCCCAGGTAGTAGCCGAAGGCGACCGGGCCCTCGTGCTTGGTGTCGATCAGCTTGCCGAACAGCAGCGGGCCGATGATTCCGCCCAGCCCGGTGCCGATCGCGTAGAACACGGCGATCGCCATCGCGCGAGTCTCCATCGGAAAGATCTCGCTGACCGTGAGATAGGCCGAGCTGGCTCCGGCCGAGGCCAGGAAGAACACCAGGCACCAGGCGATGGTCAGGGTCCAGGCGTTGAAGGCCCCGTTCTGGAACAGCACCCCGGTGCCGATCAGCAGCATCCCGCTGCCGGCGTAGCTGATGGTGATCATCGTGCGGCGCCCGATGGTGTCGAAGAGGTGGCCGAGCAGCAGCGGGCCCAGGAAGTTGCCCAGGGCCAGCGGAATGATGTACAGGCCGGCCTTGCCGGAACCGACCTTGAAGAACGTGGTCAGCACCAGGCCCTGGGTGAAGAACACGGCGTTGTAGAGGAAGGCCTGGCCGACGAACAGGCTCAGCCCGAGCACGGCCCGGCGCCGGAACGCTCCGAACAGGGTGCTGACCACCTCGCTGATCCCGACCGGTCCGCGCTCGTGGATCTCCAGCGCCTGGTCGTCGGGCACACGGTCGAGCTGGAGGTGGTCCTCCTGCTCGACCGTGTGCTCGACGTCCGACACGATCGTCTCGGCCTCGTCCTGGCGGCCATGGATGGTCAGCCAGCGCGGGCTCTCCGGGACGTTTCGGCGAACCAGCAGGATCACCAGGCCCAGGACGGCCCCAAGCCCGAAGCACAGCCGCCAGCCCACGTCGGCCGGCAGGATGTGGACGTCGAGCAGCACCAGGGTGAGCGCCGCTCCGGCCGCCGCACCCAGCCAGTACGAGCCGTTGATGATCAGATCGATCCGGCCGCGCAGATGCTTGGGCATCAGCTCGTCGATAGCGGAGTTGATCGCCGAATACTCACCGCCGATCCCGGCTCCGGTGAAGAACCGGCAGACGAAGAAGAAGATGGCAGTGGTGGAGAAGGCGGTCAGCACGGTCGCAGCCAGGTAAAGGCCGAGGGTGATCATGAAGAGCCGGCGCCGCCCGTAGCGCTCGGTCAGCTCACCGAAGAACAGGGCGCCGAGGCAGGCACCGGCCACGTAGATCGCCGCGGCGAGTCCGATGTCACTGGCGGAAAGGACCAGCCCGCTGTCCTTCTCGGTCAGCCGGTCGCCCAGCGCGCCGACGATGGTGACTTCGAGGCCGTCCAGGATCCAGACCGTGCCAAGGCCGATCAGAACCGTGATGTGCCATCTGGACCAGGGCAGCCGGTCCAGCCGGGCCGCGATCGAGCTTTGGACCGTACTCATGGTCATCACCTCAGGGCTGGACGTTAACCACGACGTCTTCCCCCGGCCAATCGAAGGCATCCGGCTGACTGCTGGATGGCCGCCGCCTGAACTCCTGAACAACGTGAACAAGTTCTGGCGCGATCAGCTTGAACAATGCCTGGCGCGCTTTGTATGGTCGACCCGACGGCCGGGCCTGAATCGAGTCAGACCGCCGGCTGGCAGCTCAATCATGAGGCGGCCGGACCATTGGACCAGGGCGCAGCTGATATGCGCCTCGCACTGCGGAGGAACACGATGGCCGAACTGTCCCGGCTCCCGATGCCGATCGCCGACGTCTGGGATTGGCAGGTCGACGGCGCCTGCCGGACGGCCGATCCTCAGCTCTTCTTCCATCCCGAGGGTGAGCGCGGCCCGGCCCGGCGCAATCGCGATGCTTCTGCGCTCGCCGTCTGCGCCGGCTGTCCGGTGATCGAGCAGTGCCGCCAGCACGGCTTGTCGGTCCGGGAGCCGTACGGCGTCTGGGGTGGCCTGACCGAGGACGACCGCGAGGCGGTCTATCTGGTGCAGCGCCGCCAGGCCCGGATGCGCCTGGCGATCTGAGCGCGCCGCGCCGGGCGCGACAGCTCGGCGCCGTCCTTCAGCTGCCAGGCTGGGACTGACCCGCCGTCTCGCCGGCCACGAATTCCCAGTGCCACGGCTCATAGGGACCCGGACCGCCGATGCGAGCCCAGTCCGGATTGTCCCAGCCGTAAGCCGGAGCGTTCTCCCGCAGCCACTGGAACTGGGAGCCCGCGCCTTTCTGCACCCCGCCGCACAGGTCCACGGCCAGCGCCCAGCCGTGCTCGCTGGTGCCGGGGATGGCGGCCAGTCCGGGCTTGATGGCCTTCAGCCGGTACTGCTCGGACAGCGTCCGGTAGGAGTCGGTCAGGCAGATGTTCGCGCCGAAGGTCTGCTTGTAGGCCACGTTCATCTTGGCCAGCGCGACCGCCGCGTCCGCCCGCAGCCGGTGCTTGGGATCCCACAGCGTGCACAGGCTGGTAACCGGAAGCTGGCCGTTGCCGGCATCGGTGGCCTTGGGTACCCCGTCGCAGCCGGGCAGCACCGAGCGCTCGCCGGCCCGGGACGCGCGGGTGACCAGCATCGTGCGCGGTGCCGCGATCAGCGCCGGAGTCGAAACGGTGGCGATACCGGAGTTCGGCATCACGCTGGACACCACCACAGTGCCGCCGGCCCCGGGCAGCGCCGGGAAGGCGGCGGACACCAGTGCCGGAGCGGCCTGGATGGTGTTGGGCACCGCCTTGGGCGCGGGACTGGCCATCGCCCCGCTCATCGGGCCTGCGATGGTGGCGATTCCTAGCACCCCGGCGATCCCGACCTGAGGAG
>CAXUFS010000182.1:0-6080 GCA_964250315.1 uncultured Kineosporia sp. | reverse complement strand
CGCGGCCGGGCGCGCCGAACCCGTGACCACCCGCACTCCGCTGACCGGCGCCCCGATCGGCCGCGTCCCCCAATCGACTCCTGACGACGTCGAGGCTGCCTTCAGCGCCGCCCGGATCGCCCAGCGCGAGTGGCGGGGCCGCCCAGCCCGGGACCGGGCCGCGGTGATCGCCCGGGTGGGCGACCTGGTGCTGGCCCAGCAATCCACTGGCCTGGACATCATCCAGCTGGAAACGGGCAAGTCCCGGATGAACGCGTTCGACGAGATCGCCGACGCCGCTATCAACGCCCGCTACTACAGCCGTCGCGGGCCACGCTATCTGGGCGAACAGCGCCATACCGGTCTGGTCCCAGGCCTGACCGCCGCCCGCGAGGTGCACCACCCCAAGGGCGTGATCGGGATGATCTCGCCCTGGAACTACCCGCTGGTGCTCACCCTGTCCGACGCCATTCCGGCCCTGCTGGCCGGTAACGCGGTGGTGCTGAAGCCAGATGCGCAGACCGCCTTCACTGCGCTGTGGGCGGCGGACCTGCTGTCCCAGGCCGGGCTGCCGGACCGGCTCTTCCAGGTGGTCTGCGGCCCCGGCGACATCATCGGCACCGAGATCATCGCCCAGGCCGATCACCTCTGCTTCACCGGGTCGACCAGGACCGGCGCCATCGTGGCCGCGCAGGCGGCCCAGCGGCTGATCAGCGTCTCACTCGAGCTCGGCGGCAAGAACCCGGTCTATGTCGCCGACGACGCCGACCTGGACCGGGCGGCCGAAGCCATTGTCCGGGACTGTTTCTCGAACTCCGGGCACGCCTGCGTCTCGATGGAGCGGGTGATCCTGCACGAGCGGATCGCCGCCGACTTCCTGCAGCGGTTCCTGCCCCGGGTCGCAGCGATCCGGCTCGGCGCGGCTCTGGACTATGCCAGCGACATGGGCTGCATCGCCTCGCAGACCCAGTTCGACATCCTGGAGCATCACATCAGGGACGCCATCGGGCGCGGGGCGACTGTGCTGGCCGGGGGCCGGGCGCGCCCGGACATCGGCCCGCTGTTCTTCGAACCGACCGTGCTGGAGCACGTCCCGGCGTCGGCGATCTGCTACCGGGAGGAAACGTTCGGGCCGCTGGCCAGCGTCTATCGGGTGGCCAGCGACGCCGAGGGGATCCGGCTGGCCAACGACACCAGCTGCGGGCTGAATGCGTCGGTCTGGGCCGCCGACCGGCGCCGGGCTGGGCGGATCGCTCGCCGGATCGAGGCCGGCACGGTCACCGTCAACGAGGCCTACTCCGTGGTCTGGGGCAGCGTTCAGCTGCCGATGGGTGGCCGCAAGCAGTCCGGGCTGGGGCGCCGGCACGGCCGTGACGGCCTGCTCCGCTTCACCGACGCCCAGTCCATCGCCCGGCAGCTGTTGCCGCTGGGCTGGCTCTACGCCCGGGGCGGTGACTTCTACAGCCGGTCCTTCAGCGGCATGCTGAGGGTCACCCGGGATGTGCATTGGCCCTGGCCCTGAGTCGCCCATTGGGGGTGAAACCGATCACTGACCCATCCAGGCACTTGGTCAGCGCCGAAGTACAGCTGTGGAAGGCCAGCTGAGCGCGCGCGGATCGCACCGATCGCGTTCTGGACGACAGCTGCTCCTGCGCGTCCCCCGGCGGCGGCCTCTGACCGGGTTTGTCCTGGTAATGCACGGCGGCCGGGTTCGCAGCCTGGAACCGACCAGCGCCTGGCAGCCCGCCGTGCTCCGGCTGACCCTGCTGGCGGGGGCGATCAGCGGGCGGCTGCGGCGGCGGGGTATCGCTGTGGCCCGGCTGCGGTTCGGGGTCCGCGGCTGGAACGATCCGGCCGGGTCGCCGGTACTGGACGCTCGCTGGGCCCTTCAGCAGCTGCGGCAGCAGGCCGATGTGCCGATTGTGGTGGTGGGTCACTCGATGGGCGGCCGGACCGCCGTGCGGGTCGCAGCCGACCCCGGGGTGACCGGGGTGATCGGGCTGGCGCCCTGGCTGCCCCCGGATGAGCCGGTGCGCCCGCTGACCGGGCGCAGGCTGGCGATCGCCCACGGCACGGCCGACCGGATCACCGACCCAGCGCTGTCAGCCGCCTTCGCTGACCGGGCCCGGGCCGTGGCCAGCGAGGTCAGCCTCCAATTCATCCCCGGTGACGGGCATGCGATGCTGCGCCGGGCCCCAGCCTGGGACCAGCTGGTCATCGGTCAGGCGTCCGCGATGCTGTCCCAGTCCAGCCGATCGCGGCCGTGAACGTCGCCGCCACCGGCCCGCCCAGGGAGCCGGCCAGGGAGCCGGCCAGGGAGCCGGCCAGGGAGCTGGTCACGACGCCGAGCCGGGTGGCGGTGATCGGGAGCGGCGTGGCCGGGCTGACCGCCGCCTACGTATTGCGCCGGAGCCATCAGGTGACCCTGTTCGAAGCCAGCGCCCGGCTAGGCGGTCATGCCGACACTCATGACGTGCTCACCGGCGACGGCACCACGCTGGCCGTGGACACCGGGTTCATCGTGCACAACGCCCGCACCTATCCGTTGCTGCTGCGGCTGTTCGACGAGCTGGGAGTGCGTACGCAGGAGACGGACATGAGCATGTCCGTGCGCTGTGATGGATGCGGGCTGGAGTACTCCGGCGGCCAGGGCGCCCGGGGGATAATTCCCAGCAACTCGCTGCTGCTGAGACCCCGGTACCTGCGAATGTTGCTGGAAGTCAAGCGGTTCCACCGCCACGCCCGGGCAGTCCTGAGTACCGGCCGGGATCCGGGCGTTCCCGATGTCGCACTGAGCGAGTTCCTGGCCGCTGGCCGGTATTCGCGCTATTTCGTCCAGCATTTCGTCACCCCGCTGGTGGCCGCGGTGTGGTCGTGCGCTCCGGACACCGCCACGGGCTATCCGGCTCGGTACCTGTTCGAGTTCCTGGACAACCACGGGATGCTCGAGGTGCTGGGCTCACCCCGGTGGCGGACCGTGACCGGCGGCTCCCGCACCTACGTGGAGCGGGCGGTCAAGGAGCTCAGCGCCGTCCACACCAGCCGCCCGGTGACCAGCGTCCGCCGCACCGGCCGCGGGGTTGAGGTGGCAGATGCCGATGGCGTGACCGAGTCGTTCGCCGGAGTGGTGATCGCGACTCACCCAGATCAGGCCCTGCGGATGCTGGCCGATGCCAGCCCGGCCGAGCAACGGGTGCTGGGAGCGTTCCGCTACACCACGAATCCGGCTGTGCTGCACACCGATCCAAGTGTGCTACCGGTCAATCCGAGGGCTCAGGCATCCTGGAACTACCGGATGCCGTCGTGTGCCGGACCGGCCGGCGCGGTCCAGGTCAGCTACGACATGAGCCGGCTGCAACGGCTGAACAGCTCGGAGCGGTATCTGGTTTCGCTCAACGCCGAGGTGCCGCAGCGGGCCGTGATCGAGCGGATGGACTACGCGCATCCGCAGTACACGCCGTCATCGGTCGCTGCCCAGGCCGAGCTGGCGACCCTGAACGACGGGGTGACCGCCTTCGCCGGTGCCTATCACGGCTGGGGATTCCATGAGGACGGCGCTCGAGCGGGTGTGGCCGCCGCTGTCTCGCTGGGCGGTTCGTGGTGAACGCGCCGCTGGGCCTGTACCCGTGCACCGTCCTGCACGTCCGAAGCACCCCGATTCGCAACAGTTTTCGCTATCGTAGCTACCTGTGGCTGGTGGACGCCGACGCCCTGCCCCGCTGGCCGCTCCCATTGCGGCTCCTGGCTCAGTTCCGGGCCGCTGATCACTTGGGCGATCCGCAGGCCAGTATCGGCGAGAACGTGCGCCGGTTCCTGTCCGCCGAAGGCATCGACCTGCCCGATGGCCGGATACTGATGCTGAGCGCGGCCCGGGTGTTCGGGTACGTGTTCAACCCGCTCAGCGTGTTCTGGTGCCATGACCGCTCCGGCGCCCTAGCCTGCGTTGTCGCCGAGGTGCACAACACCTACGGCGAGCGGCACTGCTACCTGTTGCGGCCGGATGAGCGAGGGCGGGCGCGGGTGGACAAGCAGTTCTACGTCTCGCCGTTCGAACCGGTGTCGGGGGAGTACCGGATGAGCCTGCCCGTGCCCGGGCCACGGCTGGAGCTGACGATCACGCTCCATCGCCCGGATCAGGCGCCGTTCACGGCCGCGGTCCGGGGACGCCGGATCGCCGCGACCCCACTGACGTTGCTGGCTATCGCGTTGCGATATCCGCTGGCGCCGCTGGTGGCGGCGGCCCGGATCCGGCGGCAGGGGATCGGCCTGTGGCTGCGCGGCCTGCGCGTGGTTCCCCGCCCCGAACATGACCGGCAGGAGGCCGTCCAATGAGCATTCCGGCTCCCATTCACGAGCAGCCCCCTGAGTACAGCGACGAACTCGGTGGCCAGGTCAACGGCCAGATCAACGGCCAGAGCAGCGGACAGCCGGAGCCGGTCGAGCTGGACCCGGCGAACCTGGCCGCTCGCTGGCCAGACGTGATCCGGGTGCCCCGGTCCCGGATCCGGGCCCGGATCGCCCGGCGCCTGTTCCGCAGTGCCGTGTCCGGCCTTCCGATCCGGGTGGTGGTACCGGAAAGTCCCGGGATCGTTGGCATCTGGGGCTCGGGCGACTCCCGCTCGCCGGTCATGGTGCTGCATCGCCCGGATAACTACTTCGCCCGGGTGGGCAGCGCCGGCCTGATCGGGTTCGGTGAGTCGTACCTGGCCGGTGACTGGAGTGCCCCCGCCCCGGACACGCCGTACCAGGTCACGCGGTCCGGCGAAGCTGAGCCCAGCAACGAGGGCCTGGTCGATCTGCTGACTGTGCTGGCCGGGCGGCTGGCCCAGCTGGTGCCGCCCGGCCTGCAGCGGCTGCGCCGCCTCGCCGTGCGCTACCAGCCGTCCCGGGAACGCAACACTCCCGGCGGCGCCCGGACCAACATCTCGCGCCACTACGACCTGTCGAACGACCTGTTCGCCACCTTCCTCGATCGCAGCTTGACCTACTCCGCCGCCATCTTCCCCGAAAAAGTCGCTGGCGCGATCTCTTTCGGCGATCTGGCCGCGGCCCAAGAACGCAAGATCGATCGCCTGCTCGATCAGTGCGGGGTGGGCGAAGGCACCCGGCTGCTCGAGATCGGCACTGGCTGGGGTGAACTGGCGATCCGGGCGGCCCGGCGAGGGGCGCTGGTGCATTCGATCACGCTGTCGGAGGAGCAACTCGGCCTGGCCCGGCAGCGGATCGCCCAAGCCGGCCTGGCCGGCCGGGTCACCGTGGAGCTGTGCGACTACCGGGCCGTCACCGGGCAATATGACGCGGTGGTCAGCGTGGAAATGATCGAGGCGGTCGGAGCTGCCTACTGGGCAACGTATTTCGCCACCATCAGCCGGGTGCTGGACGCGGGCGGCACGGCCGGCATCCAGGCCATAACCATGCCCCACGACCGGATGCTGGCCTCGCGGCGGACCTACACCTGGATGCACAAGTACGTCTTTCCCGGCGGTCTGCTGCCCTCGGTCCGCGCGGTTCACGAGGCGGCGGCCAGCGCGGGCCTGTCGGTCACCGGCGATCTGGCCTTCGGGGCAGGTTACGCGCAGACCCTCGAGCTGTGGCGCGAGCGATTCGAGGAGCGGGCCGGCGACGTCCTCCGGCTCGGCTTCGACCAGATCTTCCGCCGGATGTGGACTTTCTATCTCGCTTACTGCGAAGCGGGTTTTCGCTCCGGCTATCTGGATGTGCACCAGTTCGTGCTGAGGAGAGCCTGATGCCGCGATCCGCGACCCAGCTGGCCGCCCGGCTGACCGGGGGCCCGGGTGACCCCGGTCCGGTGGCCGACCGGCTGGAGCAGATGTTCGCGCCCCTGTTCGGTGGCCGCCTGCCGGTCCGGCTGCGGGCCTGGGACGGCAGCGAGGCGGGGACGGCGGACGGTCCGGTTCTGGTGCTGCGATCGGCGGCCGCGTTGCGCCGCCTGCTGTGGCATCCGGGTGAACTGGGGCTGGCGCAGGCCTACGTCACCGGCGAGCTGGACGTCGAGGGCGATCTGGCGCAGGGCCTGCGCCGGGTCTGGGCGGCGGCCCGGGAGCAGAGGCAGGACCAGGCGGACGACGCCGGTCCCGGCC
>CAXUFS010000181.1:0-6135 GCA_964250315.1 uncultured Kineosporia sp. | reverse complement strand
TCTGCGCACTGGTCTCGGCCAGTCTCCAGCGGGCCGGCTGGCCGGCCGATCCACACGGCGCCCCGGTGCCGAGGCGCCTTCCCGGCGGTGAGCGCGAAGACCAGCCTGGCGCGGAGCCGGACCCGGGCCGGCGGCTGGTGGTGGTGAACCGGGCGACCGAGCAGGCCAACGTGGTGATCGGCACTCCGGCGCTGATCGCCACCGATCCGCGCCGCTACGCCATGTCGGTGCTCAACGCCGTGCTCGGCGGCGGGATGAGCAGCCGGCTGTTCCAGCAGATCCGGGAGGCGCGCGGCCTGGCCTACTCGGTGTACTCGTTCGCCTCGGCCTACTCCGACGCGGGGTACTTCGGCCTGTACGCCGGATGCACTCCGGCCAAGGTGGACGAGGTGATCACCCTGCTGGTGGCTGAGCTGCGACGGCTGGCCGACGGCGGGGTGCCGGAAGACGAACTGGTGCGGGCGCACGGCCAGCTGGCCGGGTCACTGGTGCTCGGCCTGGAGGACACCGGCTCGCGGATGTCGCGGCTGGGCAAGGCCGAACTGGTGCACGGCGAGTTCGTGGGCCTGGACGACGCGCTGGAGCGGGTCCGCCGCGTCGGCGCGGACGACGTCCAGCAGCTGGCCGCCGAATTGGCGGTCAAGCCGCTGACCATGGCCGTCGTCGGTCCCTTCGCCGAGGACCGCCTCTTCACCATCTGAGCACTCGCCCGGTTCGCCCGGTCACAACCGAGCTTGGCCAAAACGGCTGTGCCGAGCCCGATGGCCGGCCAAGCTCCTGGCTGCGGGGCCGGTTCGCGGCGCTGCCGCCCGCCCAGACGAGGTGATCACGTGGATCGAGTTCTCCGGCGTTCCCGGCTGCGGCCGCTGGGTGCCGTGCTGGCCAGTGCCCTGATCACCGCCGGCCTGACGATCCTGGCTCAGCCCGCGCAGGCGCTGGCCGTCCCGCTGACCACCGGCGCCAACGACCTCGGCCAGCAGGGCAACGCAAGCACGTCGAGCCGGCTCAGCCCAGGCCCGATCAGCGGCCCGGCCGCGGTGGCGATCGCCAGTGGCCGGGAGACCGGCTACCTACTGGATCAGAACGGCCGGATCTGGGCCTGGGGTGACAACACGTACGGCGCGGTCGGCGACGGCACCAACACGGTCCGGCGCAGCCCGGTGCAGCTGGCGCTGACCAACGTGAAACAGGTCGAGGCCGGGCATTACCACGGGATCGCGCTGCGCACCGATGGCACGGTCTGGACCTGGGGAATGGGCAGCCTGGGTCAGCTCGGGCTGGGCACCACCACCAACCGGAACAGCCCGGCTCAGGTGAGCGGCCTGAGCGGAATCGTCGCGGTCGCGGCCGGCCGGGACATGAGCATGGCCCTGCGCAGCGATGGCCGGGTGATGGCCTGGGGCAGCAACGCCCTGGGCGAGGTCGGTGACGGCACCACGACCCGCCGGCTCACTCCGGTGCTGGTGGCGAACCTCACCGATGTGGCCGAGATCGCTGGCGGCCGCAACCACGTGCTGGCCCGCACCTCCAACGGTGCCGTCTGGGCCTGGGGCGACAACCAGTACGGTCAGCTCGGCGACGGAACCACCACCACCCGCACCTCGCCGGTCCAGATCATCAGCTCCGGTATCACCGCCCTCGGGGCCGGTGCCCACCACTCGGTGGCCGCCCGCTCGGACGGCGCCGTGCTGACCTGGGGCCGGGGCTACCGAGGCCAGCTGGGGCTCGGATCGACGAGCAACCGGACCACCCCCGCCGTGGTGCCCGGCGTCTCCGGCGTGGTGACTGTGGGCGATGGACGGGACCAGTCGTACGCGGTAACGGCCAGCGGCCGGGTCTACGCCTGGGGTGACAACGACGCCGGGCAACTAGGCGACGGCACCACCACCACCCGGACCTCGCCGGTGCTGCTCGACCTGACCGGGATCGCGGCCGCGCAGGGTGGCTCCTCACATGCGGTGTTCCTGCCGGCCGGCGGCCTGCCGCCGCCCAACCAGCCACCGAATGCCTCCTTCAGCTCCTCCTGCAGCGGTCTGACCTGCACCTTCACCTCGACGTCCTCCGATTCCGACGGCACCGTCACCGGGCTGGCCTGGAACTTCGGAGACCTCGGCACCGGCTCCGGCGGCGTCGTCCAACACACCTATTCGGGCCCAGGCACCTATTCGGTCACGCTGACCGCGACCGATGACGACGGCGATACCGGCTCCTCCACCAGCACTGTCACCGTGACCGGCGCCAGTGCGTCGCCAGTCAGTTTCGTGGCCTCGGCCACGGAGAACACCAATGCGACCGTGCACCGGCTGACTCTGCCCGCCGCGGTCCAGGCCAATGACTGCCTGGTGCTGCTGATGACCACCAACTCTGGGACAGCGATTCCGGAACCGGCCGGAGTGACCGGCTGGATCGGGGTGCAGAGCCAGGGTGGCTCAGACTTCCGAACCCGGGCCTGGTCGCGGATCGCGGTCGCCGGGGACGGTGGCCGGGCGGTCAGCGTGACCCTGACCGCCATCACCAAGGCGTCGATGTCCGTGCTGGACTACCGAAACTGCAGCCCGGGCGGGGTAACCGCATCCGCGGGGGCGGTGGAGACGGTGTCACGCACGACGCACACCACGCCCGCGGTGACCCTCAGCACCAGCGGCAGCATGCTGGTCTCGGCCTGGGCGGACAAGTCATCGGCCACCACCACCATGGCCGCACCGGCTGGGACGACCAGCCGGGTGCTCTCCACCGGCACGTCCTCGGGCCGGATCACCGCGCTGGTGGCCGACTCCCAGCCTGCGGCTGGCCCGGCGGGGGGCTTGACCGCGACCGCAGACTCGGCCGCCAGCAAGGCCACCATGCTCAGCTTGGTGATCGCCCCGGCTTGATCGGCCAGGCGATCACTGCTGCTGATGGCTGCTGATGGCTGCTGATGGCTGCTGATGGCTGCTGATGGCTGCTGATGGCTGGGAGGGTTCCGGCGCGGCGGGACTGCTCACGTTGCCGAGCGGCGTCCAGGTCCGCGGGCGCAGGCTGCGCGACCACGCCAGCTCGGCCGACTTCGCCCTGGTGCTGGCGAGCGGGCCTGCCCCGGCCTGGCCCTGTCGCCGGGTGCGCTGGCCCGATTTCTGGATCCCGCTGAACCTGGAGGACACGCTGGACGCCCTGCGCGAAGCTCTGGCCCGGGCGCAGGCGGGTGAACGGGTCGAGGTCACCTGTGCGGGGGGAATCGGCCGCACCGGAACGGCTCTGGCGGCGCTGGCGATTCTCGATGGGCTGCCCCGGACCCAGGCGGTGCCCTATGTCCGGGCGCGCTATCACTCGCGCGCCGCCGAAACGCCGTGGCAGCGCTGGTGGCTGCGCCGGGTGCACTGAGCCACCTTTCGGCCCCGCGCCGAGCCGAAGCAGTGCTGACTTCGGAGCACGCACCGAGCGACGGGATCCGTCGTCACCGCACTGTGATGCGGAGGGGCTCGTCATTGAAACGCGGGCAAATTAATGTCCTCGTAGATCTAGGGCGGTTGCCCATTCGGATCTAGTATCCGGGCAGCATCCCCGGTGAAGGCAGAGGACTCAGATGGCCGAGAAGGTGGCTCCCGCGGACGACGACGAGGCAACCCTGGCTGCGCTCGGATACAAGCAGGAGCTGCACCGTTCCTGGTCCGGGTTCTCCAACTTCGCCATCTCGTTCTCGATCATCTCGATCCTGGCCGGGTGCTTCACCACCTTCGGCCAGGCCTGGAACAACGGTGGCCCGATCGCCATCTCGATCGGCTGGCCGGTGATCTCGATCTTCATCCTGATCATCGGGTTCTGCATGTCCGAACTGGTCTCGGCCTATCCGACATCCGGCGGGATCTACTGGTGGGCCAGCAAACTCGGCGGTGTCAAGGCCGGCTACTACACCGGCTGGCTGAATCTGACCGGCCTGGTCGCCATTCTGGCCAGCGTGGCCTACGGCGCCGCCATCTATCTGAACACCTTCATCGACCTGTTCTCGGACGGGTACTCGACGGGATTTCTGGGCGGCAACTACCTGTACCAGCAGTTCTTCTGGTTCATGGTGATCATGGTCGTGATCACGTCGATCAACGTCTTCAGCTCGCACCTGCTGGCGATCATCAACAACGTCTCGGTCTGGTGGCACGTCTTCGGTGCCGCGATCGTCGTGCTGGTGCTGGTCTTCGGCCCGGACAGCCACCAGAGCCTCTCGTTCGTGTTCACCGAGCGGATCAACAACTCGGGCTTCAGTGGCGGCCATTTCTGGTTCTACGTGCTGCCGCTGGGCTTCCTGCTGACCCAGTACACGATCACCGGTTACGACGCCTCGGCCCACCTCTCCGAGGAGACCCAGGGCGCGGCCAATGGAGCGGCCAAGGGGATCTGGCAGTCCATCTTCTACTCCGCGGTCGGTGGCTGGATCCTGCTGCTGGCCTTCCTCTTCGCCGCCACCGACACCGGCTACATCAACTCCTTCGACCCGGCCAAGAACCCCTATGGCGGCGGCAGCGTGATCGCGGTCCTCGCCTCAGCACTGTCGCCCGCTCTGCTCAAGCTGGTCATCTTCATCAGCATGAGCGGGCAGCTCTACTGCTCGACGGCCTGCATGACCTCCACCTCGCGGATGCTGTTCGCGTTCAGCCGGGACGGCGCCGTGCCTGGCTCGAAGCTGTGGTCCAAGGTCGACGTCAAGGGTGTTCCACGCAATGCAGTCTTGCTGGGCGGGGTCGCTGGTGTGGTGCTGACCCTGCCGGCCCTCTACAAGAGTCCCTCCGGTGCGCCGACCGCGTTCTATGCCGTGGTCTCGATCGGCGTGCTCGGCCTGTATCTGGCCTTCGCCATCCCGATCTGGCTGCGCTGGAAGGCCGGTGACGCCTGGCGTCCGGGCCCGTGGACGCTGGGCCGCCACTACAGGTGGATGTCGCTGCTCGCGGTCGGCGAGATCGTGATCACCTCCATCTACTTCATCCTGCCGTTCGCCCCGGCCGGGGTGCCCGGCAACAAGGACTTCACCTGGACGGTGGTCAACTACGCGCCGATCGTGATGGCCGTACTGCTGATCGGCCTGTGGGCCGGGTGGCACAGCTCGGCCAAGCACTGGTTCACCGGTCCCAAGATCAACGTTGTGCCGGATCGTGGTGGAGAGGACCGCAGCCCAGGGATGCTGTAGGGCCATGCGCCGGAAGTTTCTCTGACGCCGGGCACTAGATTCCCGGGATGACCGGGATCAGGGTGGCCGTGATCGGAGCGGCCGGGCGGATGGGGTCGGCCACCTGCGCGGCGATCGCCGCGGCGCCGGACCTGGACCTGAGTTCGCAGCTGGACGCCGGGGATGACATCGCCGCCGGGTTGAAGGACGCCGACGTGGCGGTGGTCTTCTCGATTCCCTCCACCGCCCCCGGGCACGTTCTGGCCTGCATTCAGGCCGGCGTGCATGCGGTGGTAGGAACCACCGGCTGGACCGCGGAGAGCCTGGGCCAGGTGGAGCGGGCGCTGGATCAGGCGCCGGGGACCGGCGTGCTGATCGCGCCCAACTTCGCGCTCGGCGCCGTCCTGCTGATGCAGTTCGCCGCCCAGGCCGCCCGGCACTTCGAGTCGGTCGAGATCATCGAGCTGCACCACCCGGACAAGGTGGACGCACCCAGCGGCACCGCCCGCCACACCGCCGAAGCCATCGCCTCCGCTCGGGCCCAGGCCGGTCTGGGACCCTCACCCGATGCCACCAGCACCGAGCTGGACGGCGCCCGCGGCGCGGCGATCAGCGGTGTGCGGGTGCACTCGGTCCGGCTGCGCGGCCTGGTGGCGCACGAGGAAGTGCTGCTGGGCGGGCCGGGGGAGCAGCTGACCCTGCGGCACGACTCCTTCGACCGGTTGTCGTTCATGCCGGGGGTACTGCTCGGCGTCCGCACCGTGGGCCAGCGACCCGGCCTCACCGTCGGCCTGGAGCACTACCTCTAACTGAGGCCGAGCAGCCGCAGCCCGGCGGCGGTCAGCGCGGCTGCGGCCACCACCACGATGAACGGCGCCCGCACGACCAGCAGCAGGGCGGCCACCGCCAGGGCTGGGATCCGGGCGTCCAGTCGCACGGAGGTGCCACCGCCCACGGTCTGCACCGCCACCAGGGCGGCCAGCAGGCCGGCGGTCAGCAGC
>CAXUFS010000180.1:0-6240 GCA_964250315.1 uncultured Kineosporia sp. | reverse complement strand
GTGCACGGCGCCGGCAGCCCGCTGAGCTATGTCGATGCCCTGAAACCCTTTTCGCTGAAAGGACAGGCCGAGCGGATCACGTGCCCGACCCTGGTGTGTCACGCCGAGGGCGACGAGATCAGCGCGTCGGCGCCGCAGCTGTTCAGCGCCCTGCGCTGCGACAAGGAACTGATCACTTTTACTGCCGCCGAAGGGGCGGGCGATCACTGCGAAGCGGGCGCCAGGACCCTGTTCAACGGCCGGGCGCTCGACTGGCTCGACGATGTCCTCGCGGATCGGAGCCGGTCATGAGTGAACAATCGAGGGCGCGGCCATGCTGGCCCGGTCACGGGCTGGTGGTGACCGGCGGCGCGAGCACCCGGGGATCGCCGATCGCGAAGGTCGAATCGATGTCACTGCCGCACCGGCGGCCGGTGGCGACGATCTTCAGCCTGAGCACGCCGGTGACGTCGACAGCGAAGCCGGCGTCCTTGCCAAGGCTGACCGTCTTGTTCCACAGCTTGCGGTCGTCGCCAAAGATCTCCAGTGCGACCCGGGTGCTGCTGGCACTGTTGTCCACCATCCCGGCCGTACCCTTGAATTGCCGGTATCCCTTGCCCAGATCGAACTCCCAGACCAGCTGATCGCTGCTGGAGTCGCAGTAGCCGAGCTGCTCGCTCAGCGGATGGCTGTAGTCAGTGCCGTCGATGCTGACCGCATCGGTGGACGGCGACCCGTTCACCGCACCCAGGTCGGTCAGGTACGTGGCCACCGCCACGCGGGAAACGGTCAGGGTGACCCGGGAGCCGGCCTGCTCGCCGGCAGCCGGGTTCTGCTGGACCACCTGGTCGTCGGGGCCGCTGGAGTCGTACACCTCTTTGGTGGTGTACGACAGGCCGAGCTCGTTCAGCGTGCTCACCGCCGCCGACAAGGACTGCCCGGTCAGGTCGGGCAGAACCTGGTTGGGATCGCCCGTGCCGGAGGGATTTTCGGTCGGCACCTCGGTAGGAGCGACCGCTGTGCCGGTGCCGGTCGGCGCGGGCAGTCCGGTGCTGGATCCTGCCGGAGAGACCGACGGCGCCACCGCAGCGTCGTCTCGATCATCACCCCGGCCGAGCAGCACAGCGGCCACCAGACCGCCGCCGGCCAGCAGCAGCACCATCAGCCCGGCGATCAGCGCCAGCCGCCGCTTCGGCCGTGCCAATCCAGTGGGCGGCTGGGCCAGGGTGGGAGCAGGTATGTCCTTGATCAGGGTTGTCCCGCCGGCCAGGCCGGTCTCAGGCCCAGCGCCCGGCATCAGAGCGGGAACGCCGTGGAGTATCGGCATCATCGCGGCCAGCTCGGTGGCCACCGTCGCAGCCGAGACCGGCCGGTCCTGCGGTCGCTTGGCCAGCAGGGCAGAGATCAGCACCCACAACGGATCTGGGATCCCGGCCGGGCGCCCCGGCGCCTGCTCGGCGTGCTTCTTCATCAGCGCCAGCGGGACTTTGGCCTGGAACGGCGTGACCCCGGCCAGCAGTTCGTACAGCATGATGCCCGCCGCGTAGAGATCGCTGGCCGGAGAGGGATCGGCGTCGTCGATCAGCTCTGGAGCCATGTACTCCGGTGTACCCAGGGCCCCGGTCCGGTGACTGGCCCGGGTGTTCTGCATCAGGGTGGAGATACCGAAATCCGTGATCCGCGGGACCAGCACACCCGGATGGGCCGCCGATCGATCCAGCAAAATGTTCTCCGGCTTGAGATCGCGGTGCACGACCTGGGCGGCGTGCACTGCGGACAGGCCGTTCAGCACCTGGATCATCAGCTGAGCGGCATCACCGGCCGGGAGGGTAGCCCGCTGGCTGAGGTGCGAGCGCAGGTCCTGCCCGTCCACCAGATCCATCACGATGGCCAGGGTGTCCCGCTCAGCCACCAGGTCGCGGATGCCGACGATGTTGGGATGCCGGAGCGTGGTCAGGATGGCCCGCTCCTGCAGGAAACGGCTGACCAGCTGGTGATCCGCCGCCAGTTCGGGCCGCAACAGCTTCACCGCCACCGGCGAACCGTCTCGGGTGGTGGCCCGGTGCACTTCCCCGGTGGCCCCCCGGCCGAGCAGCTCGAACACCGTGTACTGGCTACCCAGCGGCCGGCCAGCGGGTGGCAGCTGCCCGGGGGGATCGAGATCGGACATCAGGCAAGGCCTTTCGATGAAAGTAAGGTCATGGTGCAGATGCGGCCGGACGGCCGATCGCGAACACCGACCCGTCGGAGAGGATCTTCAATCCGTCCACGATGTCGCTGGAGTCAGCGGCCCACGACGTCCCCTGCAGGGCGGGCGTGTCGACGTCGGTCCGCGGTTCGCCGGTTCGGCCGTCGAGCACGACCAGGCCGCTCGGCGCATCGACGATGGCCAGGTCGGCACTGACCGCCCTCGGGGTGATCGAGCCGGCCGGTGACGACCACAGCGGCGAGCGGACGTCGGCGGTGGTGACCATCTGAACCGCTGAACCGGACTGGGCCAGCGCATAGCTGCGACTGGCCACCGTACCGATCCACTCGGACGGGAATCGCCGGGACAGCCCGATCCGGCCGGTGCGGACATCGACCTCGAGCACGCCTTCGGTGCTGACCTGCCACAGGTTGACCCCGTCCAGGGTGATTCCGGCGTCCTGGGTGGTGAGCGGAACATCGGTGGTCCACAACGTCGCCCCGGTGTCGGCGTCGGTGGCCGACCAGCTCGCGGCATAGCTGGACGAGTTGACCGACAGCATGACGCCGTCGCCGACGTAGTCGGGGGCGGAATATCCCTGAGGGGCGAGCTTGGTCACGTCTTTGACTGTCCAGACGACAGTGCCGGTGCCGGCGTTGAAGCCCGACCAGCTGTGGGACTGGCCGACGTTGATGCCGACCAGGGGAGACAGCGGTGTACCAGCGCCACCGCTCTCCACCAGCTGGATGTCCGGAACGAGATCGGCGTCGCGATCTGCTTTGGGCAGCCAATCCTCCAGCGGCACGGCCCAGGCCTGGTGCCCGGTCCGCGGATCCAATGCAGCCAGTTCGCGGGTCACATACTCATCGTTCAGGCCCTCGGCCGGGTGCATGGTGCTGGTGACCACGAAAACGTGTTCAGTGCCGGGAAGCAGGACCTGACCGGCCTCCTCGGTGACGGCGGGCTTGGTCCACAGCTGGCTGCCGGTCACCGCATCAACTGCGGCCAAGCTGGAGTCGCCGCACCTCAGCAGCAGGATGCCGCCCGCCATCAGGGTGTTCGAATCGACACTCTGGTCCGGGCACGGGGCAGCCACCTGCGCAGCGCTGACCGTGACCTGCCCGATCGTCACCGGCGCGGCAGTGCTGGCCGGGGCGGGCGTGGCCTGCACGGAGGCCGCTGGGCTCGCAGTGGATGTGGATGCCAGAGTCCCGCCATGTCCAGGTCCGCACCCGCCGCACAACACCCCCGCGATCGTGGCCAAGCTGACGCCTCGGATCAGCGCGGCAGGCACCACTGGCCATCGGATCGGACTTCGCACTGCTTACCCCCCGCAACCCTGCCTGAGCAACACCTCCGACGAAGAATAGAGACTGCGCGCCCTCGCTTTCCCGGGATTGGCGGTCCAGCCAGGTCTCCTGCCTGTGGAACTCGTGAAGCCCCGGCCCGGCGCTGGCTATTACGGCGCGGAGACCACGGCCTGACCTAGCCATCGGTGGACACGATCGGCACCGAGCCGGACCTTGGCGCAGCCCTGCATACCCGGTATACGCTGTCGCTCGCCATACCGGGTATGCATACGAGGGAGGCGAGTGGTGTCGATCCGGCAGAGTGTGCTCGCACTGCTCGCGGAGCAGGATCGCTACGGCTACGGCCTGCGTCAGGAGTTCGAGACCAGAACCGGCGGCATCTGGCCGATCAACATCGGGCAGGTCTACACCACCATCGGCCGCTTGCAGCGCGACGGCCTGGTGGAGGAGGCCGGACGCCAGCAGGACGGCTCAGTTATCTACCGGCTGACCGGGCCGGGGCGGGCCGAAGCCGAGCGCTGGTGGCACACCCCGGTCGATCGGGCCACCCCCTCCCGTGAGGAACTGGCCATCAAACTGGCCCTGGCGGTAGCCACGCCGGGGGTCGATCTTGCCCGGGTGATCCAGGGCCAGAGAACCGAAACCGTCCGTGCGCTGCAGAGTTTCGTGCGGGCCAAGCGCCAGGTCAGCGGCGACGATCAGGCCGCCCTGGCTCGGACGCTGGTGCTGGACAGCCTGATCTTCGCGGCCGAGGCCGAGGTCCGCTGGCTGGACCATTCCGAGAGCACGCTGACCGAGCACGTCCGGCGTCAGGTTGCCCATCGCCTGGCGCCGCCCAGCCGCAGCCATGGCGGAGATGACGGAAAAGCCGATCCAGGGGAGAGAACGCGTGATCGTGATCAATGAGTCGCCGCTGCTGGTGCTGCGCAGGGTGAGCCGCACGCACGGAACCGGCCGCACCGCGGTGCACGCCCTGCGTGATGTCAGCCTGGCCGTGGCGGCCGGAGAGCTGGTGGCGGTGATGGGGCCATCCGGCTCCGGCAAGTCCAGCCTGCTGCACATCGCCGGTGGCCTGGACACGCCGACCACCGGGGAGGTACTGATCGACGGTCGCAGCCTGACCGGGATGTCGGTCAAGGGCCGGGCGGCCCTGCGCCGGATCAGCGTCGGGTACGTGTTCCAGGACCTGAACCTGCTGCCGGCTCTGACCGCGGCCGAGAACGTGATGCTGCCCAGGGAGTTGGATCGGGTCCGGACCCGCCGGGCGCGGCGGGAAGCGATCACCGCCCTGGAAGAGGTCGGTATCGCCGAGCTGGCCAGCCGCTACCCGGACGAGATGTCGGGCGGTCAGCAGCAGCGGGTCGCGATCGCCCGGGCGCTGGTCGGGCCCCGCCGGATCGTGCTGGCCGACGAGCCCACCGGAGCGCTGGACTCCACCACCGGGGAAGCCATCATGCGCACCCTGCGGCGCCGGGTGGACGCCGGGGCAGCCGGTCTGCTGGTCACGCACGAGGCCCATCACGCGGCCTGGGCCGACCGGGTGCTGTTCCTGCGCGACGGCATGGTCGTCGACGAAGCAGCAGAGGACTCGCCGGGTGGAGGGAATCTGGCGAGTCCTCTGCTCGGCATCCCCAGCACGCCGGTGGCCGGGCGGTGAAAGGCCTGGGCTTCGTGCCCTCGGCCCGTGCCACCCTGCGGCTCGCCCGCCGCGATGCCTGGCGGAACAAGGGCCGCAGCACGCTGATCGCGCTGATGGTCGCGCTGCCGGTGCTGGTGCTGAGCGGCTTCTCGGTGCTGGCGCGATCCTCACAGCTCGACGACCAGGATCAGCTGAAGATCCAGCTAGGCACCCGGGCCCAGGCGGCCATCGAGCCGGCTGAACTGGGCACACCGATCGTGCAGTCCATCACCGCAGACGGCGGCTGGTACTCCGAACAGGAACTGTCCCGCGCAGCCGGCGGGGCAGGCGGGGCAGGCCGGTCAGGCGGGTCAGGCGGGTCAGGCGACGGCGCCGCTGTCAGCGCCCACCGGGACCTGACGATGCCGCAACTGCTGGCTGAGCTGAACCTCATCGTCCCGGCCGGGGATCAGCTGGTCGCCGATCGCACCATCTGGGGGAATCACCAGATCCGATTCCAGGACCGGGCGCTCTCCGCTGACCTCCGCGAATTCGGGTACGCGGCACCCGCTCTGGGTGGCCTGATCACTCAACGGGCCGGGCATCCTCCGGCTGCGGCCGGGCAGGTGGTGGTATCGCAGAACTTGGCCCGGGAGGGCCACATCCGGATCGGTGACCACCTGCGTAACACCGGCGACGACGCGCCGGTCCGCGACCTCACCGTGACCGGCATCGTCAGCGGGTCGTCGACGGCCGGGGTACCTCAGGTGATCGGCCCGCCCGGCACCTTCCTGACGCCCGGTCCCGGCGGCACCGGCGGCGGTGACGTGCGCTGGCTGATCACCGGACCGGCACCAGTGACCTGGCCGCAGGTGCGCTCGTTGAATCGGCTCGGCCTGACGGTGCGCAGCCGCGAGGTGGTCGATCACCCTCCGGCTGCGGCCCGGGCCCAGCAGCAGCAGCTGACCGATGCCACCTCCGACCAGCGGGATTACAGCGCGGCCGGCGTCGCCGTGGTCACGGCCGGCCTGGCTCTCCTGCAGCTGGCCCTGCTGGCCGGCCCGGCCATCGCCGTGGGTGCCCGCCGGAATGAACGGACGCTGGCCCTGGTGTCCGCCAACGGCGCCGTGCCCCGCCAGTTACGC
>CAXUFS010000179.1:990-6272 GCA_964250315.1 uncultured Kineosporia sp. | reverse complement strand
GGGGGCCGGCCCAGGCCACGGCCACCCGGCCCAGCCCGTCTGCCAGCCCGTCTGCCAGCCCGGCTGCCCCGCCGGCCGGGATGCTGGACGGTGTTGAGCAGCAGCCCAGCCAGGCCGAGATGGATGCCGCCCGCGCCGACGTCACCCGGCTCACCGATCAGGCCAGGGCGGGGGCCAGTGCGGTCGCCAGCCAGCAGCAGGCAGTGCAGGACACCGCCCAGGCCGCGGGCCTGGCCCTGGAGACATACAGCGCCGCCGTGCGCAGGCTGGCCAGGCTGCAGCAGCAGGAGGAGCAGCAGCAGGATCAGCTGAACCACGCCCAGCAGGCGGTCGACCAGAACCGGGGAAACCTCGGCCGCTGGGCCCGCGAGGCCTACCAGGGCGGCGGCGTCCTGAGCGGCCACGCGACCCTGACCGTGCTGCTCGAGGCGCGCGACAGCCAGGACGTCGCAACCACACTGAACGTGCTCCAGCGGATCGGCAGTGTGCGGAATCGAGCCCTGGACGACGTCGAGCAGGCCCGGCAACAGCAGGCCGCTGTTACTGAAGCCGCCGCGACGGCCAGCGAACAGGCCGCTGATGCCGCGGTGGAGGCTGCCTCCGCTCGCGCGGCGGCCGACAGCGCTCTGGGCCGTCAGCGCACCGCGCTGGGCAGAGCCCAGAGCGCATTGCAGGGAACCCAGTCCAAGCTGAGCAGGGCCAGGCAACGGCAGATCGCCATTCAGGCGGCTCAGCTGCTGGCCGGCTCTGGCTACTCCGGTACCACCAAGAACAACCGGGTCACCGGCCAGGTCGGCAGCTGCACCGGCGGTGACGACGTCCAGCAGTATCCCAACGGCCAGATTCCGCTCGCGGCGCTGTGTCCGCTGGGCTCGGCGCCCGGGCGGTACCTGCGAGCCGACGCCGCCTACGCGTTCGACCGGCTGAGCAACGCCTACGCCCAGCGGTTCGGAACCCCGATCTGTGTCACCGACTCCTACCGGTCGCTGGCCGAGCAGATCAGTGTGTTCGCTCGCAAGCCCGGCCTGGCCGCCCAGCCGGGCACGAGCAACCACGGCTGGGGAACCGCCACGGACCTGTGCGGCGGGATCCAGGTGTTCGGCTCGGTCCAGCACAACTGGATGCTGATCAATGCGCCGCTCTACGGCTGGTTCCACCCGGCCTGGGCCCAGCCCACCGGTTCCAAGCCCGAACCCTGGCACTGGGAGTACGCCGGCTGATGGAGTGAAGTGCCCCGCTGACACTGGCGATGCTCGCGGTCCGGCCGACCGTTGGGCTGATGAGATCTCTGCCCACGGCTACGGCCCGGCGCCTGATCGGCGCGGCCGTGCTGACGCCCCTGATCGGCTTCGCGCTGTATGCACCGGGCGCACCAGCGGCCACCCCGACGAGCCCGGACCCGCCGACTGTGGCGCGCGGGCAGTGTGTGAGCGCGGCCGCCGTCCAGCAGTATCCCAACGGCCAGATCCCGCTGACCGCGCTGTGCGCGCTGTGGGGAACCACCGGCGAGTACCTGCGCGCGGACGCCGCCTACAACTTCGACCGGCTGAGCAAGGCCTACGCCAAGCGGTTCGGGACGCCGATCTGTGTGACCGCTTCCTACCGTGCTCTGAGCGCGCAGAAGTCGCTCTACAAGGCCAAGCCCAAGCTCGCGGCCGTGCCCGGCACCAGCAACCACGGCTGGGGGGTGGCCGCCGATCTCTGCGGCGGGGTGCAGGAGTTCAGCAGCGCCGAACATGTCTGGCTGTTCCAGAACGCGCCCAGGTACCGCTGGGTGCATCCGGCCTGGGCCCAGCAGACCGGATCCCGGCCCGAACCCTGGCACTGGGAATACGCTCCCCGCTCACAGATGGTCCGCGACGCTCTGGGACTGCCGCCGCTGCCCAATGGCAACAGCTACAACGGCTACATCCCGGCTCCGGTCAAGACGGGTACTCCGGCCCATACGGGTACTCCGGCTCATGCGGCCCGTGGGGTCAAGACCGCCATGATGAGCCCGTGGAGGATCACCACGAGGGACTGAGCGCGCCGTCGGCAGCGGCCATGACCAGCGACCGGGAACGACGGCGCCAGCAGCGCGCCTGGTACGTATACGACTGGGCCAACTCCGCGTTCTTCACCACCACCGCGACCGTGCTGTTCGGTCCCTACCTGACGGTGGTGTCCAAGCGCGCTGCCTGCCCGGGCCAGGACACCGATCTGGCCTGCCGCACCGACCTGTCCGTGCTGGGTGTCCCGGTCGCGCCAGGCTCACTCGCGCTCTACACCATCACCGCGGCCACCATTCTGTCCGCACTCGTTCTGCCCATCGTCGGTGCGCTGGCCGACCGGTCAGGCCGTAAGCGATCCCTGATGGCGGGGCTGGCCTGGATCGGGGCCACCGCAGCCTCCGGGCTGGTGCTGGTCAGCGGGGACAACTGGCCGCTCGGAGTGATCCTGGACGTGATCGCCGGGCTCTGCGCCGGTGCCTCGCTGGTGGTCTATGACGCCATCCTCTGCGACATCTCCACCCCGGCCGAACGGGATGCTGTCTCCAGCCGGGGCTGGGCAGCTGGATATCTGGGCGGCGGGCTGCTACTGGCGCTGAACCTGGCGCTGATCACCTTTCACCAGGCGGCCGGGCTCAGCACCGAGGCCGCCGTCCGGATCAGCCTGCTCTCCGCCGGGCTGTGGTGGGGACTGTTCACCATCGTCCCGTTCCGCGGGCTGCGCGACGGCCCGCCGCTGGTGCCACTGGATCCTGGCCGGGCGGGGAGCGGAGGGCTGGTCCGCCAGTCGTTCGGCCAGCTCTGGCGCACCCTTTCCCACCTGCGCAGGTATCCCCAGACAGTGCGGTTCCTGATCGCCTACCTGTTCTTCAACGACGGCATCCAGACCGTCATCTACGCGGCCAGCATCTTCGGCCAGGAGCAATTGCGGCTCAGCTCCCAGCAGCTGGTGATGACCATCCTGGTGGTGCAGTTCGTCGCCTTCGGTGGCGCGTTGCTGTTCGGCCGGGTGGCCGGCCGGATAGGTGCCAAGCGGACCATCCTGGCCGGGCTGGCCCTCTGGTGCACGGTGGTGGCGATCGGCTACGTCCTGCCGGTGGGCCAGTTCGTGCCGTTCGCGTCGCTGGCCGTGCTGATCGGCGTGGTGCTGGGCGGAACCCAGGCTCTGTCCCGGTCGCTGTACAGCCAGCTGATCCCCCGTGGCCGGGAAGCGGAGTATTTCAGCCTGTACCAGGCGGCCGAGCGCGGCACGAGCTGGCTCGGCACGCTCATGTTCGGCCTGATCTATCAGCTGACCGGTTCGTACCGGGACGCGATCATCGCCCTGGTTGTGTTCTTCCTGGCCGGAGGCGGCCTGCTGATCCGGGTGCGGATCCGGCAGGGCATCACCGAGGCCGGAAACACTCTTCCGGCGGTGGTCTGAGGCAGCCTCCAGGCGGTACCAAGGAATGCTGGACAGACGAGTCGTCCCATGACCAGATCTGACCGGTAGATAAGGAACATTCCTGCCGGCGATCGCGTTGTCACTCTCTGACACAGGTCGATCCAGCGGGATCAACGCGGGAGGGATAGCGCCATGAGCGAACGCAGCATGCGAGGGACGCGACTTGGAGCGTCCAGCCTGGAGAGCGAATCAGGCATTCAGCCAGCCGCCCGGATGGACGTCACCTACAACTGTCCCAACGGTCACACCATCGTGATCCCGATGTCGGTCGAGGCCGACGTTCCGGCCCTGTGGGAGTGCCGCTGCGGTGAGAACGCGCTGCGTGAGGACGCCGAACTGCCCGAGCCCAAGGCGGTCAAGCCGGCTCGCACGCACTGGGACATGCTGATGGAACGCCGCACCACCGCCGAACTGCAGGCTCTGCTGGACGAGCGGCTGGCCCTGCTGCGCAGCGGTCAGCTCAAGGGCCGCCGCTCGGCCTGATCGACCCGAAGGTGCCGTTCTGACCCGTCGCGAAGGGCCGGAACGGCACATTCGTTTTGTCCCTCACCTGGACGGCGGGTCCTCGATCACCTCGCCGGTGATGACCACGCCATCGGCCCGGCCCGGCCCGGATCCGGGCCTGAAGGTGCTGAAGAACGCCACCCGGTCGGCGGCGGCCCGCTGAAGCCGGCGTTCAAGCGGACGCCGAACCAGTTTGCGAACGGGCGGCACCAGCAGGACAAGGCCGAACAGGCCGCTCACGAAGCCGGGGAACAGCAGAAGCAGGCCCGCCAGGAACAGCATCCCGGTATCGGCCAGCTCCGGTCCTGGGGTCCGGCCTTCGCGCAGGGCGGTGTCCACCCGCCCCAGCGTGCGCATTCCCACCCGCCGGACCGTGATCATCCCGGCCAGGCTGAGCAGCAGCAGAAGGAGCAGCGTCAGCCCTGCTCCGATCAGCCGCCCGGCCTCGATCGCCACGATCAGTTCGATCAGCGGCAGAACGAGGACAGCCGCCAGCGTCCACCTCAGCCGTCTCGGCGCGCGAGTTCTTCCAGCTGCTCGGACACCGGCCGGTGGCGGGCGGTGAGCTGGCCCCTCAGCTGTCCGATCCGGTAGGTGATTCCCCAGCGCGTCACTCGCCACAATGCCTCCACCACGATGCTCCTGCTCATCTTGCTGACTCCGTGCTCTCGTTCAACGAACGTGATGGGCACTTCGTCCACGCGCAGGCCCCGACGAATTGCGCGCTGAGCGAGGTCGACCTGGAAGCAGTACCCCTGCGACGCCACCTCATGCAGGTCCAGTTTCTGCAGCGTGGTGGCCCGGAAGGCCCGGTAACCGGCCGTCACATCGCGGATACCGATTCCCAGCGCCAGCCGCGAGTACAGGCTGCCGCTGCGGCTGATCAGTTCCCGGGAGCCTGGCCAGTTGACCACCGCTCCCCCGGGCACCCATCGCGACCCGATCACCAGGTCGGCGCCACCCTCGATCCGGGCCAGCAGATCAGGCAACTGCTCGGGAGCGTGCGAGCCGTCGGCGTCCATCTCCACCACCACGTCGTAGCCGCGATCCAGAGCCCAGCTGAATCCGTCGAGGTAGGCCGCGCCCAAGCCCTTCTTGCCCGCCCGGTGCCGCACCTGCACCTGCGGGTCGGCGGCCGCGAGCTGGCCGGCCAGCGCGCCGGTGCCGTCCGGGCTGGCGTCGTCCATGATCAGAATGTCGGCCCCGGGGACGGCGCCCCGGATCCGGGCCACGATCGGCTCGAGGTTGTCGATCTCGTTGTAGGTCGGCACGACCACCAGCACCTGATTGCTGGACGACGGCTTGCCCTTCGCCATCGCCTCCGGCTGACCGTCGGTCATGATCGT
>CAXUFS010000179.1:0-980 GCA_964250315.1 uncultured Kineosporia sp. | reverse complement strand
CCGCGAACATGTGAATCCGGTTGCCGGGAGGATCCTGGCCGGACGGACCGATCGGGGCGGCGGCCCGTGGCGGCCAGCAGGACGCCTGCGGCGGCCAGCAGCCACTCGGGCCACGCGCCGACCCGGGTGGCGATGGTCTGGCCCGAGCGCAGTGGAACCCTGGCCTCCAGCACCTCCTGGGTGAAGTGGCCCGACCGGTGCACCGTGCTGCCGTCGGGCCGGATGATCGCACTGATCCCGACGGTGGAGATGTGCACCACCGTCCGGCCGGATTCGATCGCCCGGATCCGGGACATCGCCAGCTGCTGAACGCTCTCGTCGGTGAATCCGAAGGTGGCATTGTTCGTCTGAACGGCGATCAGATTCGCCCCGGCCCGGACCGTGTCACGAACCAGGCCGTCGTAGGCCACCTCGAAGCAGATCACGTCGCCGAGGTTGACGCCGCTCGCGTTCAGCAGCCCGGTCCGTTTTCCCTTGGTGAAGTCCTTGGTGACCAGATCGACCTTGTCGCTGAACCGGCGGAAGAACGACCGATCCGGAATGTATTCGGCGAACGGGGCCGGGTGCTGCTTGACGTACATCTGCCGGTTCACCTGGCCACCCCCCTGGCCGGGAATCCAGACAATGCTTGCGTTGGACAGCATTCCAGCAGGCTGCTCGAGCACCGCGCCGAGCACGATCGGAACCCCGATCGCGTCAGCGGCCTCATTGATCACCTCGGTCGCGTCCTGATTGCGCAGGGGGTCGATGTCACTGGAGTTCTCCGGCCAGATCACCAGGTCCGGTTGTGGCGCCTGGCCTGCCGCCACCCGCCGGGCCAGTTCGATGGTGGCCCGGGCGTGGTTGTCCAGGACGGCGCGGCGCTCGGCGTTGAACTCCAGCCCTGCCTCCGGCACGTTCCCCTGGACGGCCGCCACTCGCAGTTCGCGGGTTCTGCCCTGTCCGCTGACCGGCCGGGGTACCAGAGCCCCGGCCAGCAG
>CAXUFS010000178.1:0-6279 GCA_964250315.1 uncultured Kineosporia sp. | reverse complement strand
CAGTTCGGGTATGGCCAGCTCATCGGACGCCCGCGCGGGCAGCCGCTCCCAGCGCCGGCGGGCGTCCCAGCTGATGAACCCGACCATCCCGCCGGTCAGCGGCGGCAGACCGGGCAGTGCGGGCGTCTTCAGCCGGGCCACCGTGTCCCGCAGTGCCAGCAGCGGATCACCGCTGACTGGCATCCCGGCCGGTGGCTCACCGATCCAGCGCAGCTCACCGCCGGCCGCGGTCAGGGTGGCGCTGCTCGCGGCGCCGATGATGCTCCAGCGCGACCAGACCCCGCCGTGTTCGGCCGATTCGAGCAGGAAGGTCCCCGGCCGGTTCTGGGCCAGCGCCCGGTAGAGCCCGACCGGCGTGTGCTCGTCGGCCAGGAACCGGCGGACCACCGGAATCACCCGGCGGGTGGTGGCCAGCTCACGGAAGGTCGCCAGCGACGGCCAGGTGACGCCGAGAGAGAGGTCGGGCTCAGGGACGGACGGCTCGCTCATCGCGCCTCCGCCGCATCGCCGGACCCGGCGCCGAGCGGGCCTGCGTCGAAACAGGTCCGGTCGCCGGTGTGGCAGGCGGCGCCGACCTGATCCACGCTGACCAGCACCGCATCCCCGTCGCAGTCCAGGGCGACCGCCTTGACGTACTGCACGTGCCCGGAGGTGTCGCCCTTGCGCCAGTACTCTCCCCGGCTCCGGCTCCAGTAGTGCGCCCGCCCGGAGGTCAGGGTGCGGTCCAGCGCCTCGTCGTCCATCCAGCCGACCATCAGCACCTCACGGGTGTCGTACTGCTGGACGACGGCGCAGATCAGGCCATCGCGATCGCGCTTGAGCCGGTCAGCCAGCTCCGGAGCCAGGGTCACGGCGGCGATTCTCCCACCGCTGGCCCGCCCGGCCGATCGAACTGCCCGGATGGGGTCAGCCCCAGAGGTCAGACGGAGGTCAGACGGAGGTCAGACCGAGGTCAGACCGAGGTCAGACCGAGGTCAGACCGAGGTCAGACCGAGGTCAGGCTGCTCCAGGAAGCGTGCAGCCGCGCGTACACGTTACTTCGGTCCAGGAGCTCCCGATGCGATCCGGTGTCCACCACCTGGCCGTGGTCGACCACGATCACCAGGTCGGACGCCTCCGCCGTACTCAGCCGGTGCGCGATCGCGACCGCGGTCCGGCCCCTGGTCAGGCTCTCCAGGGCGGTCTGCAAACGCACCTCAGTGGCCGGATCGACGGCCGACGTGGCCTCGTCCAGCACCAGCAGATCAGGATCGGCCAGATAGGCCCGGGCCAGCGCGACCAGTTGCCGCTCCCCCGCCGACAGCGATTCACCCCGTTGCCCGGCCGGGGTGTCCAGGCCGTGTGGCAGCGACTCGGCCCAGCCCAGCAGGCCCAGCTCGGCCAGTGCCCGGGTCACGTCGTCCCGGGTCGCTCCGGTGCTGCCCCAGGCGATGTTGGCGGCCAGGCTGGCGTCGAACAGGAAGCCCTCCTGCGGCACCATCACCACCCGGTCCCGGAGGCTGCCGAACTTGATCTCGCGCAGATCGGCGCCGTCCAGCCGGATCCGCCCGCTGACCGGGTCCATCAGCCGGGTCAGCAACTTGGCCATCGTGGTCTTCCCCGAGCCGGTCTCCCCCACGATCGCCACCCGCAGTCCCGGATCGATGCTCAGGTGGACGTCGCTGAGCACCTCCGGCCCGCCGGGATACGAGAACGAGACGTGCTCGAACTCGATCCTCATCGGCCCGCGCGGGAGCACCAGGCCCTGATCCCCCGGATCGGCCACATCGGCCGGCGTGTCCAGCACGGACAGCACCCGGCGGAAGCCGGCCGCCGCGTTCTGCAGCTCGTTCAGGACCTCGGTTCCGGCCTGCACCGGCGTCACGAACAACTGGACCAGGAACAGCACCGCCAGCAGGCGGCCCAGGGTCATCTGGCCATCCACCCCGAGCAGGGTTCCGGTCACCACCACCGCGGCGACCACCAGCCCGGACATCCACACTCCGCCCGCGAACGAGCCCGCGACCAGCCACTGCGCCCGGGTGGAGGCGATCCGATGCGCGTCGATCGCCTGATCGACCCGCCGCTGGGTACGGGCCTGCACCCCGTAGGCGCGGATCGTGCTGGCGCCGACGACCGATTCGGAGACCCCGGCCAGCAGCGCGCCGACCCGTTCCCGGACCACCGCGTAGGCCGCTGACACCCGCCGCTGCAGCACCGGGATGATCAGGAACAGGGGCAGGAAACAGGCCCACACCAGGAGGGTCAGCTGCCAGGAGTACACCGCCATCAGCGCCGTGGCCACCAGCAGCTGCCCGGCCGACAACACCAGGATCAGGCCGCCGAACTGCATGAAGCTGGAGATCGTGTCCACGTCACTGGTCACTCTGGACACCAGCGAGCCGCGGCGTTCGGTGTTCTGAGTCAGCACCGACAGATCGTGCACATGCCGGAACGCCTTGGTCCGCAGGGTGGCCAGGCCTGCCTCGGTGGAACGGAACAGCCGCAGGTTCGACCGGTAGGCGCACCAGCCGGTGATCAGCACACCCGCCGCGGCGAGGGCCACGAAACCGGCCACCAGCCCCGGCCTGGGCCCGGCCGGACTCATCAGGCCCCGGTCGATGGTCTGCTGGACGGCGATGGGCACCAGCACCCGGCCCATCGTCGCCACCAGCGCCAGACCCAGGGTGAGCGCGAGGCCCCGGGTGAACTCGGGCGCGTAGCTGGTCCCCCGGCGCAGGGTGGCCAGCGCCCCCAGCTTCACCCCGGAGGCCGTACCGACCGTCGACATCAGGCCAGCTCCCCTTCCAGCTCATCCAGTGGATCCAGCTCGTCCGGGCCAGCTGAGCCGGAGCCAGGACCGGACGGATCACCGGTCGCCCGCTGGCGGCGGGTCGCGGCGTCGTCGTAGGCGGTGACCAGGGCCCGGTATCCGGGGCTGATGGCCAGCAGCTGCTGATGGCTGCCGCGGGCCGCCACCCGGCCGTGCTCCAGGTAGACCACCTCGTCGGCCAGGTCGATGGTGGCCCGGCGATAGGCGATCACCACCACGGTGATCGGATGATCACCTCCACCGGCGCCAGCGCCGGAGGTGGTCTCCCGCAACCCGTGCAGGATGTCCGCCTCCACCCGGGGGTCGATCGCGGATGTCGCGTCGTCCAGGAGCAGCAGCCGCGGGCCGCGCACCAGCGCCCGGGCCAGCGCTATCCGCTGCCGCTGCCCGCCGGACAGGGTGGTGCCGCGCTCCCCCACCGGAGTGTCCAGACCGGCCGGCAGGGCGGCGACGAACCGGTCGGCCCGGGCCCGGGCCAGCGCCGCCCATACCTGGTCATCGCTGGGGGTATCAGCGTCGCCGGGATCGGCCAGGGTGACGTTGCCGCGGATGGTGTCGTCGAAGATGAACGTCTCCTGCCCGGCGAAGGCGGCGAAGCTCGCCACTCCACCGGAACGCAGCGAGGCGATGTCCAGGCCCATGGCCTCGATCCGCCCGGTGCTCGGATCGGTCAGCCGCACGATCAGGCCGGCCAGTGTGCTCTTGCCCGATCCGGTCGGGCCAACGACCGCCACGGTGCGGCCTGCCGGGATGTCCAGGGTGACCTCTCGCAACACCGGCTCCTCACCGCCCTGGTGCGCGTAGCTGACGTCACTCAGAGCCAGATCGACCGGCCGATCGCCGTCCAGGATGGCGGTGCCGTACGGCATTTCGCCGGTCGCGCTGAGCACCGAACTGACTCGGTTCCATCCGGCCAGGGTCCGGGGCAGCTCGCCCAGCACCCAGCCCATGGACCGCAGCGGGAAGGAGACCAGGCCGAGCAGATAGGCGACCTGGACCACGTCGCCGGTTCCGGCCGCACCGCGGGCGACCCGCCAGGTGCCGGCCAGCAGCACCGCCAGGATGCCGATCGTGGGGATGGCGTCGATCACTGGATCGAAGACCGAGCGGACCTGACCGGCCCGGACGTTGGCCGCCCGCAGCTCGTTGGCCGACCCGGCGAACCGCTGCGTCTCGGCGGCCTCGCGGCCCAGGCTCTTGACCACCAGGGCCGCTTCGAAGCTCTCGTGCGCCACCGCTGACACCTGCGCCCGCAGCCGCTGAGCGCTGGTCACGGCAGGCGACATCCGGCGCTGGTAGAGCGTGTTGGCGACCATCACGCTGGGCAGCACCAGCAGCCCGATCAGGGCCAGCACCGGGTCAGCGAACAGCATCGCGATGATCGCGACCAGCAGCATCACGATCACGCCCAGCGCCAGCGGCAGCGGGGCCATCACCTGCCAGGTGGTTTCCACGTCGGCGTTCGCGTTGGACAGCAACTGACCGGCCGGATGACGGTGATGCCATTCCAGCGGCAGCCGGAGGTACTGCCGGGTGACCTCGCGCCGGTGCCGGGCCTGGAGGCGGAACATGGTGATACCGGCCGCGATCCGCCGGGCCACTACCGCGAGGGCGGTCAGGGTGGCCACCCCGGCCAGCGAGCCGCCCACGGTCATCAGGTCGTGCCCGCTGATCCGGCCGTCAGTGAAGGCCGGCTGCAGGTATCGGCTGGTGAGCCGGCCCAGTAACCAGCCGCTACCGGCGGTGCCGATCCCGTAGAGCGCGCTTCCGATCACCGCGGCCGTGAACGCCAGCGGCTCCATCCGGGCGCCCATCGCGACCACCCGCAGCCCGCCCGCGACCGTGCCCCGCGGGACGGTGCGATCGTTCAGATCGGCACTGCGATCGTTCAGATCGGCACCGGCGGCGGACACGGGAGCAGTTCTCCTTCATTGATCCAAGGCGGAGTAGGGCATCCGGTCTGGGCCGTTGCGGCCGGCCGGAGCGGCACTGGGTGTTTCAAGGTGAGCCGATGCCGTGGCATTCCGGAGCCGGGCGCCGCGCCGGACCAGGGCCCGCCCGCAGTGGCCCGGCGCACCGGCCGGCGCCCTGGCTGAATCCCGTTCGGCTCACCGGACCGGTGCACCGGTCATGCGCAGAGCCTCTTTGACCGCGCCGATGCTGACCTCGCCGAAGTGGAAGATGCTGGCCGCCAGCACGGCGTCGGCACCGGCCGCCACTGCGGGCGGGAAGTGCTGTACCGCACCGGCGCCTCCGCTGGCGATCAGCGGCACCCCCACCTCAGCCCGGACCGCTCGCAGCATCTCCAGGTCGAAGCCGTTCCTGGTGCCGTCGGCGTCCATCGAATTCAGCAGCACCTCACCCGCACCCAGCGCTGCCCCCCGCGCTGCCCACTCGACCGCGTCGATTCCGGTGCCGCGCCGGCCACCGTGGGTGGTCACCTCGAATCCGGAGGTGGTTGCCTGGCCCGGCGGGCAGCGCCGGGCATCCACCGACAGCATCAGCACCTGAGCACCGAACCGATGCGCGACCTCCCTGATCAGTTCCGGGCGCTCGATCGCGGCGGTGTTCACCCCCACCTTGTCCGCTCCGGCCCGCAGCAGCCGATCGACGTCCTGCACGCTGCGCACCCCGCCACCCACGGTGAGCGGGATGAACACCTGCTCGGCGGTGCGGTTCACCACCTCGTACATCGTCTCCCGGCCCGACGACGACGCGGTGACGTCGAGGAAGGTCAGCTCGTCGGCCCCCTCGGCGTCGTACCGGCGGGCCAGCTCGACCGGGTCACCGGCGTCCCGCAGCCCGGCGAAATTGATTCCCTTGACCACCCGGCCCGCATCCACGTCGAGGCACGGAATCACTCGAATGGCCACCGGCACTGCCTCATCGTAGGGGTCCCCGATCTGACGATGAGCAACGCAGATGCCATTGCGCAGGCTGTGGCCAGTTCAGGCTCAGGAAGTTCCCAGGAACGGGGCCCACTGTGGTCCGGTGCTGCGGACGGCGGGATTCCCCCTGATCACCGTCCCTTCGGTGGTGCTCGCGCACCTGCTGGTGACCGGATCAGCACCTCCCGCCCCCGCGGTGATTCTGGCTGGGCTGATCGCGGTGCTGGCCGGGTCCGGGGCGGATCGCCGCGCTCGTCGCCGGCCGGCCACCGGGCCTTCACGAGCCGGTTTGATCGCAGAGCTCACTGGCGTCCAGCTGGCTGGGCATCTGGTGGTGTATCTGGCCCTCGGCGAACCCTCTACCGGGTGCCTGCCGGCCATGGGGCGCGGCGCACAGGCTGGGCTACACGTCGCTCTGCTGCGGCCTGCGGTCAGCTGTGCACCGGGGCAGTCCGCGAGCGGCCCGCTGGCCGCGGGCACCGCCGCCCTGATGGCGGTCGCGGCCGGGGTGCTGCTGTGGCAGCTGCTGGTCGCCGCGGGCGGGGGCGCACTGCTGCGGCTGGTTCAACGGGTGTGGAG
>CAXUFS010000177.1:0-6290 GCA_964250315.1 uncultured Kineosporia sp. | reverse complement strand
TCCGGCACCCGCTCGGCCGCCCTGGGCGGCTGGACCTGCGTGCACGCGATGGCCAACACCGACCCGGTCGCGGACACCGCGGGGGTGGTCGAGCAGGTCTGGCGGCTGGGCCAGCGCACCGGGCGGGCCGACGTCCGTCCGGTCGGCGCAGTCACCGTCGGCCTGGCCGGAGAGCGGATGGCCGAGCTGGGGGCGATGGCCGATTCAGCGGCCCAGGTCCGGGTTTTCTCCGACGACGGCAAGTGCGTGCATGACGCCGTGCTGATGCGCCGGGCGCTGGAGTACGTCAAGGCCTTCGACGGCGTGGTCGCCCAGCACGCTCAGGAGCCCCGGCTGACCGCGGGCGCGCAGATGCACGAGGGGGTGGTGTCGGCCCAGCTCGGCCTGCCCGGATGGCCCGCGGTGGCCGAGGAGGCGATCATCGCCCGGGACGTGCTGCTGGCCGGGCACGTCGGCTCGCGGCTGCACATCTGCCACGTCTCCACCGCTGGATCGGTCGAGATCATCCGCTGGGCCAAGGCCCGGGGGATCGACGTGACGGCGGAGGTGACCCCGCATCATCTGCTGCTGACCGACGAGCTGGTCCGCAGCTACGACCCGGTGTTCAAGGTCAATCCGCCGCTGCGCACCCAGGCCGATGTGGAGGCACTGCGGGAGGCGCTGGCCGAGGGCACCCTCGACGTCGTGGCCACCGATCATGCCCCGCACCCGGTGGAGGACAAGGACTGCGAGTGGGGCGCGGCGGCGATGGGGATGACCGGCCTGGAGACGGCTCTCTCAGTGATCAACGAGGTGATGGTGGCGCCTGGCCTGCTCGACTGGGCCGGGGTGGCGGAGCGGATGTCGGGTGCCCCGGCCCGGATCGGGCGGGTGGCCAGCCAGGGCCGGCCGATCGCGGCCGGCGAACCGGCGAACCTGACCCTGTTCGATCCTGCTCAGACCTGGACCTGCGAGCCGGCCCGGATGGCGACGATGGGCCGCAACTCCCCGCTGCGCGGCCGGGAGCTGACCGGCCGGGTGGTGGCCACCTTCTACGCGGGCAGGCCGGGCGTCCTGGCGGGCGAGCTGCAGGACGTCGCTGCGGCCGGCCAGGCCGAACTGGCGGGGGTCAGCGCATGATGGCCGGCTCTGAGACGCCAGCGGTGCTGGTGCTGGAGGACCGCACCAGCTGGGCGGGCCGGGGCGACGGCGCGATCGGGAAGGCTTTCGGGGGAGCGGGTTTCGGCAGCACAGCCATGACCGGCTACCAGGAAACCCTCACCGATCCGTCGTACCACCGGCAGATCGTGGTGATGACCGCGCCGCACATCGGCAACACCGGCGTCAACGACGACGATCCGGAGTCCAAGCGGATCTGGGTGGCCGGCTACGTCGTCCGCGACCCGGCCCGGCGCCCTTCCAGCTGGCGGGCCAAGCGCGACCTGGCCGCCGACCTGGCCGCGCAGGACGTGGTCTCGATCAGCCACGTCGACACCCGGGCGATCACCCGGCACCTGCGAGAGCGGGGGGCGATGCGAGCCGGCATCTTCAGCGGTGCGCAGGTGCTGTCACGGGCGCTGCCCGAGCTCATCGACCAGGTGCGGGCGAGCCCGCCGATGACCGGAGCCGACCTGTGCGAAGAGGTCAGCGCCGTTCAGCCCTACTTCGTGCCCGCGATCGGTGAACCCCGGTTCAGCGTGGCCGCGCTGGATCTCGGGATCAAGACGATGACGCCGCGACGAATGGCCGAGCGAGGCATCGACGTGCACGTGCTGCCCGCCGTCGCCACGATCGAGGACATCCTCCAGACGTCGCCCGACGGAGTGTTCTTCTCCAACGGCCCAGGTGATCCGGCTGCGGCCGGGCGGCAGGTCGAGCTGCTCAAAGAAGTTCTGGGCCGGCGGATTCCGTTCTTCGGCATCTGTTTCGGCAACCAGTTGCTGGGCCGCGCACTTGATTTCGGCACCTACAAGCTGGGCTACGGACATCGCGGGATCAATCAGCCGGTGATGGACCGCCGTACCGGCAAGGTTGAGGTGACGGCGCACAACCACGGATTCGCCGTCGACGCCCCGCTCGGCCAAGCCGCCCCGACCCCGTTCGGACCGGCCGAGGTCAGCCACGTCTGCCTCAATGACGACGTGGTCGAAGGGCTGAACTGCCTTGAGACACCGGCCTTTTCGGTGCAGTACCACCCGGAGGCGGCTGCTGGCCCGCACGACGCCGCCTACCTGTTCGATCGGTTCTGCGACTTGATGGGGGAGTACAGCGCGCATGCCCAGAAGAGCTGATCTTTCCAGTGTGATGGTGATCGGATCCGGCCCGATCGTGATCGGCCAGGCCTGCGAGTTCGACTACTCCGGCACCCAGGCCTGCCGGGTGCTGCGGGCCGAGGGGCTGCGGGTGATTCTGGTCAACTCCAATCCAGCCACGATCATGACCGACCCGGAGTTCGCCGACGCCACCTACGTGGAGCCGATCACGCCCGAGGTGGTCGAGGTGATCATTGCCAAGGAGCGGCCGGACGCGCTGCTGGCCACCCTGGGCGGCCAGACCGCGCTCAACACCGCGATCGCCCTGCACGAGGCCGGGGTGCTGGACAAGTACGGGGTTGAGCTGATCGGGGCGAATGTGGCCGCGATCGAGGCGGGGGAGGACCGCCAGCTGTTCAAGGGGGTGGTCGACCGGGTCGCGACCAAGTACGGACTGGACGCATCGGTCGCTCGCAGCCTGATCTGCCACACCATGGACGACTGCGTCGCCGCCACCCAGCAGCTCGGCTACCCGGTGGTCATCCGGCCCAGCTTCACCATGGGCGGGCTCGGTTCCGGGATCGCCTACAACGAGGCGGACCTGCACCGGATCGCCGGGGCCGGGCTGCACTACTCGCCGACCACCGAGGTGCTGCTGGAGGAGTCGATCCTGGGCTGGAAGGAGTTCGAGCTCGAACTCATGCGCGACCATGCGGACAACGTGGTGGTGGTCTGCTCGATCGAGAACCTCGATCCGATGGGCGTGCACACCGGCGACTCGATCACGGTCGCCCCGGCCCTGACCCTGACCGACCGGGAGTACCAGCGGCTGCGCGACATCGGGATCGCGGTGATCCGCGAGGTCGGCGTCGACACCGGCGGCTGCAACATCCAGTTCGCGGTCAACCCGGACGACGGGCGGGTGATCGTGGTCGAGATGAACCCGCGGGTGTCCCGGTCGTCCGCGCTGGCCTCGAAGGCCACCGGGTTCCCCATCGCCAAGATCGCCGCCCGGCTGGCGGTCGGCTACACCCTGGACGAGATCCCCAACGACATCACCCAGGAGACCCCGGCCAGTTTCGAGCCGACCCTGGACTACATCGTGGTGAAAGTGCCGCGGTTCGCGTTCGAGAAGTTCCCGGCCGCCGACTCCACCCTGACCACCACGATGAAGTCGGTCGGGGAGGCGATGGCGATCGGCCGCTGCTTCACCGAGGCGCTGCAGAAAGCCATGCGCTCGCTGGAGAAGCGCGGCACCTCGTTCCACTGGGACGGTGAGGCGCCGGGCGGGGCGGAGCTGGCCGCGCTGATCGAGAGCGTGCGCCGCCCCACCGAGGACCGGCTGCTCGGCGTCCAGCAGGCCATCCGGGGCGGCGCCTCGGTCGAGCAACTGCACGCCGCGACCGGCATCGATCCCTGGTTCCTGGACCAGCTGCTCCTGATCGACGAGGTGGCCACCGCCGTGCGGGAAGCCCCGGATCTGACGCCCGCGCTGCTCCAGGAGGCCAAGCGGCACGGTTTCTCCGATCTGCAGCTGGGGGCTCTGCGCGGGATGGACGAGGACGTCGTGCGCGGCGTCCGGCACGCCCTGGGCGTCCGGCCGGTGTTCAAGACCGTGGACACCTGCGCGGCTGAGTTCGCCGCCACCACTCCGTACCACTACTCCAGCTACGACACCGAGGACGAGGTGGAGGTGTCGGGCCGGCCGAAGGTGATCATCCTGGGCTCGGGGCCGAACCGGATTGGGCAGGGGGTCGAGTTCGACTATTCCTGCGTGCACGCCTCGTTCGCGCTGCGCGAGGCCGGCTACGAGACGGTGATGGTCAATTGCAATCCGGAGACGGTCTCCACTGACTACGACACCTCCGACCGGCTCTACTTCGAGCCGCTCACGCTGGAGGACGTGCTCGAGGTGGTGCATGCCGAGCAGCGCTCGGGTCAGCTGATCGGGGTGATCGTGCAGCTGGGCGGCCAGACTCCGCTCGGCCTGGCCGCCCGGCTGAAGGCGGCCGGGGTGCCGATCGTCGGCACATCCCCGGAGGCGATCCACCTGGCCGAGCACCGGGGCGCATTCGGCAGCGTGCTGGACGAGGCCGGGCTGCCCTCGCCCCGGCACGGCACCGCGACGTCGTTCGCTCAGGCCCGCGCGGTGGCCGCGGAGATCGGCTACCCGGTACTGGTCCGGCCGTCGTACGTGCTGGGCGGGCGGGGGATGCAGATCGTCTACGACGAGCCGCAGCTGGCCGACTACATCCGCCAGGCCACCGAGATGGGCCCGGAACGGCCGCTGCTGGTGGACCGGTTCCTGGACGACGCGATCGAGATCGACGTGGACGCGCTGTTCGACGGCGACGAGATGTATCTCGGCGGGGTGATGGAGCACATCGAGGAGGCCGGAATCCACAGCGGAGACTCCTCCTGCGTGCTGCCCCCGGCCACCCTGGGTGCTGGTGAGGTGGATCGCGTGCGGGCCAGCACCGAGGCGATCGCCCGCGGGGTCGGCGTGCGCGGGCTGCTGAACGTCCAGTTCGCGCTGGCCAGCGGCGTGCTCTACGTGCTGGAGGCCAACCCGCGGGCGAGCCGGACGGCGCCCTTCGTGTCCAAGGCGACGGCGGTGCCGCTGGCCAAGGCGGCGGCCCGGATCATGCTCGGCGCCACGGTGAAGGAACTGCGCGACGAGGGCATGCTGCCGGGCGTGGGGGACGGCGGAACGCTGCCGGCCCAGTCGCCGGTGTCGGTCAAGGAGGCAGTCCTGCCGTTCAAGCGGTTCCGCACCCCGGCCGGGACGGTGGTCGACAGCCTGCTCGGGCCGGAGATGCGCTCCACCGGAGAGGTGATGGGCATCGACACCGACTTCCCCCGGGCGTTCGCCAAATCGCAGGCCGCCGCCTACGGCGGGTTGCCGCAGTCCGGCCGGGTTTTCGTCTCGGTGGCCGATGGCGACAAGCGGGCGATGGTGTTCCCGGTGAAGCGGCTGGCCGATCTGGGCTTCGAGATCCTGGCCACTCCGGGGACCGCCGACGTGCTGCACCGGCACGGGATCGCCAGCACGCGGGTGCGCAAGCACAGCCAGGGGCCGGGGCCGGACGGCGAGCCGACGATCGTGGACCGGATCCTGGCCGGTGACGTGGACATGGTGATCAACACGCCGTCCGGGTCGTCGGCCCGGGCCGACGGTTATGAGATCCGGGCCGCTTCGACCTCGGTGGACCGGCCGATGATCACCACCGTGCAGCAGTTCGCGGCCGCGGTGCAGGCGATCGAGTCGACCCGCGACGAGCCGATCCGGGTGTCTTCGCTGCAGGAACTGGCCGCTGATCTGGGTGTGCTGCGGGCCGAGCAGGCCAAGCAGTGGGCACAGCCGTGAAGAGCTTCGGGGAGCGGCTGGGCGAGGCGATCGGCCAGCGGGGCCCGTTGTGCGTGGGGATCGATCCGCATCCGGGCCTGCTGGCCGCCTGGGGCCTGTCCGATGACGCCGCCGGGCTGGAGCGGTTCGCGCTGACCGCGGTCGAGGCGCTGGCCGATCAGGTAGCGGTGCTGAAACCGCAGTCGGCCTTCTTCGAACGGCACGGCTGGCGCGGGATCGCCGTGCTGGAACGGGTTCTGGCCGCGGTCCGGGACGGCGGGGCGCTGAGCATCGTCGACGCCAAGCGCGGTGACATCGGCTCGACCATGGCCGCCTACGCCAGTGCCTACGCCGGTCCGCAGTCGGCGCTGGCTGGGGATGCGGTCACCGCCTCGCCGTTTCTGGGCTTCGGGTCGCTGCGGCCGCTGCTGGATGCTGCCGCTGACTCGGGACGCGGGGTGTTCGTGCTGGCGCTCACGTCGAATCCGGAGGGTGCCTCGGTTCAGCATGCCCGCAGCCCCGATGGGCGCACCGTGGCGCAGGCGATCATCGATGCGGCGGCGGCCGAGAACATGGCGGCGCCCGATGCATTCGCGGCCGAGAACACGGCGGCGGACGGGCGGTTGGGCAGCGTCGGGCTGGTGGTGGGCGCCACCGCTGGCGAGGGTGCCGAGCTGCACCGCTTGGACGGGTTCAACGGCCCGATCCTGGCT
>CAXUFS010000176.1:0-6306 GCA_964250315.1 uncultured Kineosporia sp. | reverse complement strand
GGTCAGCGGCGCCCGCTCGGCTGAGCCCGGCCGCCGGCTCAACCTGCGCGGCAGCCAGCCGGCCAGCCAACCCAGCAATCCTGCGCACCTACCCATCGCCGTGGTCCCCACTCCGGCGGTACTGCCGATTCCGCAGGCCACCACAACCCGTCCGGCCGGGATCACACTGCCGTCGCGACGGCTCTCCCGGCAGAGTTCATTCGCACCGCCCACCCAGCCGTCCGTTCCGATCGCCGTCCCGCTCAGCCCGCCTTTGGAGGGCGAGCAGATCGGCCCCGAAGCACCGATCGCCCCGGCTGAGCTGGCCGCCTTGCCCAGTCCCGGCCTCGACCCGGCCGACTGGGGTCTGAAGGACACCGTCTCGCGGCCGGTCCGCCGCCGAGGTGAGGACGCTGCCGTCCCGGCCACCCGGTCCAAGGACAGCGCTCCAGCCAGGGCCAGGACCTCGCTACGCAGCAAGACGCATGCCGCTCGCCTGCTGGTGCTGGCGCTGGTGGTCGGGGCTGAGGGTGTGGCGGTGACCTCACTGGCCGGCGTCTCGCACGCGGCCAAACCCGCGACCTCCGCCGGGCAGGCCAGTGGAGTCCTGGCTCTGTCCCAGGCCCTTCCTGCCTCGGCCGTTCTCGCGGACGCCGCCCAGCGGCAGGAATCAGCGGTGAATGCCCAGGCGGACGCCTTCGCCCAGGCGATCGCCCAGCACGAGTCGGCCGATTCCAAGTACACGGCCGCTGTTGGCCAGGCCCAGGCTGCTGCCGCGCGGATCAAGGCGGCGGCCGAGCGCCGGGCCCGGGCGATGCGCAACGCCCAGCGCGACCCCCAGTCCGTGGCCAGGCTGTTGCTGGCCGATCGCGGCTGGTCGAGCCAGTTCGGCTGCCTGGATTCGCTCTGGACCCGGGAGAGCCGCTGGAACTACCAGGCCTACAACGCCTCGTCCGGTGCCTATGGCATTCCGCAGGCGCTGCCCGGTAGCAAGATGGCTTCGGCCGGTCCGGACTGGCGGACCAATCCGGTGACCCAGATGAAGTGGGGCCTGGATTACATCGCCGATCGGTATGGCACCCCGTGCGGCGCCTGGTCCCACAGCCAGGGACACGGCTGGTACTGAATCGGCCGGAGCGGCCTGAGTCAGTGCGCCCTTACGGCCGTCGCCTGGCCGCGGGCGGTGATGCGAGGATGGCGCCCGTGAGCGATGACAGTAAGACCTCCTGGCGGACCGAGCACGACTCCATGGGTGAGGTGCAGGTCCCCGCAGACGCCCTGTGGGGGGCGCAGACCCAGCGTGCAGTGGAGAACTTCCCGATCAGCGGGGTCCGGATCGATCCGGCGGTGGTTCAGGCCCTGGCCCTGATCAAGCGCTCCGCCGCGATCGTGAACGCCCGGCTGAAAGTGATCGAACCGGATGTCGCCACCGCCATCGAGGCCGCCGCCTCAGCGATCGCCGATGGCCAGTACGCCGACCAGTTCCCGATAGACGTCTTCCAGACCGGGTCGGGCACGTCTACCAACATGAACGTGAACGAAGTGGTGGCCGCACTGGCCAGCCGGACACTGGGACGAACGGTCCACCCCAACGACCAGGTGAACGCCTCGCAATCGAGCAACGACACCGTTCCTACCGCCGTGCATGTGGCGGCGGCCCGGACGCTCAGCGAGGAACTGAAACCCGCCCTGGTCACACTGGCCGAGGCGTTCGAGCGGCAGGCCGAAGCCGGGCAGGACGTGGTGAAGGCCGGGCGGACGCACCTGATGGACGCCACTCCGATCACGATGGGCCAGGAGTTCGGCGGCCACGCCGCGCAGATCCGGCGCGGGATCGAGCGGCTGGAAGGCAGCCTGCCCCGGGTGGCCGAGGTGCCCCTGGGCGGAACCGCCGTCGGTACCGGCATCAATACTCCGCCCGGTTTCTCGGCCGCCGTGATCGCCGAGCTGGCTCAGGCCACCGGCCTGCCGATCACGGAGGCTCGGGATCACTTCGAGGCGCAGGGCGCCCGGGACGCGCTGGTGGAGCTGTCCGGTGTCCTCCGGGTGATCGCGGTCAGCCTGACCAAGATCTGCAACGACCTGCGCTGGATGTCGTCCGGTCCCAACGCCGGCCTGGGCGAGTTACATCTGCCCGACCTGCAGCCGGGATCCTCGATCATGCCTGGCAAGGTGAATCCGGTTGTGCCAGAAGCGGTTCTGCAGGTCTGCGCTCAGGTGGCGGGCCATGACGCGACGATCGCCTGGGCCGGGGCCAGCGGCAACTTCGAATTGAACGTGATGGTGCCGGTGATCTCCCGGGCGCTGCTGGAGCAGATCCGGTTGCTGGCCAGCGGCTCCCGGTTATTGGCCGAGCGGACGGTCGCCGGAATGCAGCCGGATGCCGAGCATGCGCTGGCGCTGGCCGAGTCCTCGCCGTCGATCGTCACTCCGCTGGCCCGCTCGCTCGGTTACGAGGCGGCGGCCAAGATCGCAAAGCACGCCGTGGCTCAGCGGATCACGATCAAAGCGGCGGCGATCGAGCTGGGTGTGCTCGAGCGGGGCGAGCTGTCCGAGGCTGATCTCGACCGGCTGCTGGACGTCCGCTCGATGACGCATCCATAGCGGGCGACCGCTCCGGCCGGGAGGATCAATCGGAAGTGTTGCGCTCTGGAGGCCGATTCAACGTCATTGATCCTCCCGGTTGGGACGGGCGCATGACCGGCGCGCCGCAGGCTTCGCGGCGGCCCGGTCCCGGGAGATCAGCTGAGAGCGTCGATCAGGGTCTGGAAGCCGTTCACCACGACTTGCGACAACTGCCCCGCGGCCAGCGCTCCAGCGGCGACGGCGGCGATCAGCAGAGCCTGCCCAACCGCTTCCGCGCCGTGATCGGGTGATCGTGCCACCCGGTGCCGTGCTCCCGATCTTGGCTGGATGATCATGATCCCCTTCATGAGGTTGCCGACGTTGCTGCCTTTCACTCAAGGTAGTTGTGACGTTCAGCAATCCAGCTCACAGATCGCCGCACTCCGGCCAACGGCCGAGCCGAAAGAGCCGCTCGGTCAGGTTTCGGCGTCGTACGGAGGAAGCTGATCAGGGGCGAAGCCACCAATATCGGCCAACGGCCCTCAGTCCGGGCGGCTCAGCTGGCGGCGCCGAGGCCTTCGGGCACCGATCCCAGTACCCGGACCTCACCGTCGGCCAGCGCATATCGCATGGCCACGATCGCTACCTGGCCGGCCTTGGCCCGGCGGGCGATCGCGGCTGACGACGTGAGCAGCGCAGCGGTGTTCAGCGAGTGCTCGGCGACGATCCCGTCGACATCGGCCGCGCCCTTGCCCCGGGCGCTGATCACGCTCGGGGTCACCAGTTCCACCACCTTGCGCAGGTAGCCTCGCGGCAGCTCGCCGCTCAGGTAAGCCTGCATAGAGGCCTCGATCGCTCCGCACCGGTCGTGCCCGAGCACCACGATCAGCGGGATGCCGAGCACGTCGACGCCGAACTCGATGGAGCCGAGCACCGCGTCGTCGATGACATGCCCGGCCGTGCGGACGACGAACAGATCGCCCAGCCCGCGATCGAAGACGATTTCGGCGGCGACCCGGGAATCCGAGCAGCCGAAGATCAACGCCCAGGGCCGCTGCCCCTGCGCGATCTGCGCGCGGCGGTCGGCGTCCTGATTGGGATGCTCGCGCGAGTTCTCGATGAATCGGCGGTTGCCGGCCAGCAGCTCGCTCAGCGCCGCTTTCGCCGCCGGCACAGGATGATCCACGCCTGATGGTGACATCTGAGCAGGCTCTGGGGCAGCGGATACCCGTGTGATGAAGGCCCTTCGTATGGCATCGGCATTCCAGCGGTGGAGTGCTGGCCCGAACGTTGGACTTTCCGCGCGCCATCGGGTTTCAAGTCTAGCTATATGCAGTCAACCAACTACCTTCAGTCACGAGTAGAGGAGCTTCTCGAAAGGGGACGTCGTGGGTCCGGATACAACATTGGCGACGGTAGGCAGCATTGACGCTCGCACCGGTCACGAGGTGGACCGCCTCCGGCGCCAGGTCGAGGTGATGCTGGGATACGTCCTGGACAAGGGTCTGACCCCGGCCCCGCAGGCGTGGATGTTCGAGGCTGTCCGGGATCAGGGCGCGATCGTCGACCTGGCCGGCGAGGGGTGGAGCCCGGCGGGCACCGAGGCCGACCGCCGGGCTCAGACCGAGGCGCTGGTCCGGGCTCACCGCGACCTGAGCCGCATGATCGCTCCGGCTCGCCCCGCCACTCTGGAACTGCTGCAGCGTTACCGAGATGTCCGAAAGCCATTGCGTACCGCCGCCATTCCGAGACAAAAGAGCCAGGGCGGCGCCAGTGCAGCGCCGCCGCCGGGAAACCCCAAGCTGGGCCGGACCCGGCCAGGCCGGGGCGCCGTTGCGGCCGGCGGCAGCACAGTCCCACTGGTGCGCTGGCTGGTGTACGCGACCTTCGCCTTTCTGGCCATCTTCGTGCTGCTGGCCGCCACCCCGAAGGCGCGTGCGGCCAGCGCCGGAATCGGCCTGAGCGAAGGGATCTCGGGTCAGGCTTTCGGCACCCTGTTGCTGCGCGAGCTGTTCCTGATCTGCGCGGCTGCTCTCGGCGCCTGCCTTACCAGCCTGTACCGGGCCAGCAAGGAGGTTTCCCGCGGCACCTATGACCCCGAGTTCGACCACACCTATCTCCAGCGGATTCTGCTCGGGATGGCCTCCGGCCTGATCCTGGCCGAGCTGATCCCCCTCGGATCAGGCGGTGACACGGCGTTGTCCACGCTTGGACGCCCGGCCGTCGCGCTGGTCGGCGGCTTCGCGGCCGGGGTCGTCCATAGCGTCCTCTCGCGGCTGGTCGCGGCCATCGAGACACTGTTCAACGGTGATCAGGATGACCAGGAGGACGCCCGGCGCGAGCTGGCCCAGAAGCGAGCCGACGAGGTACTGGCCCAGGCCGACCGGGCCACCCTGGCCAAACTGCTGGAGATACGCCGGATCGCGTCGTCCGGAGCCCCCACCCGGGCCATCATCGACGAGATCGACCGGATGATCGCCCTGGTCGCCCCCAGCTGAGCGCCTCCGGAGCCGCCCGCTGGTAGTGGCCCGGGACATCGCCACGCCGAGTTCAAGGACGTCTTGATGCCGGAGGGGCCCGGCGGCGCGGCTGGCTCAGGACTGTATCCGCAAGGTCGGGGTGCTGGAGTATCCCGAACTGGGGATGGGAACAATCCGGCGGATCGAGGTCCAGGATTTCCCGCGTTCGTCGTGGTCGACGACAAGGGTGGTGACCTTTTCGCCGGCGTCACCGGGCCGATGGCGATGAGCATCGGGGCGCCGCCCCGGTCTGTGACATCACCAGGACCAGGACCAGAACAAGAAAAGCCGAAGTGAGAACTGAACACTGCTGGTGCTTGTGATGGAATCCGGTTCAGTCGCGGCCCGCATTCACCTTTTCGGCCTAGCCATTGACCTGAACCGGTGAGTGACTACTGAGCTCGATGTGCCCTCTGAGCAGGCAAAACAGCAGTAGGAAAACTGAAGTTAGACCGAGCGGACACTATTTCGGGGATTCCCAGGTGGGATTCCTCAGGCCCCTTTACCTTGATTCTTGGCAGCCAGGAATGACCGGCTCAGAGGGTGGGAAATTCTTCCCGGATGACCGATTTTCCAGGCTTGCTCACCGTCTCGGACACAGCGCAGGGAGACCAACGTCAGCATGAGCAATTCCAAGGACCTGTCGACCCGGATCCACGCCTGGTACGACACCGCCAACCTCGATCAGGCCACGCACGCTGACCAGTTGCTGGGGCGGGCGATCGAGGCCGGTTACAGCGCGGTCGTCGTTTATCCATGGAACGCCGAACGCTACGTGGACTCGCTGCCGGATGGCGTGCTGCGCGTGCTGCACGTGAACGACCGGCACGAGTACGAGACGGCCCGCGACAAGGAGCTGCTGCCCCAGGGCGACGAGCGGCGCAGCTGGGTTGTCTCCAGCGAGGACCTGGATGTCCTGGCCCAAGCTCAGACCGAAGGTGTGGCAACCTCTTTCCGGGTGTCGGCCCACGACCAGGAGAACCTGCTGATCGCGATCGGGCACGGCCGGGCGCACCGCTACATCTGCGTCCGCTTTCCCGACCCGACCAACATCCCGCTCGAACTGGTGATCGCCTCACTGCAGGGCAGTCACACCATCGTGATCAAGGAGATCACGGACCCCAAGGACTCCGAGGACGCCAAGGTCGCGCTCGGGGTGATGGAGGTCGGCAGCGACGGAGTCATGTTCTCGCCCGCCGCCGCCGATGTGATGGATGAGTTCCTCGGCGCGCTCGGTGAGGCG
>CAXUFS010000175.1:0-6333 GCA_964250315.1 uncultured Kineosporia sp. | reverse complement strand
GCATTGCCCGACTTGAGCCACCGCCTGCGGGGACTCACCGATCTTGTAGATTCCAGCAGCTCAGCCTTTACACAGTTAAAGTCGGACGCGGAATGGACCGGGGCGACGTAAGCGCCCCGGTCCTTCCTCGTTGCCCCGGTGCTCAGAGATGAGTGAGCCTTCATCCGGGGACGCCTGACTCAACCCGCCGAATCCTCGTCCTTGCGGGTGAGGTTCCTGTTACTGGTCACGATCGTGGCCTCGTCCTGCAGATTAACCAGGAGCAGGCCATCCTCGATCTGGACTGGCCACCGTTTTGAGATCGTGGTGTCGATGTCGTAGTACCGGGTAAACGCTGTTCCAGCGACCAGGTAGGTTCCATCGGAGTGTCCTCCCTGGGCCCGCAACGGATAGGCGTGACCTACGGTCGGGTCAACTCCCCGAATGCCGACGATGCGCTCAACAGGGTCGAAGAGAAGCTCAACAGCCTCCGGCTCTCCTAGTGCGACCTGCGCGGACTTGTTGAGAGAGATCAGCCCGCGCTTTTGTATCGTCACGGCAGGCTGTTTTGTCATCGGGATCATGCGCCGCGTGAAGACTTCAAAGTTGGGCACGTCCTCACCTTCCAATCCCTAGATCGACGCCGGTAACGCTAGCACTGCCCAGCCAGCCTAGCGGTCGACACACGCGGTGCGAGCGATTTTTGGCCTCGCCAAATCCCTTGAGTGGCGATCAGGGTTGCCTGCCCACCACGTTGACATGTCCACCGTCCACTCACGCACTCTCTTGACAATTGTCAAGGGTGACCCCGGTGGGATCCGCTGCTGCGACACCCGGAGCGCCCGCGTCAAAGCTGATCTGAACTGAGATTGGAGGTCTTCTAATGCACGCATCAGCGTATGTCCCTCGACGATCAGGGGGTATAAGGATCCTCTGGGCTTTCTCGGGGCGGGGGCCTCCGATTTCTGCCAGTGTGCCCGCGACGTGCCCGATCACACGGTCTGTGGCGGTCACTTCAAGGCAGTCCAAGCCAGTCGCCATGAGGCCGCCCGTGCTCACACATGGCCGATTGAGGGCCGCAAGCTCGTTCCCAAGCTGATCGTCTGACGTGCTGCACCATGGACGACATGGCTGCTCCGTTGTGTCGTAACTGCGGCGTTGAAATACGGCGACGGTGGGGCGCTTGGCGCCACGTCATGCAACTGGGTCCAGTGCAATGCTCGAAACCCGAGCCGGAAGAAGTACAGCAGGGAAGTACAGCACCGAGGCCGCCCCTTGCCGACAACGACCGTCTCCCAACGGATCGGCCGAGCACGAGCTGACCCCTGCCGACCACCGATCGCGTTGTTTGCAAGCAGGGGGTTGTCGGTTCGAGTCCGATCGTCTCCACCCAGGTCCAGGCCTATGGCGGCCCCTGTCAGCGGTTCCTGCTGATGAGTGCAGCGGCGAATGCAGCACAGACCTTCGGTTGCGATCGCGTTGCTGGACGCGAGCAACGGTGGGCCGGTAGCCGATGGGCCGGTCACGACCTGACCTCCATCAACCAGCAGGTTGCCGTTCGGCTCCGATCGCCCAACGGCTTCGTGAGGAACGGACCACAAGGAGTTACTGGCGCTTGATCGGCTCGGCTGCCTAGGCTGTGGGGCCTGTGGCCGCCGCGCCAGTGCGGCGGCGTTCCGATGGCAGACGGCCATTGGTTCCCGGGTCAAGCAGAGGGCCCGTCGCAGGCCACGCTCGACCGGCATGCGCGAGCCCCTGAGCGTGGTGCCAAACGACGTAGTCACATTCGCAGGAAGCCGTACAGCGCTCGATATGCGTCTGAGTCCAGACGACGAAAGTTCAGATTATGAGCGAGATTCTCCCGCCCGACGGCGGTCCATCACCGAACGTTTCTTCTGAGCATGCTTTTGCTGCGATCTCCGCTGATGGCCGATCCGAGCCGGTGCCGGCGGCTACGGCGGCGATTGCGTCCTGCGCCGAGTTGGCCAAAATTGTGCTGGGCAATCAGCCGCTCAATACCATCCTCACCCGGATAGCTCAGGTGGCCCAGCAGGCGATCCCCGGAGTGGACGACGTATCGGTGACGCTGATGGATCTCGATCGGCCCCGCACCGTCGCGTTCAGCGGCCAGCTCGGCCCGGCCCTGGATGAACGTCAGTATCGAGCAGGCTTCGGACCATGTATGGACGCCGCCGTGACCGGTGACCTGGTCGAGGTCACGGACACCGCCATCGACACCCTCTATCCCGAATTCTCCCGGCAGGCCGCCCGCGCCGGGATCAGGCGGGTCCTCGCCCTTGGCCTGGTCGCCCCGGCGCCAGGCGGCTCGGGCGCCCTCAACCTGTACAGCGCTGGTGAGCCCTTCGACCAGGACGTCCGCAAGGCCGCCGTCGCCTTCACCTCCTATGCAGCGGTTGCGGTGATGAATGCCGCCGTGGTCAGCGGGGCCATCAACGAGGCGGAGCAGTTGCGCCAGGCCATGGACTCCAGAGCAGCCATCGAGCAGGCCAAAGGCATCATCATGGCTACTCGCCGGTGCTCCCCCGATGAAGCGTTCGACGTCCTGCGGCAGACGTCCAGCCGGGCCAACCAGAAGCTCCGCCTTATCGCTCAGGACATCGTCACCAAGGTGCTCAGCTCAGACATCGGCTGAGCTACGAACGGCACGGCTGACCGCCAGTACCACGTCGTCCAGTGATTCGTGCTCCCAGAATCGCAGCACCTGCCAGTGGTCCGCCGCCAGCGCGGCCGTGACCAACTGATCACGCGAACGGTTCCGTTCCAGCTTCGGGTTCCAGTACCAGCCATTGACCGACGGCGTCCGGCCGTGATCAGGGCAGCCATGCCAGAAGCAGCCGTCGACGAAAATCGCTACCCGGCGCCGGGTGAACACGATGTCGGGCTTCACCTTCACCGTCCCCGCCTGCACGCGGAAGTCCTTGCGAAACCGAAACCCCAAGCGATGCAACGCAGATCGCAAGCGCATCTCCGGCTTGGTCCCGGTGCGCCGATTCGCCTGCATGTTGCGGGACCGGCCCTCGTTCAACGGAGCGGGATGCCGGCCACTGGCGTGCGCCGCCGTCCGCCGGGCCGCCGCCCGATCCGCAGCCGACACAGCCAGCCTCCTCGCTCCGGGTTCACGGCTCGGAAAGGATAGACCCCCTTGTGCGCGCCTGACGATCTGCGCCCGAGCTGAGGCCCGATTGCCGGTGCCGGGCTCAAACCCTTGGCGGGGTCACTGGATTGCGTCTGAGCCGCCACCACGAGATGGCCATGGCCGCGATCACGATCAGGAACATCGCCAGCCGGATCCACAGCAGCGGCCGGTATCTGCCACCGCTGCTGCTGGCCGTCAGCCCGGCCGCGAACCAGGGGATGAAGAATCCGTAGACCGGCCATCGCGGGGAGCCCTCCGGTGGCGACAGGCTGACCACGCCCGGGTGCCAGCGCAGGGCCACGTAGACCACGACGAGGGCCATCACGCCAGCCACCACTGTTGCGGCCCAGAAGGTCAGCGGAGAACCGGTCACCGGCTCAGTATCGCCCGGCACCACTCGGTCAGGGCACTGGCCACGCTCCTGTGCGTGAGCTGTGAATATCCCATGACCAGCCAACACTCAGCATTTTCCGCCGATCGGCACAGCTGCGATGACCAGGCTCGGGTCATCGATCAGAGGAGGAAGCATGGTGGCGATCGACGACATCGGCCTGGATGGCCCTCCAGCCCGCCCGGGGGCAGGGTCAGGCCAGCTCGCCTGCGCGTCCTGGGTGGCATGGGGGGTCACAGCGAGCGTGACGGTGACCGACGCGGCGGCTCTGGCTCCGGCCCGCCGGATGGTGGCGCGGCAGATCGCGTCCATTGAAGCGGTGGCCAGTCGTTCTCGTCCGGACGCCGAGATCCACCGGCTGTATCGCGCGGGTGGACGCCCGATCACGATCAGCCCGTTGCTGGCCGAGCTGGTATCGGCTGCCCTGCTCGCCGCCGAACAGACCGCCGGTGACGTCGACCCGACCGTCAACGCCGCACTGAATGCGCTTGAGCGCGAAACCTATTCGTCATCGATGCGACCAAAGACATTGCTCGGGAAACGATCTGATGCAGGAATCTCAACGGATCGGCCCATCATGCCGGTCTGCTCCACCCGGACCCGTGGCGTCCGTCCGGTCCTGGGATGGCAGCAGGTCTGGTTGCAGGGCCAGAGACTGCAGGTTCCGCCCGGCACGACTCTGGATCTGACCACGACCGCGAAGGCGGCCGGCTGCGACCGGGCCGCGACTCAGGCCGCTGACCGGCTTGGGACCGGCGTTCTGGTGCAGGTGGGCGGAAATGCGGCCAGTGCAGGCCCGGCCCCGGACGACGGCTGGGTGCTCCCGATCACTGGCTGGGACGGCGCTCAACAAAGCCTGGTCCGGTTACCGCCCGGTGCCGGTCTGGCCACCTCCCGGCCGTGGTCTGGCCATCAGTCGCCGGCGCCGGGGCCGCCGCTGATCGACCCGCGTACCGGAGGACCCGTGGAGCCGATATGGCAGCAGGCCTCGGCGCTTGGATTCAGCTGCCAGGAAGCCAGCGCATACGCGACCGCCGCACTGGTCCGCGGTGGGCCGGCCCGGGAATGGCTGAGCCAGCTCTGGATTCCCGCCCGGCTGGTGCTGGCGGCCGATGACGTGATTACGACCGGAGGCTGGGAAAAACACGAAACCGATTACGTCACAACCCGATATGAGCGTTCACTGCCGGGCCCGCGCCCGGCTGACCCGAAAAGGACAACACTGCCATGACCGCACTCCTCGACCGGGCCAGCCACGAACCGGCCGGGCCGCCCCGAAATCTACGACCCCAGCAGGCCGGGCGGGGCCGGCTTCCCAGCCGCCTGCTGCGCGGACGACCCGCCGACCCGGCCTGGGTCCGCCCGGCTCTGCTGGCACTGTTGCTGGGCACCGGCGTGCTCTATTTCTGGGACCTGTCCGCTTCGGGCTGGGCGAACTCATTCTATTCGGCTGCGGCTCAAGCGGGTTCGGCCAGCTGGAAAGCGTTCCTGTTCGGCTCGTCGGACGCCGCCAACTCCATCACGGTGGACAAACCACCAGCCTCACTGTGGGCGATGGCCCTCTCGGTCCGGATCTTCGGCCTGAGCTCGTGGAGCATTCTGGCTCCTCAGGCACTGATGGGTGTGGCCACGGCCGGGATGCTGTATGCCACTGTGCGGCGCCGCTTCTCACCTGCCGCCGGGCTGATCGCCGGGGCTGTACTGGCGCTGACTCCGGTCGCCGTACTGATGTTCAAGTTCAACAACCCGGACGCACTGCTGGTGCTGCTGCTCACCGCCGCCGCCTACGCCGTGCTGCGGGCCTGCGAACACGCCCGTACCCGCTGGCTGGTGCTGGCCGGTGTACTGGTCGGGTTCGCGTTCCTGACCAAGCAGTTGCAGGCCTTCTTGGTGCTGCCCGCATTCGGCCTGACCTATCTGGTCGCGGCCCCCACTTCGATCGGACGGCGGTTCCGGGATCTGCTGGCCGCGTTCGCCGCGATGATCGTGACAGCCGGTTGGTGGATCGCCCTGGTCGAACTATGGCCAGCATCGTCCCGGCCGTACATCGGTGGTTCGCAGACCAATTCGATTCTGGAGCTGACCTTCGGCTACAACGGTTTCGGCCGGCTGACCGGGAGTGAGACCGGCAGTGTCGGCGGAGGCGGCGGTAACCAGGGCGGCGGCATGTGGGGTGAGACCGGCCTGTTCCGATTGTTCGGGGCCGAGTTCGGCGGTCAGATCATGTGGCTGGTTCCGGCCGCCCTGATCCTGCTGGTGGCCGGTCTGACGCTGACCTGGCGGCGGCCGCGCACCTCGGTGACCCGGGCCGCGTTCGTGCTCTGGGGCGGCTGGCTGATGGTCACTCTGCTCGTGTTCAGTTTCATGCAGGGCATCTTCCACGCCTACTACACGGTGGCACTGGCCCCGGCCGTGGCGGCCCTGATCGGCATCGGGGTGACCTGGCTGTGGCGGCGGCACGACGTGGCCGGGCGCTGGATCCTGGCGGGCACCACGCTGGTGACTGCGCTGTGGGCCTACACGCTGCTGGCTCGCTCGGCATCCTTCTCGACGTGGTTGCGGCCGCTGATTCTGGTCGCCGGCCTGGCGGCGGCGCTGATGCTGGCTGCCGGTGCGGTGCTGGGACGCCGGGTGCTGGCGGTGGCAGCAGCAGCGGCGCTGTTCGCTGGGATCGCTGGACCGGCCGCCTACGCACTGCAGACCGCGACCACCGGACACAGCGGCTCGATCGTGTCGGCCGGGCCGGCCGTGGGCGGCGGGCACGGGGGTGCGGGCGGGGGCCGGGGGGTGGGGGGCGGCCGTGGGG
>CAXUFS010000174.1:0-6359 GCA_964250315.1 uncultured Kineosporia sp. | reverse complement strand
CATCCGTACTCAGCCCATCGGCATGGGACATCGCAGTTGTATCGACCTGGCAACGCTTTTCGAGCCGACCGAAGGAATGATCGTCGGCTCGACGTCGTCCGGCGGGATCCTCTGCTGCCCGGAGGTGTTCTACCTGCCGTACATGGAGTTGCGGCCGTTCCGGGTCAACGCCGGCGCCGTCCACAGCTACGTGTATCAGTCCGGGAACCGGACCAATTACATGAGTGAGCTCAAGGCCGGATGGCCCGCTCAGATCGTCGGCATCGACGGGCGCACCCGGACGGTGCCGGTGGGGCGGATCAAGACCGAGATCCGCCCGCTGCGGTTGATCGAGGTTCAGTTCGACGGCGGCGAGCGGGTCAACGTGATCATGCAGGACGACTGGCACGTCCGGATCTTCTCCGCCGAGGGCAAGCCGCTGAACATCACCGAGCTCAAGCCGGGTGACAAGGTGCTGGGCCACACGGCCACCCCGGGCCGGCACGTCGGCATTCCGGTGGACGAGACGATCGAGGAGTCCTGAAATGACTACTGCAGGCAAGGACATTCGCTGGTCCAGGTTCGTCGGCCGGGATAGCCACCGTGCTCTGATCGTGCCGATCGACCACGGCCTGACTATGGGATCGGTCGAGGGTCTTTCCTCGGTGCGCGAGATCCGGCGCTGGCTGGGCCATCCCGCGATCAACGGGATTGTGGCCCACAAGGGGATGGTGACCAAGCTGGCTGCGGCCGGGATGCTGAACGGCCTGGGCGTGATGATCCATCTGAACGGCAGTACCGCGATCGGTGAGAACCCTGACGTCAAGCACATGGTGACGTCGCTGGAGACCGCCGTCCGGCTGGGTGCGGATGCGGTGTCACTGCAGGTCAACTTCCGATCGGACAACCACGGTCACAACCTCAAGCAGCTGGGAACGGTGGTCGACGAGGCCGGGCAGTACGGGTTGCCAGTGATGGCGATGATCTACCCGGCGGGTCCGGCCGACGACGCCCCCGGCCGGCCGATGCGGTTGCACCGGCACTACCTCCGGATCGCCTATGAACTGGGAGTCGATGTGGTGAAAACCGCTGCCCCCGAACAGGTCGAAGACATGGGCGAGCTTCTGGACGGGCTGGGCGAGGACCTCAAGGTGGTGTTCTCCGGCGGGGCGCTGGCCTCGGACGAGAACCTGCTGGGTCTGGCCAAAGCGGTGGCCAACAGCAACGCGGCTGGACTGTGCGTCGGGCGCAACGTCTTTCAGCGCCGCGAACCGGACGAGATCCTCAGCCACGTCCGCGGCCTGCTGGACGGCTGATCGACTCGTCGCCTGAACAGTGGCCCCGCAGTTATGGTGCTGAGGGGCCACTGTCGTTGCGCTGGGCCAGCCAAGCGGCCAGTTCCTGCTGGTCCGGCGGGTTGGCGCCAGGCCGGGTACAGGTCAGCGCGGCGACGGCGACGGCATGTCTGAGCAGCGGCTCGATGTCGGCGAGGCTGGCCGCCCGCAGCCGGGGAACCGCGTCCACGCTGAGCAGGCCGGCCCGGGCCAGCGCGTCGAGCAGACCGGCCATCATGGCATCGCCTGCGCCGACCGTGTCGGCCACCTCGATGTTCTGGGTCGGCACCGAGGTGACGCCGCTGGCCAGCACGCCGAAGGCCCCCAGCGGGCCACGGGTGACCACGACCAGAGCCGGGCCCAGCTGGCGCCACTCCTGGGCGATCTCGATGGGGTCAGTCCCCGGCGCCAGCCAGGCGATGTCCTCGTCGCTGACCTTGACCACGTCAGCGGCCGCGATGATCTGGTTCATCCGGATCCGCGCGTCCGCCGGGGAGCCCATCAGGTGGGGCCGGGCGTTGGGGTCGTAGCTGACCACTGCTCGCCCGGCCGCACTCTCGATCAGCTTGACCACCTTGTCTCCGCCCGGTGCCAGGGTTGCGGCGATCGAGCCGGTGTGGACAGCCTGGGCGTCGCCGATGCTGGCCTCGTCCGGCAGATTCCAGTCGAGATCGAAGACGTAGCTGGCGACGCCGTGGGGATCGAGCTCGGCCGCCGCGGTCGAGGTCCGGTTGGGGGTGATCGAGCCTGGTTCGATCCGGACCCCGGACGCCTCCAGGTGCTGCCTGATCATGTCGCCGCGATCGTCCTGGCCCAAGCGGGTGAGAAGCCGGGCATCGTGCCCCAGACGGGCCAGCCCCAGCGCCACGTTCGCGGGACTGCCGCCGGGGTACTCCTGGGTGGGCTGGCCCGGCCTGGACACGAGGTCGACCAATGCCTCACCGATGACGAGGACGTCGCTCACGGCTTGATCCTCACCGCGGACCGCGCGCTGCGCCTGATGGCTGGCTCACTCTGCTCGCTCACGGGCGCCTCCTTGCGTCTCAGTGGCGCGAGATCACGCGCCTGACGATGGTAGGCCGGCGGCCGCGCTGAGCGAACCGGCCGCAGCGGCCGTCCGTCGAAGTATTTGGCACGATGGGGGCGTGACCGACAGCTCCGGATCCGCCGCCCGCCCGGCCGATGTTCAGCCCGCGACTGAGGCCGGGAAGGCGGCTTCGGACGAGCCGGTACGGCGGGCCCGGTCCGGTTCAAGCGACATGGTCCGTTCGCTTCTGGTCATCCTGGCCGTGATCGGCGTGCTGCTGCTGATCGTGCCCCGGCCGAACAAGCTGTCAACCGAGTCGGTGGATGTGGTCCAGGCGGCGGCTTCGGCCCATGGTCAGCTCGGTTTCGAGCCCGCGGTGCCGAAGGCGCTGCCCGATGGCTGGACGGCGGTGGCCGCCAGCGTGCAGCAGGCCACCGGTCGGATACCGACCTGGCATCTGTCGTACCTGACGCCGTCGGGTCGCTACGCGGGTATTCAGCAGGCCGCCCATCCGACCCAGGCCTGGGAGAACCACCAGGTCACCGACGGCAGCTCCCGGCAGGGCGAGCATCAGGCGGCCGGGAGGACGTGGCTGGTGCGCAGCCGCACAGATCGCGGCATCACCAGCTGGGTGCTGCGCGAGCCAGAGCAGACCATCGTGCTGACCGGAACCGCCGGGGAGCAGGAACTGGATCAGCTGGCGTCGGCCCTGTTCGGCTGATGCGACCGGCTACGTCCGGCCGTCGTCCGCTGTCTCGATCCGGGCCCGCGCGCCGGCCAGCCACTGCTCACAGTGCCGGGCCAGCGCCTCGCCCCGCTCCCACAGGCCGAGCGAGGCTTCGAGCGTTTCCGCACCGGACTCCAGCCGGCGCACGACGTCCACCAGCTCGTCCCGGGCCTGCTCGTAGCTGAGCTGGGCGATGCCGTCCTCAGCGGGTGGCTGCGGGGCTTCGCTCTTCCTACCCGGCGTCACTTCGCCAGCCTAGGGCTTGGTCGTGGCTGCTCGTGGCTGCTCATGGCTGCTGCTCGTGGCTGATCATGTCTGCTCATGACCTGCCGCTTCGACCGTGGCCGCGAAACTGCCGCCGTCCACCCGGATGATCAACCCCTCACCGGCGCTGACCTGGCCGGGGGAGCGGATCACCCGGTGACCGGTGCTCTGCACGACGGCGTAGCCGCGAGCCAGGGTGGCGGCCGGGGACAGAGCCAGCACGCGTTGCCGCAGGTGTTCGATGTCGTCCAAGGCATGCGTGATCCGGGACGTCAGCGCCCGGCGAGCTCGATCACGCACCAGCTCCAGTTCTCTGGTCAGGCCAGCGAGGATCCGCTGTGGATCGGCCATCACCGGCCTGGCCCGCAGTGCGGCCAGACCGGAATGCTCGCGCTGGATCCGGACCAGCATCGCCGCTCGCGCACGTTGGCGAACCTGCTGCACAGCGGTCAGTTCGGCGTCCATGTCCGGCACGATCCGCCGCCCGGCATCGGTGGGAGTGCTGGCCCGCAGATCGGCGACCAGGTCCAGCAGCGGCTGGTCAACCTCGTGACCGATCGCACTGACCACGGGGGTCCGGCAGCTGGCCACCGCGCGGATCAGAGTCTCGTTGCTGAACGGCAGCAGGTCCTCGAGCGAGCCGCCGCCGCGGGCGATCACGATGACTTCCACCTCGGGCCGCTTGTCCAGCTCGGCCAGGGCGGTGACGACGTCCTGGACGGCGTGCAGACCCTGGACGGCGACCGGGCGCACGTCGAACCGGACGGACGGCCACCGGCGGCGGGCGTTCTCGATCACATCCCGCTCGGCCGCGCTGGCCCGGCCGCAGATCAGCCCGACCGTGGCGGGCAGGAACGGCAGCGGCCGTTTGCGGCGGGGGTCGAAAACGCCCTCGGCGGCCAGGATCCGGCGCAGCTGTTCGAGCTGGGCCAGTAGCTCACCGACACCGACCGGCCGGATCTGGCCGGCTTGCAGGCTCAGCGATCCACGCTTGGGAAAGAGCTGGGCCCGGGCCTGGATCACCACCCGGGCGCCGTCGCTGAGGGGCGCGGCCAGCCCGTCCAGCAACCGGCCAGAGATGGTGACCTGGAAGGACATGTCCACGTCTGGGTCGCGCAGAGTCAGGTAGCAGGTGCTCTGTCCCGGCCTGCGGGTGAGCTGCACGACCTGGCCCTCGACCCAGACCATGGGCGCCCGGTTCACGTAGTCGGTGAGCTTGGCCGACAGCAGCCGCACCGGCCACGGGTTCTCGGCGGTGGTCTGCCCAGCGGTGGCCGCGATCGTCCGCACTCTGGAATCGGCCCCGGTTTCGCCGGTTCGGGACCCGGACGGCTGGGCACTCACAGCACAAAGGCTAGTCGTCGCGGGGGGCCGGATGCTGCTCCGTAGCATGGCGGAGTGACTCGACCGCCGCTGGCACCATCCGACGTATCAGCTGAAGCCACGCCCCGGCCCGTTCAGGGCCGGGTGTTGCTGGCTGCGCCGCGCGGATACTGCGCGGGCGTGGACCGCGCGGTGGATGCCGTGCAGAAGGCGCTCGAGCACTTCGGGCCCCCTATCTACGTGCGCAAGGAAATCGTGCACAACCGGCATGTGGTGATGTCGCTGGAGGCCAAGGGCGCGATCTTCGTAGACCAGACCGAGCAGGTGCCCGAGGGTGCCACGGTGATCTTCTCCGCCCATGGGGTGTCGCCTCAGGTGCATCGCGCAGCGGAGGCACGCAACCTGCAGACCATCGACGCCACCTGTCCGCTGGTGACCAAGGTGCACAAGGAGGCGGTCCGGTTCGCCACCGCTGATTACGACATCCTGCTGGTCGGGCACGCCGGGCACGAGGAGGTCGAAGGCACCTCGGGGGAGGCGCCCGAACACATCCAGCTGGTGCAGGGCCCGGAGGATGTGGACTCGGTCGTCGTGCGGAATCCGGAACGGGTGGTCTGGCTGTCCCAGACCACGCTGTCGGTGGATGAGACGATGGCCACGGTCCGGCGGCTTCGCGAGCGTTTCCCAGCGATGCAGGACCCTCCCAGCGATGACATCTGTTATGCCACTCAGAACCGCCAGGTGGCGGTGAAGAAGATCGCGCCGCAGAGCGATCTGGTGATCGTGGTCGGGTCGCGGAACTCGTCGAATTCGGTGCGGCTGGTCGAGGTCGCCCTGGAGCATGGCGCCCGGGCCGCTCATCGGGTGGATTTCGCCTCCGAGATCGATGCGGACTGGCTGGACGGCGCCAGCACCATCGGCGTCACCTCGGGAGCGTCGGTACCGGAGATCCTGGTTCGCGACGTCTTGGAATGGCTTGCTGGGCATGGTTTTACCGACGTGGAAGAAGTTGTGACCGCGCACGAGGACCTGTTGTTCTCACTGCCGAAGGAGCTGCGCCGGGCGATCAAGCCGCCGCGTTCCCGGACCCGTCAATGATCGACACATAGTCAACACTTGACGCTCTTAGACCCTGATGGAATAGTCAACGCATGGCTATTCCGACCGTGGCTATGACGACGGTCAACCTGCTGGTGCTGGCGACCCTGATGGAGGGTCCGATGCACCCCTACGAGATCCAGCGACTGGCGATCGAACGGGAGAAGACGTCGATTCAGGGCGTCAAACGCGGTTCCATCTATCACGCGGTGCAACGGCTGGAAGCGGCCGGGCTGATCGAGGCGCTGGAGAGTGAGCGTCAGGGCCGGCGGCCTGAGCGGACCGTCTACCAGCTCACCGATCTGGGCCGGGACGAGACCCGGCAGTGGCTGGCTACCCTGCTGCGGAAGCCCGGCAATGCCGTCCCGGAACTGATCACCGCGATGGAATTCCTGGCGATCCTCGAGCCGGACGAGGTGCTTGCGGCCCTGGAAAACCGGACCTTTCAGCTCGATCGGGAGATCGGCGGCCTGCGGGCCTCGATGGCGTCGATCGGCGACCGGCTGCCCCGGATCTTCGTGATCGAGGTCGAGCTGAGCCTGGCGCTGAAGGAGGCCGAGCGGGCAGTTGATGAAGAAGATCCAGCGCCAGCCCCAGTGCGTCACGA
>CAXUFS010000173.1:0-6368 GCA_964250315.1 uncultured Kineosporia sp. | reverse complement strand
CCGTCCCCAGGTGAGCAGCCCCACCAAACCAGTGACAAGGATGCTGATCAGAAGACTCCGCAGCCTCATTCCGCCCGGAGGATGTTGAACGCCTACCGGCGCTGCGTTCTGTTGCTGGATGCGACCGGGGCCGCCCTGGCTGCGACTCTGGCGGTGCTGGCCAGATTCGACGCCGCCCCCAAGGATCTGTACCTGACGTTCCCGATCATCGTGCCGTTCGTGTGGGTGTCGATGCTGGCCCTGAATCGCACCTATGAGAGCCGGTACATGGGCGCCGGCAGCGAGGAGTTCGAGCGAGTCCTGCGGTCGGGACTTGCTCTGTTCACGGTGATCGCCGTGCTGTCCTTCCTGCTCAATGGCGATGTCAGCCGCTCGATTGTCCTGGTGTCCGTTCCGGCGACGGTGCTCGGTTCCCTGGTCGGCCGCAAGCTGGCTCGTCGTCCACTGCATCGGGCCCGGGCGCGGGGAGAAGGAATGCAACGCACGCTGGTTGCCGGACGCGGCCAAGCGGTCCACCACCTGGTGCAGTTGCTGCGGACGGAGACCAACGAGGGCCTGGAACCGGTTGGGGTGTGCCTTCCGGACGGGACCAAGCACCGGGACGAGCTCGACGGCATTCCGGTGATAGGCGACCTGGCCTGCATCCTGCCTGGAGTTGAGAGCACTCAGGCTCAGGTGGTTGCGGTCGTCTCCGACCCAGAACTGGCCGGGCATCCGCTGCGCCAGCTCTCCTGGGCTCTGGAGGAGCGTGGAGTCGAACTGCTCGTGTCTCCCGGCATCATCGAAGTGGCCGGTCCGAGGCTGTCGATCCGGCCGGTGGCCGGGCTTTCGTTGCTGCACCTGGAGAAGCCCGCGGCGCACGGCGGCTCGATGCTGTTCAAGTCGCTCTTCGATCGAGCGGGAGCAGCGGCAGCCCTGCTCGTGCTCTGGCCGGTTCTACTGCTGATCGCGATCAGCGTCCGGCTGACCAGTCCGGGTCCCGCCCTGTTCAAGCAGACTCGAATCGGAGTGGACGGCCGGGCCTTCACCATGTTCAAGTTCCGGTCGATGGTCTCCGATGCCGAGGACCAGCTGATCGATCTGCGTGACTGCGATGACGGCAACGGCGTCCTGTTCAAGATGCACGCTGATCCCCGGGTGACGCCGGTGGGGGCCTGGCTTCGCCGCCTGTCCCTGGACGAACTGCCTCAGCTGATCAACGTTCTGATCGGAGACATGAGCCTGGTCGGGCCCCGGCCGCCGCTGCCCAAGGAGGTGGCCAGATACGAGCCCGACGCCGCCCGGCGGTTGCGGGTGCGTCCGGGAATCACTGGCCTGTGGCAGGTTTCGGGTAGATCGGATCTGACCTGGGAGCAGTCTTTGCGGCTTGACCTGCGCTATGTGGACAATTGGTCGATGGCCCTGGACCTGTCGATCCTCTGGAAGACCGCCCAAGCGGTCTTCAAAGGAGCAGGAGCATACTGATCGGCACGCACCCCCACCACATGAATCGACATGAGCACAGGTTCAGCTGCACCACCTGCCGATGGCCGCGCTGGAATCGACGCGAACGTGGTTCGCCGGCTGATTGCGGCTCAGTTTCCCCAGTGGAGCCATCTCGACGTCGTGCCGGTCGAATTGGACGGCTGGGACAACCGGACCTACCGGCTCGGCGAACGGATGTCTGTACGGCTGCCGACCGCCGAGGGGTACGTTCCAGCCATAGCCAAGGAGAACCGGTGGCTGCCGGTACTCGCGCCGCAGCTGCCGCTGCCGATCCCCCAGATCCTCGGATCCGGCCGGCCCGGAGAGGGTTACGGATTTCCGTGGTCGATCCGGCGATGGCTGGACGGCGAGCCCGCGCAGCCCAGCCGGATTGCTGACCTGCCCCGATTCGCCGTTGATCTGGCTCGATTCCTGAACGTCCTGCACCGGGTGCCGGTCCAGGGCGGCCCAGCGGCGGGAGCGCACAGCTGGTACCGGGGCGCGTCGCTGCTGCACTACGACGAGGAGACCCGCCGCTGCCTGGCCCAGGCCGGCGATCTGGCCGGCCCCAGCGCCCTCGCCGTGTGGCAGCAGGCGATCAGCGCGCCGTGGGCCGGACCGGCCGCCTGGTTCCACGGCGACGTGGCGGCCGGCAACCTGCTGGTGAAGGACGGCGAGCTGGCCGCCGTGATCGACCTCGGCACCTGCGGGGTGGGCGATCCGGCCTGCGATCTGGTGATCGCCTGGACTTTGTTCAGCGGAACGAGCCGGGCGATCTTCCGGCGAGAGATGGCCAGGGACGACGGGATGTGGGCCCGGGCCCGCGGCTGGGCGCTGTGGAAGGCCCTGCTCACCCTGGCCGGTGATCGGGAAACGGCGAACCTGGGCCTGATCGAGGATCTGCTGGCGATGCCTTAGGCGGATGCGCTCAGCCGGGCCAGCGCTGGGCTTGGCCCAGTCCCGGGCCGCGCGCACACTGGAAGCTCGCCGCCGTCCTCACGAAAGTGCTCTGCCCCATGGCCTACCGTTACTGCACCAAGTGCCTGGTCAACCTGGAGCGCCGTCATCTGAGCCGCTGCTGGATCTGCGGCGGGCCGGGCATGGATCTGACCGGCGAGAGCGAGTCCAGCGTTCCGCCGGGCTGGGCGCAGTGCGCCGCCTGTCACGGGTCAGGCCGGACCGAGCACTGGTTGCTGGGCGACCGTGAGTGCAAGGAGTGTGACGGCTCCGGCTTGGTCCTGGCCGGGGCGGCCTGGCAGCCGTGACCCAGCCGTGAGCTGACGCGATACTCATGGCTCTGGCTGGGGCAGGGTTCCCTTGGTCTGAAGAACATCCGGGACTTGGCCCCGACACCAGCCGCCGCCCCTGAGCCGGTCGTCCGGCAGCCGTCGTTGCGCCGCCCCGCGGCTACTTGGGGATGCGCATCTCCCCGTTCAGGGCATCCAGTTTGTTCAACGAGAAGCGGTTCGCGCCAAGGGCTTTTCAGCGATGTGCTGACAACCCTACGTTTTCGCCGCCTCAGCACAAGCACGAATGTCAGCGGGGTTCCCGATCTGGTAACTCGGGAAGGTGATTCCGGCTTGCATGGCCTCCCCAGTGGCTGGCACACCGGGAAAGAGCTCAGGGCCTGCCTGCGGGCTTGTTGTACCGGCGGACGACCGGCTCCTGAAGTTCGGTCACCCACTTGCTGACGTCGTCGCTGAATTCCAGATAGCACTCGCGGTTGTAGCCGGTTGACTGATATCCGTTCACTTCGATCCAGCGCGACAACGTCTGGATGCTGTTCAGGACTGTGTCCATCGATCCTCGGTGAACGATGGTGGCCGCCTCGATCTGGGGCAGATCGACGATCGAGAAGTCATGGCCGGCCCTGGGTTCGGCATTGACCGGGATCGAGGCGTGCACGAAGACGCCGCCGCCGGGCGCGTCCTGGTAATAGGCGATGGCCGGGCCGGCCGGTTCAATACCGTCCCGAGCCAGCGCCATGATCAGCTGGTCATACAGCGGCTGAATCACCGGTGTGATCGAATCGGGTTCGAAACCAGCTGCCACCCCGCTTATTTCGGCAACTCGGATGGCCGGGATGGTCTTGACCTGAACGTCATTGCTGGGCATGGCGCCCTCCTCCTCGATGAGCCGGAGCCTCGCCTCGACCTGCACCAGCCGGGCCGCATCGCTGGCCAGTCGCTCCTCCAGCTGAGCTCGGCGCAGCCGTAGCATGCCGCGCAACTGCTGCGCGTTGACGGCGTCGTCCACGATCTCCTGAACCTGCCGGAGCGTGAACCCCAGGTCCTTGAGCGCCACGATCCGGTTCAGCCGCGCCAGCTGAGCGGCCTGATACCAGCGGTAGCCGGTCTGCTCGTCCACCTGGGCGGGGTGAAGCAACCCGATCGCGTCGTAGTGCCGCAGCATGCGGACCGATACCCGGCCGTGCCTGGCGAAGTCTCCGATACTGAACATGACCACCCGGTTCTAGGCCCTGACACAGGGGCAGACTCAAGTCTCTGGGAGATGCCGGTTCAGTGGCCGGGGACGGTTCCGGCCGGCGCATCCTGGCTCAGGGCCGTGCGCAGGAAAGCAACGTCAGTGGCAATGTCGTCCATCGGCGTCTCGATGATGACGTCGCATCCGGCGTCACGGCAGGCGGCCACGATCAGGTCCGGATCTATCGTGCCGGAGCCGTAATTGGCGTGCCGGTCGGCCCCCGACCCAGCTTCGTCCCGGGAACTGTTCGCGTGCACGAGGTCGACCCGCCCGGTAATGGCCCGGACCCGATCGATGATTCCGGCCAGGTCCTCCCCCGCGGCCCAGGCGTGACAGGTGTCCAGCACGAATCCAGGACCGTAGTCACCCACGGCATCCCAGAGCCGCCCCAGCCGGTCGAAGCTGCGGGCCATCGCGTTCTCGCCCCCGGCTGTGTTCTCGATCAGGATCGGCAGGCCGTAGCCGCCGTCCGGCATCCGTTCGAACGTCTTGCGCCAGTTCTCGGCACCCAGCTCGGGGTCATCCTTGGCGGTGACGTGGCCGCCGTGCACGATCAGTCCCCGAGCGCCGAGATCGGCCGCCGCAGTGGCGTGTTCGGCCAGCATCTTCCGGCTCGGAATCCGGATCTTGTTATTGGTGCTGGCCACGTTGACCAGGTACGGCGCATGGATGTAGATCGCCAGGTCGCTGGCCGCAAGCGCTCCGGCCTGCGGGTGTGGCGGCGGCTTCTTCCAGCCCTGCGGATCGCCGAGGAAGAACTGGATGGCCTCGGCGCCGATGGCGGCACCGTGGGCCAGCGGGTCAGCCGAGTCCACGTGCGCACCGATCAGAGCCACGCCCGTCAGGTTACAACCGTGCCGTCCACCGCCGCGGTGACCACATCGGCTAGCTGGCCGCGGCGGGCGAACACCTCCCGCTGCTGCTGGGCTCCGTTGCCCTGCGACCGGATTCGATCGAGTTGGGTTTCGACGAAGTCCAGATCGCCGGTCCGGGCCAGTGCCGGAGTCACCCGCTCCAGCATCCGGCCGATGCTCGCCCAGGCCGGGCTTGCCGTCCCGTCCTGAGGATCGGCCAGCTCCCCGGCCAGGCCGGACCGGGCCGCCCGCCAAGCGGCACCGCGAAGCATGTCGATCCGGGCCGGCGCACTCCCCCGGCCAGCCGCGTGCTCCAACAGCGCCGTCTCGACCAGGGCACGGCACAGCACAGCGATCAGGGCGGCGTCCCCCGCCGATGGCTGCACGTCCGCGACCCGGATCTCCACCGTTGGGTAACGCCGGGACAGCCGGGCGTCGAAGTACACCATGCCCTCGTCCAGCAATATGCCGGAACCGATCAGCCAGGCGACGACGGCCGCGTAGTCGTGCTCATCCGCAAAAGGTTGCGTAGGACCAGAAACCGGCCATCGATCCCACATCATCCGGCGGTAACTGGCGTATCCCGTGTCGACTCCCTGGGCGAACGGCGAATTGGCGCTGAGCGCCGTCACCACCGGCAGCCAGGGCTGGATCCCGTTCAGCGCCACCACGCCCTCGGCCCGGGAATCAACCCCGATATGGACATGACAGCCGCAGGTCAGCTGTTCGGCCGCGGTCAAGCCGTAGGCTTGCATCATCCGGTCGTAGCGTTCATCCGGAGTGGCGGTGGGGCTGACCGGGAGCGGGCTGGTGCCCAGCGCGCACAGCGCTCCGCCGGATTGGCGCACAGCGGTGGCCAGCGCCCGGCGCCGTCCAGCCAGATCCTGTACCAGGGCGCGGACATCGTGATGGGGGCGGCTGGCGGTCTCAGCCTGTTCCTGCTTGAGCTCATGTTCGACGTCGGCAAAGCCGGCCATTACGCGCTGGATCAGGGGACGAGGGCGCCCATCCCCCTCGACCAGCAGAAACTCTTCTTCCACGCCCATGCTGCGACCATTCACCGGCTCAGCCTGACGATCATTGGGCCGAACTGCATCCCGGGCCGCCAGCGGGCATACTCACCCGGATGATGTTTGTGGCGGTTGTGCAGCTGGGCGGGAAAACCGCGCCCGGCATAGAGGTTCCGCGTGAGGTGGTGGAGGGACTCAACTCGGGACGCCGGGTCCCGGTCGTCGTCACCATCGGTCGGCACAGCTACCGCACCACCGTCGCCAGCATGGGCGGATCCTTCTGGATTCCCGTGGCGGCCGCCGAGCGGCGGGCGGCGGGCATCGCGGCGGGCGATGAGGTCGAGGTCGACATCGCCCTGGACACCGCGCCGAGAACGGTCTCCCCGCCGGACGACCTGGCCCAGGCGCTGCGAGGCGACCCGGCGGCCAGCGAGTTCTTCGCCTCCCTGCCACCCAGCCAGCAGAAGGCCTACGTCACCTGGCTGGAGAGCGCCAAGCGACCCGAGACCCGGGTGAAGCGGGTCGCCGAGGCGGTCACGCTGCTCCAGCAGCGACA
>CAXUFS010000172.1:6110-6384 GCA_964250315.1 uncultured Kineosporia sp. | reverse complement strand
GACCATTCCGCTGATCGCCTCGGTAGCCGTCTACACCGACCAGCGCTCGGCCTCGGTGCTGAACCTGCCCGGCCTCGGGCTGGACCCAGCTCAGGTGGCCGCCGTGCTGGCCGCCGGGGATCCGGTCGAGGCCGGGATGGCGGCGGCGGTGGCCGAGGCCCGGGCCCTGCTGGACGTGGATGGAGTTGGCGGGGTCAACCTCTCCGGCATGGCCTCGGCCCGTGGCGAACTGTTCGCGGCCCGGATCAAGGCGGACGTGGGCCGGATGCTGCGC
>CAXUFS010000172.1:0-6100 GCA_964250315.1 uncultured Kineosporia sp. | reverse complement strand
GGGGGGGCAGCTTGAGCGGGCCGGGCGGCGACGATGTTCCCCAGCCGGGCTCGGCCATGGCCACCGAGTTCGACCTGATCGCCCGCTGGACGGTGGACGCCGTCCGTGAACTGGGGGCCGATCATGCGGTCCCGGCCACCTGCCGGGGAAGCGCCAGCCCGGCCGCGCTGGCCTGGCTGGGTGAGGCCTGCCAGCTGAGCCCCGATCAGCTGCTGGCCGACGCCGGCGGCGGCATGGGCGGCCCGGCGCAGTTCGCGGCCCAGCGATTCGGCGTCCGGCCAGTCGTGGCCGAGCCCATGATCAGCGGATGTGCCGCCGCGGCCGAACTGTTCGGGATCTCCGCCGTCGCCGCGGCCGGTGCCCAGCTGCCCCTGGCCAGCGGATCGGCGGACGCCGCCTGGTGCCTGGGCGTGCTGTGCACCATCACGGACAAGGCCGGCCTGCTCGCCGAGCTGCGCCGGATCCTGCGCCCGGCAGCATCGCTCGGCCTGCTGGTATTCGTCAGCGATCAGGCACGCCCGAGCGGTGCCCCCGAGGGCAACGTCTTTCCCAGCGGCAATGAAATGCCGGCTCTGCTGAGCGCGGCCGGCTTCGACCTGGTCGAATCCGTGGACGCCGCCGAGTTCGCCGAGGCACCAAGGGCCTGGACCGAACGGGCCGAGCAGGTGGACGCCGCGATCGAGGCCGCCCACGGCCACGAGGAGGCTTTTGCCGTTGCCCGCCAGCAGGAGCAGCAGATCGGAGCCCTGCTGGCCAGCGGAGTGGTGATGGGCCGGCTGCTGTACGCCGTCGCCCGCCGAGCCCGCTGAGCCCGCTGAGCCCGCTGAGCCCGCTGAGCCTGCGACACTGACGGCGTGGGCACAGCCGGCTTCGACCCGCGCACGCTGGTCGCGCTGCGACGGGCCCGGGATGCGATGGATCGCGACTACGCCCAGCCGCTGGACGTGCCCGCCCTGGCCCGGGCCGCGCTGATGTCCACCGGCCACTTCGCCCGCAGCTTCCGGGCCGCATTCGGGGAGACGCCGTACAGCTATCTGATGACCCGGCGGATCGAGCGGGCCAAGGCGCTGCTGCGCCGCGGCGACCTGACCGTGACCCAGGTGTGCATCGAGGTCGGCTGTTCGTCGCTGGGTTCGTTCAGTTCCCGGTTCGCCGAGCTGGTCGGGGAGAGCCCCAGCGCCTACCGGGCCCGCGAGCATCGAGACGCCGGCCGGATTCCGGCCTGCCTGGAGAAGATCGCCACCCGGCCGCGCCGATCGAGCTCCGGGCCCTCGTACAGATCAGGAACCAAGAAGCCCGAACCGCTGGCTGGGGCCTAACGTTCGCTCATGGCCGACCTGAACCTCAGCATCCAGTACACCTTCCTGGCCGTCGACGATCATGAGAAGGCGCTGGCCTTCTACCGCGATGTGCTCGGATTCGAGCTGCACAACGACGTCGGCTACGGGGACATGCACTGGCTCACCATGGGCCTGGCGTCCCAGCCCGGGATCGAGCTGGTGCTGCATCCGCCCGGCGCCGACGCCTCGGCTGAGGACCGGGAGACCATCAGAAACCTGCTGGCCAAGGGTGTTTTCGGCGCTCTGGTGTTCTCCGTCAGCGACGTCGATGCGACCTTCGAGATGGTTGAAGCAGCTGGGGCGGACGTCGTCCAGGAGCCGATCGACCAGCCGTTCGGGGTGCGGGACTGCGCCTTTCGTGACCCGGCCGGCAATCTGCTCCGGTTCAACCAGGCCAAGACCGCCTGATCCGGTCGATCAGAAGAGGCCGCCGACGAAGTCGACGGTGCTGTTCCCGCCCGGGACGATGCCGGTCAGGATCTGCTGGCCGTACTCCAGCGGGGTTGCCACCTCGGTCTGGGGACCTTCCCGGGCCTGCAGGTACTGCTGGCCCCCGCGCCAGACCCGGGACGAGCCGGTGACCAGCTGGTATCCCGAGTAGAGATCCACCGGCAGGCCGAACGGCCCGGTGAAGGCGCCGGCCACCAGCAGACCCGCGCCGGCATCGAACTTCAGGCCACCCCAGACGAGGTTCACCCCGGCGCTGACGTATTCGCTGTTCGGCAACTCCTGCGGCGTATTCGCCCAGCGGACGACGTCGTCCCAGGCCTGGGCGGCGTCCTGCCTGAGCGACAGGCCGCCGGTGGCCGGCCTGATCAGACCGGCTGGCAGCCGGGGCACCGCTTGAACGCTGCCCCCGGCCGCACCGGGCAGGATCGCGGCCAGGGCCGAACCGGTTACGGCTGAACCGGCGGCAGCGGTTACAGCGACGGCTGATCCGCTGGTCACCGTCCCCGCACCCGTAGTGGCGCCGTCCGCCTGACTGGTGATCCGCTGTTCGGCGGCGTTCCGGGTCATCACCGTGGCCGCCTCCTGGAGACCAGACGCAGCCGCATCAATGCTGCGGAACAGGCCGCCGTCCCAATCGGCGCGCAGCGCCTCGGCGTCCGGGCCGGACCAGGGCACCGCGTGCAGCCGGGTGCCGACCCGCAGGCCGGCCGCGCGCAACTGCTCGGCGGCCCCGTTCAGGTCGTGGGCGAGCGCGTCGAGCTGATCTGGATCCGAGCCGATCATGGCGGCCATGGACCACTCCTCTGCCGATAGCAGCCGATGTCAGCAGGAGTACGCCGTAAGTGGCCTAATCGGTTCCCGTTGTAAGAATGGCGGCATGCAGATTCCACAGCCGTGGGCCTCTCCGGAGCTGACCTCCTGGCGGCGGCTGCCGATGCACGCGGTGCCGCACCGGGCCAGCGACGGTACGCCGCGGATCGAGCTGGATGGGATCTGGCGGTTCGAGCTGTTCCCAACTCCGGACGCGGCCATGGCCGCTGGCGAGCTGCGGGCCACCATCCCGGTGCCAAGTTGCTGGACCATGCAGGATTTCGACGACGTCAACGGCGTCCACGACCGGCCGCACTACACCAACGTGCAGATGCCCTTCCCCGATCTGCCGCCGAATCCGCCGCAGGCCAATCCGGCTGGGGTCTACGAGCAGGACGTGGATCTGCCCGCCGGCTGGGCCGGGCGCCGGGTGGTCCTGCATGTCGGCGCCGCCGAGAGCGTGCTGATCGTCCAGGTCAACGGGGTGGACGCCGGGATCAGCAAGGATTCGCATCTGGCCGCCGAGTTCGACATCACCAGCCTGCTGCGGGCCGGCTCCAACCGGCTGCGGCTGACCGTGGTCAAGTACTCCGACGCCAGTTTCGTGGAGGATCAGGACCAGTGGTGGCACGGCGGTATCACCCGGCCGGTCTTCCTCTACGCCACCGGCTCGGTCTTCCTGGGCCAGGTGGAGATCCGCAGTGAGTTGTCGGACGACGGGAAGGCCGGCACCCTCCAGGTGCTGGCGCAGGCCGGAGCCGACCGGCCCCTGCCCGCGGGCTGGACCATCCGGGTGGACCACAGCGGGTTGCAAACCGTTGTGGTGCAGCCGATCACGCCAGCCGAGCCGGCCCCGACGGCGGCTGTGGTTGATCCGCGGCAGCGCCTGCAGGTGGACGCCCTGGTCTACCGGCACGCGGCCGGGACGCCGCTGAGTGAGCTGAGCGAAGCCGGCGCCAAGGATGTGTCCGCGTTCGAGTGGCTGCGGCGTGGCCCTGGCATCGGCCAGGCGCTGGTCACCGCGACCATCCCGGGCGTCCAGCCTTGGTCGGCGGATCGTCCTGGCCTGTATGAGCTGACCGTCAGCCTGCACGCGCCGGATGGCAGCGAGGCTGAGCGGGCGTCCTTCCTGATTGGCCACCGCAGGGTCGAGATCCAGGGAAACGATCTGCTGGTCAACGGTTCCCGGGTACTGATCCGAGGAGTCAACCGGCACGACGTGAACGCCGTCACCGGCCGGGTGATCAGTTCGGAGGCGATCTACAACGATCTGGTCCTGATGAAGCAGCACGGCTTCAACGCCGTCCGCACCGCGCACTATCCCAATGATCCGGCCCTGCTCGACCTGTGTGACGGGCTGGGTCTGTACGTCATCGCCGAGGCTGACATCGAAACCCACGCCTACGAGAGGGAAATCGCTCACGACCCGCGGTATCTGGGCGCGTTCCTGGACCGGGTGTCGCGGATGGTGGTCCGCGACCTCCACCATCCCAGTGTGATCGCCTGGTCGCTGGGCAACGAGTCCGGCTACGGCGCCAACCATGACGCCGCGGCGGGCTGGGTCCGGCGGTTCGATCCGGACCGGCCATTGCACTACGAGGGCGCGATCAGCCTGGACTGGACCTCGGACCAGACCGCCACCGACCTGACCTGCCCGATGTATCCGCCGATCGACGCCATCGTGGCCCATGCCCGTTCGGGCCTGCAGCGGCATCCACTGATCATGTGCGAGTACTCGCACGCGATGGGCAACAGCAACGGCAGCCTGGCCGATTACTGGGCGGCGATCGAGGCCACGCCGGGCCTGCAGGGCGGTTTCATCTGGGAATGGGTCGACCACGGCCTGCGCCAGCGGCTGCCCGGCGGCTCGGAAAGATGGGCCTACGGCGGTGATTTTGGTGATCAGCCGAACGACGGCGCCTTCGTCACCGACGGCTTGCTGTTCCCGGACCGGACGCCGAAGCCGGTGATGGCCGAGCATCGGCAGATCGCCGCGCCCCTTCGGCTCGACCTGGCCGATGGCCGCGTGGTGGTCAGCAATCGGCACGAGACGAAGGATCTTTCCTGGCTCCGGGTCCGGGAGGCCTGGCTGCTGGACGGCGAGGAGAGCCGGCCGGTCCAGGTCGAAATGCCGGAAGCCGATGCGGGACAGACTGTTCCACTCGAACTCGAACTCGAACTCGGCGATGGGGACAGCGAAGCAGCTGAGCGCTGGCTGGTGATGGCGCTCGAGACCGCGGCGGAGCAGAACTGGGCTCCGGCGGGCACGTTCATCGGTCACGCCCAGATTCAGCTGCGGGCCGAGAACCGTTCCCTGCTGGCCCGCTCCGGATGCCGGACCGGATCGGAGGCCGGTGATCCTCTGGATCTGGTGGATGCCGACGGGCTGCTGCGGCATCCGCTTCTGCCTGTGCCGCCACAACTCTCGCTCTGGAGAGCTCCGACCGACAATGACCAGATCGGTGGCCTGGCTGAACTCTGGTCCGGCTGGGGCCTGGCCGGCCTCACCCGGGAGCTGACCGGTATCGAGGCCACGCAGCACGGTTGCCAGGTGCGCTCGATATACCGCACCGCCAGCGGTCTGGCCGTCCCGCATCGAATCAGCATCACCCGCCTGCAGCCGATCGAAGGGTCCGGTGCGGCTCTGCTGATCGACGAGTCGGTGGACGTTCCGCCGGAGCTGACCGACCTTCCCCGAGTGGGATCGGTTTTCGAGGTTCAGGCCGGTCTCGGCCAGGTGGACTGGCTGGGCCCGGGGCCGTGGGAGACCTACCCGGATCGGTGCACCGCCGGTGCGAACGGCTGGCACCACGCCGCCGTCGCCAGCCTGCACACGCCCTACCTGCGTCCTCAGGAGAACGGTGGCCGGCACGGCGTGCGCCGGTTCGAGCTGTCCGGAGGCGGCGGGAAGCTCGGCGTGGTCCTCGATCAGGGCCGTCAGGTCAGCTGGTCGCACCACCGGGCGGCCGATCTGGACGCGGCCACTCACGACAACGAGCTGGCGGAGCGCCCGCAGACCGTGGTCCACCTGGACGCTGCCCATCGCGGGGTCGGGACCGCGTCCTGTGGCCCGGACACTCTGGCGCGGTATCGGGTCGGACCGGGGCGCCACCAATGGTCCTGGGTGCTGCTGGGCTGACCTTCGGCCAGGATGAGCCGGTGGACATGTTTGCGGACGACCGGGCCAACCCGGAGCCGGAACCCAGCCGGGCCGCCTACCGGGTGGAGACGATCCGGGCGGCCGAGCAGAGCCTGATGGCCCGCTGCCCTGATGGTGCGCTGATGCAGAGGGCGGCCGCCGGGCTGGCCGCGGCCTGCACCCGGGAACTGAGGCAGTGCACCGGCGGAGTGTCCGGGCGGCGGGTGGTGCTGCTGATCGGCGCGGGCAACAACGGCGGCGACGCGCTCTACGCCGGGGCCCGGCTCCGGGCCCGGGGTGCGGCCGTCACGGCCGTGCTGACCAGCGACAAGACCCACCCCGAGGGCCTGGCCGCCTGCGC
>CAXUFS010000171.1:0-6458 GCA_964250315.1 uncultured Kineosporia sp. | reverse complement strand
CCCTGCTGGTGCAGCAGATCGACCCGCTGCTGCGCTGCGTCACGCAGCTCTTCGAGCTCGCCGAACTGGATCGAGTCGGTCGGGCAGGCCTTGGCGCAGGCCGGTTCCATCCCGTCCTTCAGCCGGTCATAGCAGAGCGTGCACTTCCAGGCCCGGCCGTCGTCCTCCCGCCGTTCGATCACGCCGTACGGGCAGGCCGACACGCAATAGCCGCAGCCGTTGCAGATGTCCTGCTGCACCACCACGGTGCCGAACTCGGTCCGGAACAGGGCGCCGGTCGGGCACACGTCGAGGCAGCCGGCCTGGGTGCAGTGCTTGCACACGTCCGAGGACATCAGCCAGCGGAACTCCTGCCGGGTCTCGGCTTGGCTCGAAGCGCCCGGCAGTTCGAACGACGGCATCCCCAGAGCTACCGGTTCTCGTTGCGGTGCGGACTGTTCCGGCTGTTCGATGAATGCGACGTGCCGCCAGTTGTTCGCGCCCAGGCTGCCCGTGTTGTCCATCGACAGGCCAAGCAGGTCGAAGCCGTCGTCCGGGACGGCGTTCCACTCCTTGCAGGCCACCTGGCAGGCCTTGCAGCCGATGCACACCGACGTGTCGGTGAAGAAGCCCACTCGGGACGGATGCTCTTCGTATCCGGCCCGGCCTGCTGGGTCAGCCACAACGCCGGACCGGCTGCGCTCAGTGGGCGTCATCGGTATCCTCCGGCTCACCTTGGCCAGCCTGCAGAGATTTCGCGGCGTCCTCGACCGGCTCCTGCACATGCGGGCGGCCGGCCTGCGGCCCGGTGGTGGCGACCCGGGTACCAGTCTCGGGCGTGATCCCGGCCCGCTGCCGATATCCGGCCACGTAGTCCAGCAGAGCAGCACCACGGGGGCGGCGGCCGGGCCGGATGTCGCAGGTCGCCACCTTGCTCTCCTGGATCAGCACGTTCGGATCCAGAGCCACCCCGAACAGGTCGTTCACCACATCACCGTCCACCAGGCCGACACTGCCCCAGTGATACGGCAGCCAGACCTGGTGCACCAGCCGGTCCGGCATCCGCAGTGAGCGCATCCGCTCGGTGACCAGCACCCGGGCCTCGATCGCGGTCCGGCTGGTCACCACGTGGGCCCATTCGAGGTGCCGCAGGCCGCGCACGTCCGCCAGCTCCGGCGACACCTCCACGGTCAGGGCCGGTTGCAGTTCGGCCAGGTACGGCAGCCACCGGCTCATCCCACCGGCGGTGTGGTGCTCAGCCAGCCGGGAGCTGGTCAGCACGAATGGGAACACATCTGAATGTTGTTCCGGCGGCGAAGGATTGGAAGGGTTGTCGGGCCGGCCGTAGACCTTGCGCGCGGGATTGCCCTGCTGCCCGTAGAGAGCGTTGGGGAACGGCGACTCGTGTGGCTCGTAGTGGGTGGGCATCGGGCCGTCCAGCAGGCCGCGGGGGGCGAACAACCAGGCCTTCCCGTCGGCCTGCATGACGAACGGGTCGTCGCCGTGCAGCGCGGCCGGCCCGGTCGCGTCGTCCGGCGGCTGGTAGCCCGGCGGCTTGGCCTTCTCGAAGTCCGGGACATCGTCGCCGGTCCACTCGCCGTTGTGACCCAGGTCCGGATCCCACCAGACGCACCGTTTGCGCTCGCTCCACGGCCGTCCCTGCGGATCCGCGGACGCCCGGTTGTACAGGATCCGCCGGTTGTAGGGCCAGACCCAGCCCCACTCCAGGGCATAGCTGTCCTGCTCGGCTCGGGGCTTGCGCCGGGCCGCCTGGTTGACGCCGCCGGCGTAGACGCCGCTGTAGATCCAGCATCCGCAGGACGTCGAGCCGTCCGGCTTGAGCTGCAGATACCCGTCCAGCGGCTTGCCCGTGCTCAGGTCGTAACCGTTGATCGCCTGGAGTACCGACTCAGCGCTGGGCTCGTCACCGTGCACCGGATAATCCCAGTTCAGATCCTGCATCGGCCGATCGCGGGCATCGTCGGAGCTGGCCAGCCGCTCCCTCAGCCGCCGTCCCAGGTGATAGGTGAACCAGAGGTCGGATCGCTGATCACCCTTGGGCTCGACCGCCTTGTCCCGCCACTGCAGCATCCGCTGAGTCTGGGTGAAGGTGCCCTCCTTCTCGACATGGGAAGCGGCCGGGAAGAAGAACACTTCGGTCCGGCAGCGCTCCGGCACGATCTCGCCGGTCTCGATCTCGGGCGAGTCCTTCCAGAACGACGCGCTCTCGATCATGGCCAGATCGCGGACCACGAGCCAGTCCAGGTTGGCCAGGGCCAGCCGCTGCAGCTTGCCGTGCGCCGAGCCGACCGCCGGGTTCTGGCCGAGCAGGAAGTAGCCGAACACCTTGCCGTCGATCATGTCCATGGTGGTCCGGTAGGTGCCGTGATCCCCGGTCAGCCGGGGCAGATGACCGAAGCAGTAATCGTTCTCAGCAGTCGCGGCGGTCCCGAAGTACTCCTTGAGCAGGCTGACGATGTAACACTTCGCGTTGCTCCAGAAGCCCTTCTGCTTGTCCGCGATGATGCTGTCCAGGTACGTGCTCAGGTCGGTGTGAGCCACCTCCGGCATGGCCAGATAGCCGGGCAGCATGTTGAACAGAGTGGGGATGTCGGTGGAACCCTGAATGCTGGCGTGCCCGCGCATGGCCATGATCCCGCCGCCGGGGCGCCCGATGTTGCCCAGCAGCAACTGGATGATCGACGCGGTCCGGATCAGCTGGGCACCGACGCTGTGGTGAGTCCAGCCGACCGCGTAGACCACCGAAGAGGTGCGCTCCCGGCCGGAATTGGCGGTCCACGCCTGGCAGACGTCGAGGAACTGCTGCTGCGGGGTGCCGCAGATCTGCTCGACCAGTTCGGGGGTGTAACGGGCATAGTGCCGCTTCAGCACCTGGAACACGCATCGGGGATGTTGCAGCGTGCGATCCTGCTCGATCGGTTCGGCGCCTTCGATCGCCGGGCCGCCCGAGCCGTGAGCGTCTCCAGCCGCGCGCTCCTTGTTCCCGGAGTTCGCCTCGCTGGAGTGCTCTGGCCCAGTCCCGGCCATCTGGTACTGCCAGGTGGAGGTGTCGTAGCTGGCGGTCTCCTCGTTGTAGCCGCTGAACAGGCCGTCCAGGTCCTCGGTGTCCTGGAAGTCCTCGTGGAGCAGGAACGGTGCGTTGGTGTAGGCCGTCACGTAATCGCGGAAGTCCTTGTCATTGCTGAGGATGTAGTTGATCACGCCGCCGAGGAAGGCGATGTCGGTCCCGGCCCGGATCGGCACGTAGCTGCTGGCCACCGCGCTGGTCCGGGTGAAGCGGGGATCGATGTGGATCACCTGGGCGCCGCGCGACTTGGCTTCCATCACCCACTGGAACCCGACCGGATGGGCTTCGGCCATGTTCGAGCCCATGATGACGATGCAGTCAGAGTTGGCGAGATCCTGTTGAAAGCTCGTCGCCCCGCCGCGACCGAATGAGGCTCCCAGACCGGGAACCGTGGCGGAGTGTCAAATCCGGGCTTGGTTCTCGATCTGCATCGCGCCCAGAGCGGTGAACAGTTTCTTGATCAGATAGTTCTCTTCGTTGTCCAGGGTGGCGCCGCCGAGGCAGGCGATGCCCCGGGTCCGGCGCAACGGGCGCCCGCGCTCGTCGGCGTCCTCCCAGCCCCTTCGCCGGGCGTCGAGAACGCGGTCGGTGACCATCTCCATGGCTTGGTCGAGGCTGAGCTCGGTCCAGTCGGTCGCGTAGGGTGCGCGGTACCTGACTTTCTGTTCTCGCTGCGGGCCGGTGACCAGCTGCTTGCTGGCCGAACCCTTCGGACAGAGCCGCCCCCTCGAGATCGGGGAATCCGGGTTGCCCTCGATCTGGATGACCTGCTCGTCCTTGACGTAGACCTTCTGTGCGCAACCGACCGCGCAGTACGGGCAGACGGAGTGCACGACCCGATCGGCGCCGGCCGTCCTGGGCTGCAGGTCCCGCGAGCGCGGCGACTGGCTGGCGGCGCCCCGGGCCAGCGGATCGGCCCCGGTCACCTGCCGGTATACCGGCCAGCCCTCGATCCACGTCTTCACGCCCATGCCCACACCATGCTGCTTTCGCCGCGAGATCGCCAGCTCGGCCCGGCCACGGGTTCGCGTCGCACTCGGCCGGGCTGGTCCAGCGATCTTGGTGCCCTGGGCTTAGCTTTTCGCTCGTGAATGACTTCGAACCGCATCTGGCCATCGTCACGGCAGGCGACTCGGGCATCGGCCACGCCACCGCCATCGCGCTCGCCCGGGCCGGGATGGACGTCGGCCTGACCTGGCACACCGATCAGAAGGGCGCGCAGGAGACTGCCGCCGCAGTGCAGGCGCTGGGCCGCAAGGCCGTCGTCCGGCAGCTGGACACCAGTGATGCTCCGGCCTGCGGGGAGGTCGTGGATGCGCTGGCGGGCGAGCTCGGCGGCGTCGACGTGTTCGTCAACAACGCCGGAACCGGCGATGGCACACCGTTTCTCGAGCTGGACTACGGCACCTGGCGGCAGACCATGGCCACCGACCTGGACGGTGCCTTCGTCTGCATCCAGCGGGCCGCCAAGCACATGGTCAAGGCGGGCCGGGGAGGGCGGATCATCGCGATCACCAGCGTGCACGAGCACCAGCCGCGGATCGGATCATCCGCCTACGACGCGGCCAAGCATGGCCTCGGTGGGCTGATCAAGACCATCGCACTCGAACTGGGCCGGGATGGCATCACCGCGAACAGCGTGGCACCGGGAGAGATCGCCACCCCGATGACCGGCCAGGAGGATGTCGACCCGCACACGGTCGACCGGCCAGGGGTACCGCTGGGGCGCCCGGGTGATGCCCAGGAGATCGCCGCCGTGGTGGCCTTCTTGGCTTCACCGGCCGCCAGTTATGTCACGGGTGCCTCATGGGCGGTGGACGGAGGCATGCTGCAGATGGGGCCGCAGGCCGGATCGCACATCACATCCGACGACTGGCGCTCGGCCTGATCGAACGGCAACGCGCGTGATCCTTCACCAGAGGGCGCAGGTGCACGTGGTCAGCGCCAGGGTCTGGCGCGGACCACCGCGCTGTGGGCCTCTCCGGGCGCGAGACGCGGATCTGAGGCCGCTCGCATCGGCCAGCCCGGCTGGGCACCTCATGGCCTGGAATCCGGCATCTTCCCCTCCGTTGATGCCGAACACCATCCAGACGTGATCAGCGGGCCGGCCGGTGCGAGCGAGAACGGCGCCGGACCTGCTCCTGGCCGGTCTACCCAGATCTGAATCAGTGTTCCGGCTGCGATCCTCAGCGCTTCACTGCTGGCCTCATCTCCGGTTATGTTCGTCTGCCTTCAGACTGGTGCTCACAGCGGCGTGGCGGAAGCCACCCAAGGTGCGGTCCATGCACACCCTGTTCACAGCGTGCTCACCACCTGGAGGGAGGAGCCGATGTCGGAGGGGTCGCAACCCGGTGCTGAGAGTCCGGCGCCTCCAGCCGGGGCAGAGGTCTACCTCTCCCGATACCTGGGGCCCTCTCAGCACGAGCGCTGGGATCTGCCCCCCGACGGCGGGCCAGTGACGCTGGGCCGATCCGAGTCAGCCGGGCTGAGGGTGGCCGGTGATCCTCTGGTCTCCCGGGTGCATGCCCGGCTGGAACGGATCGGCAGCCAATGGACCCTGGTCGACGATGGGATCTCGGCCAACGGCACCTATCTGAACGGGCGCCGGGTGGCGCAGCGCGTCCGGCTGCGCGATCGGGACGTGATCCGGGTCGGATCGACCGCGCTGACCTTCTGTCAGCCCTGGCCCACGGCCACCGAGCAGACCGTGGCCGGAGGCGGGCTCGAGGCGGTGCCTCAGCTGACCCAGCCGCAGATCCGGGTCCTGGGTTCGTTGTGCCGCCCGATCGGGCAGGCACGCGGATTTCCGGTCCCGGCCAGCAATCAGCAGATCGCCCAGGAGTTGTTCCTCAGCCTGGACGCCGTCAAGACCCACCTGCGGATGCTCTACCACAAGTTCGGGATCGAGGATCTGCCGCAGAACCAGAAGCGGGCCAAGCTGGCCGAGCTGGCTCTGCAGTTCGGGCTCGTCCCCGGTGAGTAGCCGGTCGCCGGGCGGCTCAGCGTCCGGGGATGTCGTGCGCCTGGTCGTAGCTGTAATCCGAGTCATAGCCGGGGGTTTCGGTCGCAACGCGGACAGGCTCCGCAGCCGGCGGGGGCTGAGGCGCCTCATCCTGAGCGGCCTGTTCACCCTCGTGGGCCAGGTCGTACTCAAGGTCGTCACTGGCCTCGCTGGCCGCTGGCTGGATCTGCTCGCCCGGCATCTGCCGATCCTAACCGGTGAGGATCCAGGCGGCCGTGTCGCTGGGCAGCAGCCGTCCCTCGACCGGCTGGCTGGCCAGGACGACCTCGCCGGGCGGCAGAGGTACCGGGGCCGGGCCAGTGTTCAGCATGCAGATGAACCCGCGGCCGCGGCTGACCCCCAGGACGTCGGGCTCGTCCCCGGTCCAGG
>CAXUFS010000170.1:0-6525 GCA_964250315.1 uncultured Kineosporia sp. | reverse complement strand
GCTCCCGCTCTTGACCTCCGTCGGGATGGCCGACCCGGCCCCGGCGCCCGGCCCGGGCTCCGGCATGGTCAGGCCGATCCGCTCGAAGGTGCGCAGGTAGGCCTGCACCGAAGCCTGCCAGCTGTGCGGGTCAGCGAAACGCCGGCCGCGCAGTGCGGGCAGCTCGCGCAGGGCTTGAGCCAGCGCCCCGGGATCCTGTGGAGGTACGAACCGCACACCCTGGTAGCCGGAGGCGGCCTCGACCAGCCCTCCGACCGAGGTCACCACGACCGGCAGGCCAGCACTCATGGCGATGTGCAGCGGGCCGGAGGACGACGAGCGCCGATAGGGCAGGACGACGGCGTCCGCCAGGGCGAAGTGCTGCCGCGCCTCGGCATCGGTCACATACCGGTTGATGATGGTGATCCGATCCCGGGCCGGACTGGTCCTGGCCGCTTCGAGCGGGCCGTGCCAGCCCTCCCAGGTCTCACCCACCACAGTGAGATGGAACTGCCGGCGGACCGTCTGATCAAGGCTCGAGAACGCCTCGATCAGATCCTCCACGCCCTTGTAAGGACGGATGACTCCGAAGTAGAGCAGGCGGAACGGCTCGTGATCGGGCCCGGGCGACGATCCGGCGCCTGCCGGGCCCGCCGGGCCGGGTTGCTCCCCGCTGGTCACTGAGCTGGACACTGAGTTGGTCGCTGAGCCGGTCACGTGGTCGTAGGGGCCGTGCGGAACCACGGTGACCTTGGCCGGGTCGAGCCCGTAGGCAGCCCGCAACAGTTCCAGGTCATAACCGGAGTGCACGATATGGGCGTCCACCCGGCGCATCAGCGGCGCCATCAGGGCCCGCACGTAACGGGCCGCGCCGGGGATCCGCGCCTCCCCGGTGTCCTGCACCTCGTGCCACTCCATCACCACGGCGGCACCCCGGGCCCGCGCCCAGCAGGCCAGCAGCAGATAGGTGTGCAGCACCGCACCGGTCCACCACTGCAGGACCAGCACGTCCGGGCTCATCCGTTGGAGGAATGCGCGCGCCCGCATGATCGTGCGGCCCCAGTACCAGTCCACGCCGTCCAGAACCTGCACTTGCGGGGCGTAGACCAGGTCGTGGACCGGCGAGCCGATGCGGCGCCGTCCGGGGTACAACCAGCTCGGAACCAGTCGTCGCATCAGGATCGCATGAGCCGGGACGGCAGTGGCCAGCGCGTTGGTCAGCCGGCAGGTGTAGTAGCTGATGCCTGAGGTGAAGCGCCACCCTGAACCCACCACCACGACGCGAGGGCCCGCGCGGTTCATGCGATCTCGCTCTCCTGACGAGAACCGATCGAGGTCAGGTCGATCTCACGGGCCAGGTCCTGGGCCAGGTCCTGGGCCAAGTCCTGGGCCAGGTCAGGCGAGCGGTCATAGTGGGAACGGCGCGGCTGGGGTGGCTGGCTCAGGTGCGCCGGACGTGCCGGATGGGCTGGATGGGCCTGCGAGATGGTGTCGGCGGCCGGAACCATCGCCGTCACGGCCCGGCGAGGCCGCCTGCTGCGCTCCCGCAGAATCGTGCGCAGCACCCGCACACCGTCCCGGACCGCGTTCAGATTGCTGGAGCCGTAGATGCGCTGCTTTTCCACGCTGGGCACCTCATGGATCTGCAGTCTGGACACCGCGGCCCGGCAGTTGATCAGCGTCTCGATCTCGAAACCGTCACCCCACTGCCTGGCCGGGTGGTCCGGCGAAGGGATGGCCAGGTGGGGGAGGATGTCCCGCCAGAATGCGTTGTAGCCATAGCAGAGATCGGTGTAACGGGTCCGGAACATCACGTTGGTCAGCCAGGTCAGAGCCCGGTTGCCCAGGTCGCGGGTGACGGTGATGTCGTCGCTTCCGCCCGTGCCTGCGATCCGGCTGCCCTTGGCGAAATCCGCTCCCGAGGTGAGAGCGGCCAGGAAATCTGGGATCTCGGCCGGATCGGCCGAGCCATCGGCGTCGAACATGATCACGACGTCTCCGGTGGCGGCTTCGAATCCGCAGGCCAGGGCGTTTCCCTTCCCCCTGCGGGTCTGCTGGACGAAATGAGCGCTGGGCATCAGCCGCCGCACCACGTCATAGGTGTCGTCGGCCGAATGCCCGTCGACCACCACGATCTGATGAACCGGAGGCAATTGCGGCAACATGATTTCCAGGTTGCGGGCCTCGTTGCGGGCCGGGATCACAATGCTGACGGTCGGTCGGTGCGGGCGTCGTTTCAGGGTGCTCGTCACAGCGGTCTCCGAGATATCTCTGCTTTGGAATGCCGTTCCGAGGGAACGTTCGTCGGCGTGGATTCCCCCGCCGATGAGAATAACTATCCGACGGCAACAGATGCTCAGCTGTAGCGAGTTTTCAGAGATAAGTAACCGAACAGCCGGCCTACGATTGGCCATCCTGATGGGTCTGCTCGCTCCGGCATGTCAGAGTGGCCGTCAACGACAATAATTCCACCGAAGCATGTTCAGTGAATAATTGTGAGTACGAGCTAATTGCTTGCACAGCAAGAAGTTTCAAGGATCAACGAGTAGCGGCTCTAGTTCGAAGCAAAACCCGATTCGGCTTCTCATCCGGCCCGGACCAGTATTGATGAGCCTGAATTGCTTGGTCAGTTACTGGTGGGATCAATGAGGCGGATGAAGGCGACAGGTCAGTTTTCCCGACGGATATGTCCTGGCTTCGGTCATGGCCGGGGCCGATTTCTCAGCCACTTATCCGGGCGCGCCCGCCCGGACGTTAGGAGCAGACGCACAATGCGGGTCCTTCAGGTGGCACGCCGTTACTTCCCCGAGCAAGGCGGTATGGAGACGCACGTCTCGCAGATCTCCTCGCGGCTGGCGGCCCGGCCCGGTGTCGAGGTGACGGTGCTGGCCACCGACCGAACCGGCCAGCTACCGCGACGGGCCACCATGGACGGCTACGACGTCCTCCGGCGGCGCTCCTGGCCCCGCACCCGGGACTACTACCTCAGCCCGGGTATCGCACCGGTGAGCGCACGGGGTGGGTGGGACATCGTTCACCTGCAGGGGGTCAACACACTGGTGCCGGTGGTGGGAATGCTCGCGGCCATCGCGGGCCGGGTTCCTTTCGTGCTGTCCCTGCACAGCGGAGGGCATTCCTCCGGCTTGCGGACAGCGTCCCGGGGGCTGCAGTGGCACCTGATGACCCCCCTGCTGCGCCGGGCCGCCCGGCTGATCGCGGTCAGCCGATTCGAACGGGATCACTTCGCCCGGGCCACCGGCATCCCGCCCGGCCGGTTCGCGGTGATCCCGAAAGGCGGGGAGTTGCCGCCGGTCGCGCGCGGCATCCGGCCGGGGCCCGGGCGCATCGTCTCGATGGGCCGGCTGGAGCGGTACAAGGGCCACGGCCGGGTGATCGAAGCGTTGCCGCTGATCCGCCGGCAGCATCCGGATGCTCATCTGGTCGTGCTGGGCGAAGGGCCCTGTGAATCGGAGTTGAGGGCCCTGGCTCACCGGCTGGGGGTGAGCGAGGTCGTTCACTGGCGATCGGTGCCTCCGCAGGATCGCCAGGTCATGGCGGGCGAACTCGGCTCGGCGGTGGTCATGGCCGCGATGTCGGACTACGAGGCTCACCCGATCGGGGTGATGGAGGCGCTGGCGGCCGGGGTGCCCGTGACCGGCTGCGACATCGCCGGTATCGGCGACCTGGTACAGGAGGGCCTGGTGGACGGCGTTGCCCCCGGTGCCGACTCCGCGGCAGTCGCCTGTGCCCTGATCGCTGCCCTGGAACGCAGCCGCGAGGCCGGTCATCCGGAACATCGTCCGGGGTCCATCCGCCTGCCGACCTGGGATCAGGCGGCCGAGCAGACGGCACAGATCTACGACCAGGTACTGGGATTGCGGCTGGCGGCCGCCCAATGACGCCGCTACGGGTCGTTCATGTGATCACCACGTTGACGACCGGGGGGGCAGAACGCCAGCTGGAGTTGCTGGCGCGCCGATCTGGCAGCGCCATCACGATTGTCGCCCTGTACGGCGGCGGCCCGGTCGCGGACAGTCTCCGGGCGGCTGGACATCACGTGATCATCCTGGGGATGGCTGGCCCCTGGAAGTACCTGGCCTGGTTCCGGCTGGCCCGGCTGCTGCGCCGGCTCAGGCCGGACGTCGTCCACGTTCACCTGCTCGCGGCCCAGCTGTGGGGAATCCCGGCGGCCGTACTGGCTCGGGTGCCGGTGATCGTCTCGAGTGAGCATTCGCTGATGGACGAGACGATCGAGGGCAGGCCGTACTCACGCTGGCTGCAGGTGCTCTACCGGCTGCTCGAGCGGATGACCACCCGCACCGTGGCCGTCTCGCCGGCCACCGCGGCCCGGCTGCGAAAATGGCGGATTCCGGTGGCCCGGATCGTCGTGATCAACAACGGCATCGACTTCCGGGCGGTGGAATTTAGCCAGGGCATCCGGGCTGAGGTGCGTACCGAACTCGGAGCCGGCCCGGACACCCTGGTGATCGGCGCGGTCGCCCGACTGGATCCGGTCAAGCGCCTCGATGCGCTGCTCTCGGCGTGTGCGCCCAGATTGCGCGATGGCCGCCACCTGCTGGTGATCGCCGGTACCGGAGTGGCCCAGGCCGATCTGCGCCAGCTGGCCGATCACCTGCAGGTGTCTTCGTCGATCCGCTGGCTGGGGGCCCGGCCGGACGTGCCGCGACTGCTCAACGGATTCGACGTCCTGATCAGCGCTTCCCGGGACGAGACCTTCGGAATGGCCGTGGTCGAGGCTCTCGGTAATGGGCTGCCGGTCGTCTACCAGCAGTGCCCGGCCCTGGACCACCTGCCGCACCGCCCTGCTCAAGCGGTGCCGGTCGCCCTGCATTCATCGTTGCCGGCCGATTGGTCCGCCGATTCCGACGAGGTCTCCGCCTTGCGGCTGGCGCTGGACCAAGCCTGCGCACTGACCGATGAACGGCACGAGGTTCCCGCCGAACTGATCGACCGCTACGACGCCGCCCGGGCCGCGCAGGCCGTCGATCGGTTGCACCTTCATCTGACGCAGCGCAGCGCATTGCCGGCTGCAGAACGGGGTTAGCAGTGATCGAGCATCAGATCGGCGCGCAGGCTGACCTGCGCCAACCGCCAGCTGGGCAACCGGAGGCCAGGCGGAGGGGCGATTCAGGGCAGCGGGGCCCCGGGCGCCCTTTCGTGCTCGCCTCGCGGGGCGATGCCCTCACGCCCCATCTGTTCACCGAACTGGCCCGCCGGTATCCGATCGGTGAGATCCTGGCCCCTGAACTGAGGCCGGCCCAGCGGTACGCCGTGGCTGCGGCAACCTTCCGGCCGGGCCGGCGCCGGTGGGCCGAACAGTTCTACAAGAGCCACCTCGGGTATCGGCTGCGCAGCGCGAACGCGGCTCGAGCGCTGGCGGACTCTGGATGCTCCACCGCCCTCGTGTTCCAGGTGCACGCTCTGTTCGAGGTTCGCGGTGCCCCCACGGTGCTCTACGTGGACTGCACCCATCGGCAGTCCGCCCAGCACTGGCCGGACTGGAACCCGCTGCGGGGCAAGGCGTTACAGCGGTGGTACGACCGCGAGACCGCGGCCTATCGGCAGGCTGAGCACATCTTCGCGTTCTGCCGCGCCACCGCGGACTCGTTGATCGGAGACTATGGCGTTGCGCCGGAGCGGGTCACGATCGCTGGGATAGGGATCAACTTCGACGGTGCTGCGCCAGCGGCCCCGGCCGGGCGCCAGGAGCCACCGACGGTCCTGTTCGTCGGCAACGACTTCGTCCGTAAGGGTGGCCCCGAACTGCTGGCGGCGTTCCGGCAGGTACGCCGGGAGTTGCCTCAGGCGCGGCTGCGGCTGGCCGGGGCCGATCCGCATGTGGCCGCCGAGCCGGGGGTTGAGATTCTCGGGCGCATCCACGATCGGAAACGGATGGCCGGGCTCTATGCGGGGGCGTCGGTGTTCTGTGTGCCCTCGCATTTCGATCCGCTTCCTCATGTGCTGCTGGAAGCGATGGCTTTCGGGCTGCCGGCGGTGGCGTCGGACAGTTGCGGGATCCCGGACGTCGTCACCTCCGGGCACGACGGCGTGCTGGTGAAGGCCGGAGACGTGGCCGGGCTGGCGCAGGCCCTGATCAGCCTGCTCACCGATCGGCGCCGCGCCGCCCAGATCGGCGCCGCTGCCCAGAATCGGGTGTTCGGGCAGTTCACCTGGGCCCGTGTCGTGGATCGGATGGCCCCGGCGCTCAATAGTCTGCTGGAGTTGTGAGAGCCCTCGTCCGCCGCGTCCCGCTGATCGCCGCTGGAGCCCTGGCGGTGGTGGTGCTGGCTGGTTCGGCCGTGCGCGGCACCGGGGCGCGGGAGGCCTTCGTCCAGCGCTCGGGGTCGTCGTTCACCCTGTCCGGAAAGCCCTTCCGCTTCGTCGGGTTCGATCTCTACGACGCCGCGGCCAGCGACCGGTATTCGTGCTCGCCCTCGACCCGGCTGACCGATCAGCAGCTTCGGCAGGCCATGGCCTACATCCACCACAACGCCAAGGCGACGGTGGTGCGGTTCTGGGCCTACC
>CAXUFS010000169.1:0-6547 GCA_964250315.1 uncultured Kineosporia sp. | reverse complement strand
GTCCTGCTGCCGCCGCCGTCGCCGCGCAAGCGCAACAGCTTCGAGGATCACCGGTTCAGCCAGGAACTGACCCGCAACCCGCTTTTCGGGCCGGACGGCGCCGGCCTGGTGGCCCAGCTGGACGCCGAATCCGCGGCACCCGGTGACCGGCACTTCCTGATGGAGTTGGTGGCGCTGGACCTGCGGGCGGCCGAGATCGAAGCGATCCGCCGCGCCGGGATCGTCCGGCTCCCGGTGGAGCGGATCTCGTCCTTCCAGATGCCCGGCCGATCGGTCGCCTTCGCCACTGTGACCAACGACAAGTACGTGCCGGGCCTGGAAGCGCTGGTCCTCAGCCTGATCAGGCAGTACCCCGGCCTGGAGAGTGACTTCGTCGTCTTCCACGACGAGACCCTGTCCAGCTTCAACATCGCTCGCTTGAACCGGATCTACCCCCACTTCGTCTTCGAGCCGCGCTCGGTGGATCGATACGACGCGGGCCAGATCGGCAGTTCGCTGAACCACTCCCGGGTCGGCCTGCTCGGCTACCTCTCGCTCGAGGCACTCGGGCTGCAGCACTACCAGCGGGTGATCCTGCTGGACGCCGACACCGTCGTGGTGAACGACATCTCCCGGCTCTGGTCGGGCGACTCGATCTACGCCGTCCCCGATCACGGGCTGCTGCCGTTCGGGGTGGTGTCGCAGTACACCGGCCAGCCAGTGATCAACAGCGGGATGTTGTCATTCCCAGCCTCCGAACTCGGGCCCGAAGCCCTCGCCCGGGCCCGGTCACTGCTGCCGTCGGTGGGCCGCCCGATCGACCCGCTGCTGGACGACTTCGCCGACCAGAAACTCTGGAACCTGTATCTGGCCGGGCGCCCGGTGGAGTTCCTGCCGGTCAATTACAACACCAACAAAGCGCTGGTGGACAAGCACTTTCCCGACCTGCTCGGGGATGCGGCGGTGCTGCACATCACCGGAGCCAAGCCCTGGTTCGACTTCTCCGATCAGGACCTGGTCACGGACGACGATCGATCGCGACTGAAGCGGGCCAGGGCCAGCTCGCGCCCGGCCTATGCGCTCTGGAACCAGATCTACCGCTCGGGCATCACGGCGTCGCGGATCCGGTCGTTCCGGGCCGAGTGCGAAGATCAGCTCGCGGCGCTGGCCGGGCAGGCGGGGGGACGCCCGGCGGTGATGATCGGCAATGGGCCCTCGCTGAAGCAGACCGACCTGACGGCGTTCGACGGCTTCGAGAAGTTCGCCTTCAACTGGTTCGTGCACCACCACGACTTCGACCAGGTCGCCCCTGATCATCTGGTTCTGGGCTCCCATCAGTTCTTCGGCGGCTGGCATACCTCACGCCCCTTTCTGCCGCCCCAGTTCCTGCCTGCACTGACCCAGCACCGTCACCGGCCTCGCATCTGGACCAGTTACTACTTCAAGGACCTGATCGAAGCCACCCCGGAACTGGCTGACTACGCCGTCTCCTACTTCCTGTACGAGAAGCCGTTGAAGTCCCCGGTCACCCGGCACGGCCAGTTCGAGTTCGACCTGCTGTCGCCCCTGACCGATGCCAACACCGGCGTGCTCTCAGCGGGAGTACCCATCGCCCTGCATCTGGGAGCACAGACCGTGGTGCTGACCGGTTGCGACTCCAACTACGCCAGCAGCAGCGGTTCGTACTTCTATATCCCGCAGCAGCACGGCTCCAGAACCACCCGGGAGTCCCAGCTGGTGGCGACCTGGGGCGAACAAGGAGCCGGGGAGTACGGCTACGCCCGGATGGCCGAGGAACTGGCCGGGCGCGGCGTCCGGCTGTTCGACGCCACCGTGGGCGGCAGCCTGACCGTGCTGCCCAAGCTGACCCTGGATCAGGTGCGGCTGGTCACCGTCGGCGAGTCATCCCAATCCGAGCCGATGAAAACGGCAATCTACCAAGTGTGACTGTTGCTCTACCCAGCGTAATCACTCTTCTTCCGTCGCAGCGCCGGACCCAACCGGCACCCACGGCCGGGCCGGCCGAGTCCGCGGCCGGATTTCTGCCCGGCGTGCAGGCTCTGCGTGCGATCGCCGCCCTGCTGGTGGTGACCTTTCATCTGTGGCCGCACGCCGTGCCGGGCGGCTTCGCCGGGGTGGACGTGTTCTTCGTGATCTCGGGCTTCCTGATCACCGGCCACCTCGCGCGGGAGACCCAGCGCCACGGCCGGGTGGACCTGGTCGCGTTCTACGCCCGGCGGGTGAAACGGCTGTTCCCGGCCGCGTTCACTGTGCTGGCGGCTTGCGTGATCGGGACTGTGACGTTGCTGCCGATGTCGCTGTGGCCGCGATCCCTGCACGAAATCGTGGCCTCGGCGCTCTACGCCGAGAACTGGACGCTGGCCGCCAGTTCGGTGGACTACTTCGCCGCGGAGTCCCCGCCCACCGCGGTGCAGCACTACTGGTCGCTCTCGGTGGAGGAGCAGTTCTACATCGTCTGGCCGCTGTTGTTCCTGCTGTTCGCGGTTCTGCTCAACCGGCCCGGCCGGACATCATCGAGGCAGCGGATGGCTCGGCTGGTCATGCCGGCCTGCGTCCTGGCTGGTTCGTTCCTGTACTCGGCCCTGGTCACCGGCTCGGCTCCGGGCGCCCAGTACTTCAACACGTTCGCCCGGGCCTGGGAGTTCGCGGCCGGAGGTGTGCTGGCGCTGACCCTCGGCACCGTCCGGCTCCCGGGCAGTGCATCCCGGCTGCTGCTCGGCGCTGGGCTCCTGACCGTGGCCGGCAGTGGCTTCTACCTGAACACCGGAATGCGGTTTCCCGGCTGGCTCGCCCTGTTGCCGGTGCTGGGGACGGCCGCGACCATCGCCGCGGGGACGCCGTCGCGCGGCTGGGCCTCGATGCTGGTCCGGCACCGGGGCGTCCAGTTCCTGGGCGGGATCTCCTACTCGCTGTACCTGTGGCACTGGCCGGTGATCATCTTCCTTGGCCGCGATCCGGGCTCGCTCAGCAACAACGGGGTGAGCCGGTGGCTGCTGCTGTCTCTGTCGCTGCTGCTGGCCGTGGCCAGCACCTACCTGATCGAGAACCCGGTCCGGCGGCTGCCCTCGTTCACCGCCCGGCGCTCCGGGACCCGGATTCGGCTGCTTGTCCTGGGCGGTGGTGCGGCTGCGATGGCGCTGCTCACGGCTGCCTGCGTGGTGGCGCAGTACCAGGTCCGCGAGATCCAGACCCGGGCGATCGCCGAGATCAAGCAGCTCCGGGTGAGCGCACCGGGTTGTCTGGGTGCGGCCGCGCTCGATCCGGCCAAGCCGGAATGTGCCGGCTCGGCGTCCGCCAACAAGAACCCGGTCCCGAGCCCGATCGTCGCGCTGGACGACCGGCCCAAGGCCTGCATGCAGAGCATCGATGTGGCTGCGCTCAAGGTCTGCTCGGCCGGGACCGCGGCCCGAGACGCCTCCGCGTCAGTGGCTCTGATCGGTGACTCGCACGCCACGGCCTGGATGTCCGCGTTCAGCGCGGCCGCGAAAAAGCGGCATTGGCAGCTGTTCTCACTGACCAAGGGTTCCTGTCCGCTGACCAGCGCGGTGCGCACCTCAGCTGCGGCCCAGGCCCGCAGCTGCACCCGGTGGAACGGATCGGTGCTGGCCTGGCTCCGGCAGCACCCCGAGGTCGGCGAGGTCTTCGTATCGGCGAGTTCGCAGAACCAGGTTGTCAGTGCCGGGGGGCAGAATTGGCTGGCGGTGGCTCAGCGCGGCTACCTGAACACCTGGGCGTCGCTGCCGGCGACGGTGCGCCGCGTCGTGGTGTTGCGGGACATTCCTCGTCCCCGCCCTGACGTCGTGCCGTGCTCGCAGCGGGCAGTGCAGCGCGGGCAGGACGTCGTAGTGTGCGGGCGGCCCAGAGCGCAGGCCGAACTGCCAGACCCTCAGGCTGAGGCCGCGCGAGTCGCCGCGGGGGAGAACGGGCGGCCGGCCGCGGTGATCGACCTGAACGACTTCTTCTGCACGGCCACCCAGTGCAGCCCGGGCATCGGCGGAGCCTTCGTCTACCGGGACGGCCATCACATGACCGCCACTTTCGGTCGCACTCTGACGCCGTATCTGCTGGCCGCCTACGCGAAGCTCGGCACACTTCCAGGCCCCCACCCCGGTCCCCAGCACTCGCCGTGATCGGCGGTTCAGCCCGGCGATGTGCAGCTTTCGCTTCACTTCCGAGGGCTGAGCTGGCGATCATGAACCGGGGATGGGCGGACGCTTGCCAACCGGATGTAAGCGAGTAATCATCGTTACATGACACCGGAATCCAACTCCGTGACCGCATCCGTGCAGTCCTGGTTCAGCCAGCGCCTGCCCCAGGACTGGGTCGGCTCCACCCCGGCCGAGGTGACCGTCGACCGCGAGGAGATCGTCGTCATCCTCACCGTTCCCGTTCCCGGCGACCTGCCGTCGGCCGAGCCGGGAGCCCCCGATGCGGGCGCCGTCCAGGCCTCCCGCGCGTCCGCGCTGGCGGGGAGAATCGCCCGATTCCGGGAGGAGACCCGAGACGGCCGGATGGCGGTAGCCCGCGAGGCCGAGCACCGATTCCGCCGCAAGGTGGCCTGGGGGGTGCGCTGCGCCGGCGTCGAGGAGATGTTCACCAACCTGGCCGTGCCGGTCATGACCCGGCTGCGCCAGCCGGAGCGCTTGGTGCTGGACACCCTGGTCGACGCCGGAGTGGCCCGTTCGCGCGCCCATGGCCTGGCCTGGTGCGTGCGCCTGGTCGGTGACAATGCCGCGACCTGGCTGGCCGATCTGCGCGAAGCGATGGCTGAGGTGGAGAAGGTGCGCGACGCCGGGCCGGCCAGTAGCACTGGATCCGAAGCCGGCTCAGCCAGCTCGGGGGATCAGGGCGCCTAACGCATCGACAGGGCGACGGCCTGCGAGTGCACCGCCAGCGACACCCCGACGAAGTGAGCCAGGAAGGCCACCACGGTCAGGGCATGGAACACCTCGTGAAAGCCGAAGTAGCGAGGACTCGGATTGGGCCGGCGAATGCCGTAGATCACGCCGCCGGCGGTGTACAGAACGCCGCCGGCCAAGATCCAGACCATGATCCCGGTCCCGGCGCTGGCCCAGAACTGCGGCACGTACACCACCGCCACCCAGCCCAGCGCCATGTAGACCGGCACGTACATCCAGCGCGGCGCACCGTCCCACAGCACCCGGAACCCCACCCCGAGCACTGCCCCGGTCCAGACGATCCAGAGCAGGATGCGGGCGTGACCGGGGGGCAACAGCAGCACACTGAACGGGGTGTAGGTGCCCGCGATGATCAGGAAAATATTGGCGTGATCGAGCCGCCTCAGCAGCCGGCTTGATCGATCGGTCCAGGCGATCCGGTGGTACAGGGCGCTGACCCCGAACAGCATCACTGCGGTGATCGCGAAAATAGCTGTGGTCACACGGGTTCTGGCGTCCGGTGAGAGCGTGACCAAGGCTCCGCCGAGCACGATGGCCAGCGGGAAGGTGCCGACGTGGAGCCATCCGCGCAGCTTGGGTTTGATGATCTTCTGGACGGTTTCCAGGCCCTTCTCGGCCCGGTCCTCAAGGCGCTCCAGTCTCTGCTCGAGCCGGTCAGTGACCGTGCCCGGCTCTCGCTCAGTGCCTTGAGCATCATCCATCCGGGCGAGCGTAACCCGGGCAGTCGTGAGCCGACACTCCAGCAGTGCCCGAAACGGCACCGGAGGAGGTCGAACAGCCCGAAGTGCCAGCCTGCTGGCACCGTCCGGGACTACCGTGGTGGGTCATGGACCTACGCCAGGTGGTGTATCGCGCGTATGAACACCGGCTTGCCGCAGGACTGACCGGCGCGCCCGTTCCGCGCCACATCGGGGTGATCCTGGACGGAAACCGGCGCTGGGCCAAGGAATCCGGGCTGCTGGCCAGTGAGGGGCATCGGGCCGGCGGCGCGAAGATCCTGGAGTTCCTGGGCTGGTGCGAGGAAGCCGGCGTGAGTGTGGTCACGTTCTGGCTGCTCTCCACCGACAACCTGGTCGGGCGATCTCCGGAGGAACTGACCGAGATCCTCAGCATCAGTGCGGATGTGGCCGCGGAGATCGCGGCGACCGGCCACGTGCGGGTGCACCCGGTCGGTGCGCTGGATCTGCTGCCGTCCGGCACCGCGCAGACGCTCAAGGAGCTGGAGGAGAAGACCCGGGACGCGACCGGCCTGCACGTGAACATCGCGATCGGATACGGCGGACGCCGAGAGATCGCGGACGCCGTCCGCTCACTCCTGCAGCAGCACGCGGCCCAGGGCACCTCGATCGAGGAGCTGGCCGAGATCCTGGATGCCGAGCACATAGCCGAACACCTGTACACGCGGGGCCAGCCCGACCCCGACCTGGTGATCCGGACCTCCGGCGAGCAACGGCTGAGCGGATTCCTGCTCTGGCAGAGCGTGCACAGCGAGTTCTCCTTCGTGGAGGCGTTCTGGCCGGCCTTCCGCAAGGTCGACTTCCTCCGCGCGCTGCGCAACTTCGGCGCTCGCGACCGGCGCTACGGCAAGTAGCCCGGCTCACTGCTCCCCGCCCGCTCATGCTCCGGGT
>CAXUFS010000168.1:0-6567 GCA_964250315.1 uncultured Kineosporia sp. | reverse complement strand
GGGGGGGCGGCTGCTGGCTGGCAGAAGTTACTGGCGGATGTGCTGGGGCTTCCGCTGGAACGGCTGGACCAGCCGGACGCCGCCGCGCGCGGGGCCGGACTGACCGCGGCGATCGCGGCCGGGGCGGTCACCGAGGCAGACGTGCTGGGCCCGCTGGCGCCGGTTCCAGTGGCGGCGGCGCAACCGCGGCGCAGCGCCCTGATCGAGGACCGTTATGGCCGCTACCAGCAGCTGGTCAGCCAGCAGAGGTCGTGACCGGCGCTGGCCCAGGCCGTACCGTGGGCCGGTGGCCAAGCCGAAACCGCAGGTCCTGGAGGTTGCCGGGCGTGAGGTGACGATCACCAACCCAGACAAGATGATCTTCCCGGAGCCGGGGATCACCAAGCTCGACCTGGTCCGCTACTACCTGGCGCTGCCGGACGGCGCGCTGCGCGGCGTCCGGGGCCGGCCGATGATCCTGAAACGCTTCGTGAAAGGACTGGACGAGGAGGCAATCTTCCAGAAGCGCGCGCCGCAGAACCGGCCGGACTGGATCGAGGTGGCCGAACTGCACTACCGCTCGGGCACGTCGGCGGCCGAGGTGGTGGTCCGGGACGCCGCCTCCCTGGCCTGGGTGGTCAACCTCGGCTGCATCGACCTGAACCCGCACCCGGTGCTGGCCGGGGATCTCGAACACCCGGATGAGCTGCGGATCGACCTCGATCCGATGCCCGGGGTCGAATGGGCCCAGATCCGGGACGTCGCCCAGGTCGCCCGCGAGGTGCTGGAAGATAACGGCCTGAACTCCTGGCCGAAGACGTCCGGCTCCAAGGGTTTTCACATCTACGCCCGGATCCGGCCGGACTGGGTGTATCGCGACGTCCGGCTGGCGGCCGAGTCGGTGGCCCGGGAGGTGGCCCGCCGCGCTCCGGACATCGCCACCGCCAAGTGGTGGAAGGAGGAACGAGGCTCGACCGTGTTCGTCGACTTCAACCAGAATGCCAAGGACCGGACTGTCGCTTCGGCCTATTCGGTCCGGGCCCGCCCGGACGCCCGGGTGTCGACTCCGCTGGACTGGAGTGAGGTTCCGGACTGCGATCCGCAGACCTTCACCGTCGCAACGGTTCTGGAGCGCTACGCCCGGATCGGCGATCCCTGGGCGGGGATGGACGGCGCCCCCGGCTCGCTGGAACCACTGCTGGAGCTGGCCCAGCGGCTGGGACCGGCCGAGAAACCACCAAAGGGCCAGGGGCGCCGGCAGTTCCAGATGCCGTTGATCGAGATCGCCCGGTCCAAGACCCGGGAAGAGTCGATGACCGCGCTGGAGCACTGGAAGCAGCGGCACGCAGGCATCGCCGGGTTCCTGGAACCGGCCGACATTCTGGTGGACGGGATGCGCGGCTCAAGCTCGATCTGGTACCGGATCAGGGTGAATCTGCAGCATGTGCCCGAAGGGCAGCGCCCGGAGCAGGAGCCGCTGGAGGTGGACTACAACCCGTGGGCCAACGCGCCCTGGAACCGGGAATGACCCGGCGGCGCTAGCGGTTCCGGCGGCGGGGACGGCGGTTGGGCCGGACCGGGATGCCCCGCCCGGTGGAACTGGTCAGCATGATCAGCGCCGCGGAACCGGCGGCCAGCAGCGCGATCGCTACCATCGCGGCGATCTCGGCCGGACCGGACGGCCGGATCACACCGACCAGGCTGATCCACAGCAGCGCACCCACCCCGGCCAGAGCCCACAACAGCCAGCGCTGGTCAGGAGCCCGGTTGCTGTCAGTCATCCCCCCATGCTGCCACGCCTCCCCCCTTTGTGCTCAGGCTGACCCCGGCCAGGGGCTGCGCTCACAGGCGTACGACCGCCGGGCGATGTACCGGCCGTGGTCATCCGCTCAGGCTCGTGCACATGAACAGCATCCGGCGTGCCGCCGCCCGTCACCCGATCGCCAGCTTCCTCACCATCAGCTTCGCGGTCAGCTACCCCGCCCTGATCGGATCCCTGATCGCCGGCGTCGACCTGATGCCGGCCAAGTTCCTCCAGCTGCTGGTCATGCTCGGGGCCGCCGTCATGGTCACCGCCTGGGCCGCTACCCGGCCGGGCGCGGTCCGGGACCTGTTCGCCGGGCTGACCCGCTGGCGGCTGGGATGGAGCACCTACCTGTGGCTGATCTTCGCCATCCCCGCGCTGACCCTGGTCATCGCGGCGATCACCGGCACCCTGAGTGCCCCCGGCCACGGCTGGGGCGAACTGGCCCTGGTCTTCGGGCTGATCTTCGCCTTCAGCCTGCTGACCGGAAACCTGTGGGAGGAGACCGCCTGGGCCGGTTTCCTGCAGTCCCGGCTGATGTCGGCGCGCGGAGTGGTGGTCGGTTCACTACTGACCGCCGTCCCGTTCTCCCTGATGCACCTTCCGCTGGCCTTCGAGAACCATGGGCTGCGCGGCACCAGCCTGGGCGAGGCGATCGTCGACTGGCTCGCGATCGCGGCGCTGGCGCCGTTCCTGCGGCTGCTGATCGGGATGCTGATGGCCGATTCCGGCGGCAGCACACTGGCCGCCGCCATCGTGCACGCCTCCTTCAACGCCTCCGGTGCGATGACGGTGCTGGACGGCGGCTGGCAGATGATCCCAGCGCTGGTGGTGGTGACCGGCCTCTACGCGACGATGTACGCCCGCAGGGTGACGACCCGGGACCAGCCGCTGGTTACCGTGGCGGGATGACGCGGTGGGTCACTCCCGGCCGGGCACCGGATCCGCGGCTGCTGGACGCCGCGATCACGCTGGCCCTGTTCGGCGTGCTAGTGCTCAGCCTGGCCGTCCGCCCGCTGGAACCCCTGGCCCATCCGGCCACGGCGCTGGCCTATCTGTCCGCGGCCGTGGTGGCGCTGCCGTACGCGGTCCATCGGCGGCACCCGCGAACCGCGATCGTCGTCACAGCGATCGGCGTGATCGTCTACAGCACCGGCCATTTCAACGGTTTCCCGGGCTGGAGCGTTGCCGCGCTGGTGCTGGCGATGGCCCTGCACAACGGCCGCAACCTGGGGGTTGCCGCGCTGCTGGCCGGACTGGGCAACATGGCCGTCGCCCTGGCGCTGCAGCCGCAGACCGTGGTCAGCACCGGCACCTGGATCTCCGTGGCTGTGTTGCTGGCGGTGGCCTGGGTGGCCGGTGAAACCCTGCGCGCCGGGCAGGATCGCTGGACCGCAGCCGAAGAACGGGCCCAGCGGCTGGCCCGCGAGCGGGAGGAACGGGCCCGGCAGGCAGTCGCCGACGAGCGGCTACGGATCGCTCGAGAACTGCACGACGTGGTGGCACATTCGATGAGCGTGATCGCGGTCCAGGCCGGTGTGGCCCACCATGTGATCGACAGCAAGCCGGAACTGGCCCGGGAAGCGTTGTCCACGGTGGAGACCGCCTCCCGTTCGGCTCTTGTGGAGATGCGGCGGCTGCTCGGAGTGCTGCGCCAGGGCGACGAGCCGCAGGCCAGTCTGACTCCGGCGCCCGGACTCAGCCAGATCCCTCAGCTGGCCGAGGATTTCGCCCGGGCCGGGGTCAGCGTCGCGGTCTCGGTACAGGGCGACGTCAGCCAGATCCCGGCTGGGGTGGACCTGTCCGGCTACCGGATCGTGCAGGAGGCCCTGACCAATGTGCTTCGCCACGGCGGGCCCAGCGCTGATGTCACGATCACCAGCGACGGTTGCGCTCTGACCCTCGAGGTCACCGACCCGGGACCGGCCCGGAACCGCCAGACCGATGGGACCGGCCACGGGCTGATCGGAATGCGCGAGCGGGCAATGGTTTTCGGTGGCACGCTGCGGGCCGAGCCGGAGCCGGACGGCGGTTTCGCGGTCATGGCGCAGTTGCCGCTGGCCGAGCCGGGGCGGGTGACGTGAGCATCCGCGTGCTGATCGCCGATGATCAGGCCCTGGTCCGGGCCGGCTTCGAGGTGCTGGTGGACTCGGCCAGCGACCTCGAGGTGGTCGGCACCGCCGCCAACGGTGCCGAGGCGGCCGAGCTGGCGGCGGCGACGTCCCCCGATGTGGTTCTGATGGACATCCGGATGCCGGTGATGGACGGGCTGGAGGCCACCGCGACCATCCTGGCTCAACCTGGGCAGACGGCCCGGCTGCTGATCCTGACCACCTTCGACCTGGACGAGTACGTGTTCGGCGCGCTCAAGGCCGGAGCGAGTGGATTCCTGCTCAAGGACACTCCTCCGGCCCAGCTGCTGGCCGGGATCCGGCTGGTCGCGGCCGGAGAGGCACTGCTGTCGCCCAGCGTGACCCGCCATCTGATCGAGGAATTCGTCAGCCGGCCGGTGCAGCAGGCCCCGCCGCCGCCCTCGCTCGAGTCGCTGACCGGGCGGGAGATCGAAGTGCTGCAACTGGTGGCGCGCGGCCTGTCCAACGCCCAGATCGGCGAGCGGTTGTTCGTCAGCCCGGCCACCGCCAAGACTCACGTCGGCCGGCTGCTGATGAAGCTGGACGCCCGCGACCGGGCCCAGCTGGTGGTGATCGCCTACGAATCCGGCCTGGTCTCGGCGGGGACCCGCTGACCAGTCAGATGAGATGCGGCAGCACCACCCGCTCGGTGAGCGCCCAGCTGGCCGAGGTCAGCAGATAGAGCGAGACCGCCAGCGGGACCACCATGGCCACGGCCACCGAGGTGTACGGCAGTGGTGCACAGCCGGTAGATCACCATCAGGAACGGTGCCTGCGCCAGGGCCGGGCCGATACCGGCGAACATGCCGCCACTGGCCTCGCGAACATCCGGCGGGTCTCCTCGAGCAGGCGGGACGGATCCTCAGAGTGCTGGCGGCGCAGCCGGTCGAGCTCTGGCGCGAGGGACCGCCGGAGCCGGTCGGCGCGGATCATCCGGATGGACAGGAGCAGGATCGCCAGCCGGATGATCATGGTGAGCAGAACCAGGGCGAGCGCGCCTCTGGCGCTGCCCGCGACCGGGGTCAGGACGGCGGCCAGTCCGGTCAGGCCGTGGTAGGCCAGACGGATGGCCGGGGTGAGCAGGTCGAACGGGTTCATGGCGTGCTCGAGCGGGCCAGTCCGGCTGGCGATGGCCGGTGTGACGGCGCCCGGGACCGAGGCCAAGAGAAACCGGTCAGCTTTACAGGAGCGGTTTTTCGTACCAGTTCTGGGAGTAAGGATTGGTGTTGTAGCGCGGGATCTCGATGTAGCCGAGGCGGGTGTACAGGCGCCGGGCCGCGTGCAGGTTGGACCGGGTGTCCAGGCGGACGGCGACACAACCGGCCGCTTGGGCCCGCTGCTCCAGATCGAGCATCAGCCTCGCCCCTAGCCCCTGGCCGCGAGCGGCGGGGCTCACATGCAGATGCTTGACCTCGGCCATCCGCGAACTGTCCACCGCGCCCAGCCAGTGCAATCCGCCACAGCCCAGCACCTGGCCTTCGCGATGGGCGACCAGCAGCAGCCCGCGGGGCGGTTCGAGGTCCGGCGACTGTATTTCGCCCATCACCCGGCTGACCTCGTCGTCGCTCAGTTCGTGCCCATAGAAGACCGCGCCGACCGACGCGAAGTACGCGCGCAGCGCCTCCGTTCCCATCGCCGATCCAGGCGGCATCACGTCCAGAACAGTCATCCGTCTGATTGTGACACTACGGATGATCTTCTGCGTCCCCAGCCCAGGCCGCATGAAGGAACGGTGTGGCGCGATCCTCAGCCAGTCAGCGCTCGCAGCAGCACGGTGATCGCGATCGCGCCCGCCAGGCAGCCGAGATCGGGAACCTGCCACCAGCGCAGCACGGCGGCCACGGGAAGGGACGGCAGCAAAGTCCAGTCCAGGTCGCGCCAGTGCGGGCCCAGTAGCTCGGCCACGATCAGGCCGGCCAGCAGGGCCGGGGCCAGAGCGTCGATGACCAGCTTCGCCCGGGGCGGCAGTTCGGCGTCCCGCAGCAGCATGGGCCCGGCGGCGCGCAAGGCGATGCAGATCACCGCCACGATGATCACGGCGGGCCAGATCAGCTCCCGGTTCATGCCCCCGTCAGCCCGTCCTCCGGGGCCGGTCGCTGCGGCAGCAGCAGCACGGTCAGGGACGCGGCCGCGGAGGCCAGCAGGGCCAGGCCGGGCGAGGCGAAGGACAGGATGACGGCGCCGGCCACCATGGCCACTGCCGCCACCGTCACCGCGTGTCCACCGGCCCGGAACGCATCGACCAGGAGCAGCAGGAAGAAGGCCGGGAAGATCACATCTAGGCCCCAGCGATGGATGAACTCGGTAGAGGGGTTCAGCGTGGCTCCGATGATGGTGCCGGCCGCCCATGCGGGCCACTGCATGGCCGTCGCGGCCAGCAGCTTGGCCCGATCGAACCGTCCGTCACCGAGATACGAGCTGACCCAGGATCCGTCCACCACGGCCTGCCCCTCGGCCCCCCGGCGTACTGGGCCGCCCTTCAGGCTGCGCGCCACTGCCATCCCCATCGGCAGGTAGCGCAGGTTCATCAGGGTCGCGGCGACCACCGCCGCGCCCAGGCCGCCGCCTCCGGCCAGGGTGGTGAGGACCGCGGACAGGGCCGACCCGGAGAACGCGGCCCTCGAGAACACACCGGTCTGCCGCGGCTCCCAC
>CAXUFS010000167.1:6201-6574 GCA_964250315.1 uncultured Kineosporia sp. | reverse complement strand
GGGCTCGGCTCAGAGATCCCGTTCCGCGAGCTCGCGGAACTCGTCCGGGACGCCGGTCCGCTGGACCACGGCGGGCAGGTAGCCGATGGCATCGCCGCCGAAGCGATCCCGGACGGCGTCCATGGACTTGTCCACCGCCCACCGGGCCGAAGCGAGGGCGGAGCCAGGACGGCGCGAGTCCTCCGGCGGTACCGGCAGTTCGATCTGGACCGCCCGCAGGCTGTCCAGGTTGGACACCGAGACCGCCAGCAGAGTCACTTCGGTCTCCTCCGGGTGTTCCGAAATGGCTTGCCAGACCAAGGTTTCGGCAATCTCAGTCAGAGTCAGGGTGGCGGCCAGCGGGTCGGGCAGAGTGATGGACCGGGTAACCGAG
>CAXUFS010000167.1:0-6191 GCA_964250315.1 uncultured Kineosporia sp. | reverse complement strand
CCCGTAAACCCCACCCGGGCGTAACCGGCCCGCCCGCCGGGGGGGGGGGCCCGGCGCCGGCGCGCGACCCGGTCGGCCAGATGCCCGAGCACCCGGCGCACGAGTTCTGGAGTCGGCTGCCGACGGCCCAGCGCTGACTGCGCGCCGACCGATCGGGCCCGGCTGGCCCTGGCCACCCGCCGGGTGTCCTGATCGTGCGAAAGGTCACTCAGCTTGGCCCCGGCGGCGCGCCCGAGCAGGTGTTCGAGCGACGCCCCCGGGCTATCCGCCAGCTCACCGATGGTGGAGATGCCGCGCCCGGCCAGCTTGCGCTGCGTCACCGGCCCGACCCCCCAGATCAGGCTGACCGGCAGCGGCGCGAGGAATTCGCGCTCTTGCCCGGGTTCGACCACCACCAGTCCGTCGGGCTTGGCCACCTGCGACGCCACCTTGGCCAGATGCTTGGTCCGGGCCGCGCCGATCGAGATGGGCAGCCCGATCTCCTCGCGCACCGTCCGGCGAATTCGCTCCGCGATCTGCCGGGGACCGCCGAAAAGGTGAATCGACCCGCTGACATCGAGGAAGGCCTCGTCTATGGAGATCCGCTCCACCTGCGGAGTGACGTCGAAGAGAACGTCGATCACCGCGTCAGCCAGCCGCTGGTACTCGTTGAAATGACCGCGGACAAAGGTCAGCCCGGGACACAGCTGGCGGGCCCGCCAGCCGGGCATCGCCCCGCTGACCCCGAATCGCTTCGCCTCGTAGGAGGCGGCCAGCACCACTCCTCCGGACGCACTGCCGCCCACCGCTATTGGCCGGCCGCGCAGGCCCGGATCGAGCAATTGCTCGACCGAGGCGTAGAACGCGTCGAGATCCGCGTGCAGGATGTCCGGCTCGGGCGGCATCGTCGATCCACACCCCTCCCTCATCGCTCACGCTCAGCGCAGCCACTCCGGCCGGGTCCCGTTCGCCGTTGAGGCGGTAGCGCGACCGGGCCTGACCGGAACTGTAGTCGAACGTATGTTCGAATACCAGATCCTGGACTGCGTCCGGATCACCCACCGGGCCGACAGCCCGGAACTGGTCCAGAATTCGATCGTCGCCGGGCTCGGTGCCGGCCTGCTGCCCACGCCCAGACTCTGACCGCCGGCGTCGGGCTGGTCCCGCTGACCGAGCCGGATGTGCTGATGCGCTGCTACGCGGTGACCCGGCGGGGCCGGTCAGGCTGGCCGCCGCACGTCGTCCGGCCGGCTGAACCGAGGTGCTCGGAGGGCTCCGTCCCGCAGGCGTGATCTGATGATCTGGTGATCTGACCCTCGCCGCTGCCGATCAGGAGCTGACCACACATTCATGGCTGCCATCCCCATTCGAACCAATCCGGTTGCCGCTCAAATTGGACCCGCCCACCGGAGCACCTATGTGGCCTTCATGGGGGCCGGATTCGCCTTCGCCAGCTGGGCGTCGCGCATTCCTCAGTACCGAGACCACCTGCACCTCGATCCCGGTGGGCTGGGCCTGGTTCTGTTCGCCATCGCGACCGGCTCGATCGTCGCGCTTCCGCTGGCCGGTCCGATAGTGAGCCGGTTCGGATCACGGGCCGTGGTCACCGCCATGGCGCTGCTGCTCGGCGTGGCCATGATGACGATGGCCGCAGGCTACCTGATCGGGCTGGTCCCGGTGGTACTCGGCCTGTTCCTGTTCGGTTTCGCCAACGGAATGTGGGACGTCGCGATGAACGTCCAGGGCGCCGTGGTGGAACGGCTGCTCGGCCGCTCGGTGATGCCCCGCTACCACGCCGGTTTCAGCCTCGGCACGGTGGCCGGAGCGCTGATCGGCGCCGTCATGGTGGCCCTGGACCTGCCCGTCACCGCGCATCTGGCCGTGATCGGAGTTGTGGTCAGCGGCGGGGTCGCGATCCAGACCCGGTCCTTCGTCGCGGACATGCATGATCAGGAAGAGGCCAGCCAGCCGGCGGCCCGGGCGCTGGACGCCTGGCGCGAGCCACGAACCGTCCTGATCGGTATCTTCGTGCTCGCCTTCGCGTTCGCCGAAGGAACCGGGAACGACTGGATCGGCGTCGCCCTGATCGACGGCTACCACGCCCCCAAAGCCGTTGGCACGCTTGCGTTCGCGGTGTTCCTGACCGCGATGACCACCGGCCGCTGGTTCGGCCCCGCCGTGCTCGACCGCTACGGCCGGGTGCCCGCTTGCCGGACCCTGGCCGTACTGGCCACGGCCGGCCTGGCCCTGTTCGTGTTCGGCGCGGTGCTGCCACTGGCCTTCGCCGGCGCTCTGCTCTGGGGGCTGGGCACCTCCCTCGGCTTCCCGGTCGGAATGAGCGCGGGCGCCGATGAACCGCGGCTGGCTCCGGCCCGGGTGAGCGTGATCGCCTCAATCGGCTACTGCGCGTTCCTGGGCGGACCGCCACTGATCGGTTTCCTCGGTGACCACATCACCGTGCTCCGGGCTCTGCTGGCTGTGGCCGTGCTGTTGGCCCTGGCCACCATGATCGCCGGTGCCACCAGGCCGCCTCAGGACGCGCAATGACAGCGCTGCCAACAGAACTCAGCATCCAGGAGCTAACCAGAGCGACAGCGTGGTGAGGGCTCGCTTCATGCCCTGGCCCGAGCACAACAACGGGCTGGGTTATCTGAACGGCGGGATCATCTCCACGGTGCTGGACTGCCATACAGCTGCGGCGGTGACCTACGAGGCGTTCCAGCGCGGCTGGCCACCATTGGCCGGAGCCGCCCTGCCCTGCGTCACCGCCGAACTGGAGATCCGGTCTTGGCGCCCGAGCCCGCTGGACGAACCGGTCGAGCTGCGCGCCTGGGTGACCCCGGCGGGTCCCGGCGAAATGCGAGCGATGGGCGAAATCGTCTGGGACGGCAAGGTTCGTGCTGAGGCCGGCGCGCTGTGGAAGCGCTGGCGCCCACGCTGAGACCGAGGTTCGTGATCTGATCGACGCCGAGCCGATGCCGAGCCGGCGCGGCCCGACCGGTTAGCGAGGGAGAGATGGGCGCGGGGGTTCGTCGTACCGTCGCGATCATTGCGGTGATCGCCGCACTGACGACTCTGGCGGCGTCCGTCCCGTCGATCGCGGTGGCCGGATCAGCAGCCAGCACTCAATACGCCAGCAACGCCAGCGCCACCATGTTCTCCGGCCTGGCCTTCGACACCTGCACCGCTCCCAGCCGGGCCACCATGCTGGCCTGGACGTCGTCCCCCTACGGTGCGGCGGGCATCTATCTCGGCGGGGTCAACCGCACCTGCCGGCAGCCAGAACTCAGCGCTGACTGGGTCAGCCAGGTGACCGGCCTGGGCTGGCGCCTGCTGCCGATCTACAAAGGACCCCAGCCGCCCTGCGGAGCCCGGCCCCGCGATCAGAAGATCGGGCAGGCGACAGCCACCGCACAGGGCATCGCCGCCGCCGACGATGCCCGAGCCCGGGCGGACACCCTCGGGTTGCTGCCCGGCAGCGCGTTCTACAACGACATCGAGAACTACCGGACCACTGATTCAGCTTGCCGCGCAGCTGTTCTCGGATATCTCTCGGCCTGGACCACGCGCCTGCACCAGTACGGTTACCTGTCCGGTGTCTACGTGAATCTCAGCTCGGGCGCAGCCGATCTGAACCGCTCCTATCGATCGGTCCGCTATGCCCGTCCGGACGCGATCTGGATCGCGCGGTACGACGGCCGCACCTCGCTGACCGGCTGGCCCGGCATCGGCGATGACCGGTGGGCGGTGCATCAGCGAGCCAAGCAGTACCTAGGCAACGAGCGCGAGACCTACGGCGGCGCCACCTTGAGCATCGACCGCGACCGGCTGGACGCTCCGGTGGCCACTGTGTCCTACCCGCACCTGGTCACCGGCTCGGCGCCGCTCGATGGGCACGCCGCACCGTCGGCCGGCTCGCCCGTTCTGACCGGCTACCAGGGCGGCTCGGCGGTGCGGGTGGTGTGCCAGACCCCCGGCACCGCGGCCGGCGGTTCCAAGGTCTGGGACAAGCTGTCCGACGGCAGCTATGTGCCCGACCGTTCCCTCGACACCAGCTCGGAAACCGGATACAGCTGGCCGATCGCTCGCTGCTCCTACGGCTATCAGGTCAGCGACCGGGCCGGTCTGAACGCTCGCAGCGGGCCGGGCATCGGATATCCCGTCGCCGGAAGAATCGCGGCCGGAAGCGTGGCCTGGGCCGGATGCCAGCGAGCCGGCTCCAGTGTCTGGTTCAAACTGCTCGATGGCCGGTGGCTGGCGGGCATCTCGGCCGGCCGCTATCCGTCCGGCCCATCCACCGGCCAAGCAGCAGGCCCGGTGCCGCGCTGCTGATTCGGACGTGACCGGGGATGATGGGCGGATGCGCGCTTGGGTGGTGGACCGGTCCGCAGACGACCCCAGCGGGCCGATCTCGTTGCAGAACGCCGACCTGCCCGTGCCCGAGCCCGGGCCGGGCGAAGTGCGGATGCGGATACTGGCCTGCGGGGTCTGCCGCACTGACCTCCATCTGGCCCAGGGCGACCTGAGCCCGCACCGCCACCTGACAGTGCCCGGGCACGAGATCGTGGGAGCGGTGGATGCGCTGGGTGCGGGGACCAGCCGGTTCAAAGTGGGCGACCGGATCGGTGCGGCCTGGCTGCGCTCCACCGACGGGAGCTGCCGCTGGTGCCGCAGTGGCCGTGAGAACCTTTGCCCCGCATCAGAATTCACCGGCTGGGATGCGGACGGGGGGTTCGCTGAGTACGCCTTGGCCGAAGAGGCCTACGCCTATCGGCTGCCGGAGTCGCTGAGTGACACGCTGGCCGCTCCTCTGCTGTGCGCGGGGATCGTCGGCTATCGCGCCCTGAAACGGGCCAGCCTGCCACCCGGAGGACGGCTGGGCATCTATGGATATGGCGCTTCCGCACACCTGGTCGCCCAGGTCGCGATCGCGGCTGGCGCCACCGTGCACGTGGTGACCCGGTCAGCGGCCGCCCGCGAGCTGGCTTCGGCGCTGGGTGCGACATCAGCCGTCCCGGACGCCAAAGACCTCCCCGAGCAACTGGATTCGGCCATTTTGTTCGCACCGGCTGGTGGCCTGGTGCCACCCGCGCTGCGATCGCTGGACCGCGGGGGCGTGCTCAGCCTGGCCGGGATCCACCTGTCCGACGTCCCGGAGCTCAATTACGAACGAGAGCTGTTCTACGAGAGAGAGGTTCGCAGCGTCACCGCCAACACCCGGGCCGACGGCGAGGAGTTTCTCCGGATCGCGGCCGCGATCGGACTCGAGCCGGAGGTGCACGTTCACCCGCTGAGCGAGGCGAAACGGGTGCTGCAGGACCTGCTGGATGACGCCTACACGGGCGCGGCGGTGCTCACGCCGTAGACGTGAGCGGCGTCCCGGCCGTTCTGCTTGCCGTGGTAGAGGGCGGCGTCGGCCTGGGCCAGCACCTCGGCGGCTGACTGGCCCGACCATTCAGCGATGCCGATCGTGCAGGTCTGAGCGCGTGGCATCTCGGCCCGGATCCGCCCGGCTACCGCCAGCGCGTCGTCCGCCGTGCAGCCGGGCAGTGCGACCGCGAACTCCTCGCCACCCCAGCGGGCGATGGTGTCGATGTCGCGCAGGCACTGCTGGGCGGCCTCGGCGAACTCGCGCAGGAAGTCGTCACCGGCCAGATGCCCGAAGGTGTCGTTGAACAATTTGAACCGGTCCAGGTCGATCAGCGCGAGGGTGAGCGGCTGGCCGCTGCGCTGAGCCCGCGCGATCTCGGTGCTGACCACCTCGTCCCATCGGCGGCGATTGGCCACCCCGGTCAAGGCATCCCGGCCCGCCGCCTGCTCCAGCTGATCCAGGAGGTTGGCCCGATCGATCGCGCTGGCCGCCTCACCGGCCAGGCTCTCCAGCATCACCGGCACATGCGGGGGCAACTGCTCGGTGCGGTTGAGGAACATCAGGCCGATCACGCCGACCGGCTGAACGCGATGCAGAACCGGCACCCAAGCCGCCGATTTGATCTTCAAGGCCGAGGTCATGCGCCGATTTATGCCGGGATGGTTGACCATGTCGGGGACGAGGACCTGACCGCCTTCGCGGAACACGCTGACCGCGACGGCCCCGCTGTTCAGGTTGAGCCTCACCGGTGGAGCGGGCAGGCCAGCCGTTGCGGTGCTGCGCAACTGATCGCCGTCCCGTTCCAGTAGGTAGGCACCGTCGGCTCCACTGATCTGCAGAG
>CAXUFS010000166.1:0-6576 GCA_964250315.1 uncultured Kineosporia sp. | reverse complement strand
GCGTCGACCGAGGGCGTCGCCCACCTGCTGCCGTCCTATGCCGGCCGGACCATGCAGACCGAGCTCGACGCGCTCTCCAAGGGCCTCGACGCTCCCGCCCATCCGGTGGTCGCCATCGTCGGCGGCGTCTTCGCCCTGGTGCAGCACGAGAACAACAAGCAGGATGCCGCCGCCGCGTCGGCCGACGCCAGCCTGGCCGGCGTCAAGACCTACACCGGCCTGACCCGGAACCATGTCCAGACCAAGGTCAACTACAAGCAGACCCCGCCGGTCGGCGGGGATCACAATCCGGTCTGGCTGAACTGCGGCATCTACACCTCGCCGGTGCCGAACGAGAACGCGGTGCACGATCTGGAGCACGGCGCGGTCTGGATCACCTACAAGCCAGACCTGGCCAAGGGCGACGTGCAGAAGCTGACCGACATCGCCCAGGGCCAGACCTACCTCACACTTTCGCCCTACCCGGGCCTGCCTGCTCCGGTGGTGGCCTCGGCCTGGGGCAAGCAGCTCTACCTGACCGGCGCCAGCGATCCCCGGCTCGGAGCCTTCATCAAGAAGTACAAGCAGGGGGAGCAGACTCCCGAACCGGGCGCCGCCTGCACCGGCGGTGTCGGCACACCGACCGGCTGATCGCGGGTCCACCACCAGCGATGACCCAGACCGAGCGCCAGCCGCTGACCGACGACCTCCATCCGGAGGCAGCCCAACGGCCCCGTTCGGTGCTGCTGATCCGACTGGCTCTGGGGGGTGTGCTGTTCCTGATCGTCGCCGCCGTGGCCGGATTCCTGGTGGCCGCGCCGGACCAGCCCTCCGATGGGCATGGCGGAGCAGCTGCTCATGGGTGCGGCGGCCGGGCTGGCCCGGGACATGATCGACCATCACGCCCAAGCGGTGGACATGGCCTCGATCGTGCAGGGCCGGACGACCGACTCGGCGATCCGGTATCTCGCCACTGACATCCTGCTGACTCAGACCAATCAGATGGGTCAGATGCAGGGCTGGCTGAACGTCTGGGGCCTGTCACTGGGGCGCAGCGGCCAGCCGATGGAGTGGATGTCCGGCCATCACCATGACGGGACCAGCGCCGGCTCGGTGCCGGCCAGTGCCACTCACCTGAGGCCCGACGGCCTGATGCCCGGGATGGCCACCCAGGCGCAGGTGAACCAGCTTCGCTCACTGCCCCCGGCCAAGGCCGACATCCTGTTCCTCCAGTTGATGATCGCTCATCATCAGGGAGGCGTCTCGATGGCCGAGATGGCCCTGGCCGAGACGAAGGAGCCAGTGGTGGTGCGGCTCTGCCGGACCATCGTGAACACCCAGCAGAACGAGATCGCCCAGATGAACCAGATGCTGAAAGAGCGCCAGGCCTGAGCGGAATCACGGCGGGTCCGGCGAAACGGGCGCAGATGCGTCCGCCAGAACCGGCCCGGCTGCGAGACGCTCGATAGCGTTGCCGCCATGCCGACGCCCGATTTCATTCTCGAACTTCGCCACATGATCGGTCATCACCCGCTCTGGCTCCCCGGGGTAACAGCGCTGGTGCTGAACGACGACGGACAGGTGCTGCTCGGGCAGCGCGCCGACAACGGGCGATGGGCCCTCCCCAGCGGCATCCCGGAGCCGGGGGAACCGATGGCCGCGGCCTGCGAACGGGAGGTGCTGGAGGAGACCGGCGTCAAGGTGGAGGCCCGGGAGCTGATCTCGGTCTCTGCGGTCGGGCCGGTCACCTATCCCAACCAGGACGTCACCTCGTTCGTGGATCACTTCTTCCGCTGTCAGCTGATCGGAGGGCAGGCTCAGGTGGGAGACGACGAATCGCTCGCGGTCGGCTGGTTCGACCCGGGCCAGCTCCCGGAACCGTTCGCACCTCGTACAGCCGAACTGATTCCACTGGCCGCGGACCAGGCACGGACTGGCCAGACCCTGTTCGATCGCTGATCGGATTGATCCGGCTGATTGCCGGCCGGTAAAGCTGGCGTTATTTGTCCGCTCCTGGCCGGTTTTCGGAGCTGCTGGCACTCAAGGGGTCTTGTGTGCCAGCCCGGGTCTGGCTCACTCTTCGGCTTAGGGCCTGAAAGGAGACGCGGCATGACTGAGCCGAACGTCGAGATCGCGCCGTTCCAAGGCGGTGGCTCGCTGCGCGGTTTCGTGGTCAGCGGCCGCTGGCCCGGATCGACCCGCGAGTGGGCCCAGTTCCTGGCCTTGGCCGTGCGACTGGCCGCCGTCCCCGGCCTCGTTCCCACCACGACCGTCTTCCGCGCCATTGAGGATGTGCCGGATGATCCGCAGCCCGGCACCGTAGGCCTGGTCACTTCCGCCGGTCCGGTGCTCGGAGATGGTGCACCCGAGCCCGGCCAGTTCGCCCGGGCAACCCCGCCCGCACTGTTGCTGCTGCATCCGCCATCCGAGAGCCGCCCGTCCACTCCGGAGATCTTCGGGGCGGCTTCCGGCTGCGTGCTGCTGCCGGGCCTGCCCCATCTGGGCCTGGAACACCGGGCCGCCTGGGTCGAGGCCGAGGTGGATGGCACGGTGACCCGGCTGGTCAGTAAGGTCGGCGTCGATCCGGCGCTGGATCCAGACACGGCGGTGCTGGCCATGCTGCTCGCGGCCGCCTGAGCGTGAATCGGCGCCAGGAAACGAGCCATCGAGTTGCCTCAGTAAACTGACGGCGTGTCTGATCAGTCGCCATACACGCCGCTCCCGCCGAAGGTCGATCTGACCCAGGTCGACCATGAGATTCTCAAGCTCTGGCAGGAGCAGGACGTGTTCGCCCGTAGCGTCGCCCAGACTGACGGCGGGCCGGAGTGGGTGTTCTACGAGGGGCCGCCCACCGCGAACGGGATGCCGGGCACCCATCACGTCGAGGCGCGGGTGTTCAAGGACGTGTTCCCGCGGTTCCGCACCATGCGCGGCTATCACGTGCCCCGCCGGGCGGGTTGGGACTGTCACGGCCTGCCGGTGGAACTGGCGGTGGAGAAGGAACTGGGGATCAACGGCAAGCCGGAGATCGAGCAGATCGGCATCGCCGAGTTCAACGCCCGCTGCCGGGAGTCGGTCACCCGTTACATCGGCGACTTCGAGGCGCTGACCACCCGGATGGGTTTCTGGACCGACCTGTCCGACGCCTACTTCACGATGAGGCCGGAGTACATCGACAGCGTCTGGTGGGCGTTGAAGCAAATCTGGGACCAGGGCCTGCTGGAACAGGACTACCGGGTCGCGCCGTACTGTCCGCGCTGTGGTACCGGGCTGTCCGATCACGAGGTCGCTCAGGGCTACGAGACCGACGTCGACCCATCGGTCTATGTTCGGATGCCATTGCTGGCTCCACTGAAGGGTTTTGCGGACGTCAGCCTGCTGATCTGGACCACCACGCCGTGGACCCTGCCGTCCAACACTGCGATCGCAGTGAATCCTGACGTCGAGTACGTGATCGCCCGGACGGCCGACGGCACCTTCGTGCTGGCTCAGCCGCTGCTGGCGGCGGTGCTGGGCGACGACGCCGAGGTTCTGGCCACCCTGCCCGGCTCTGAACTCGAGAACCTGCACTATCAGCCGCCGTTCGCTATTGCCGAGATTCCGGACGCGCACATCGTGGTCACCGCGAGCTACGTGACCACTGAGGACGGGACCGGATTGGTTCACCAGGCACCGGCTTTCGGCGCCGAGGACCTGGCCGTGATCCGGCGCTACGGCCTCCCGATCGTGAATCCGATCGGCCCGGACGGCCGCTTCCTGGCCGATCTCGATCTGGTCGGCGGGATGTTCTTCAAGGCGGCTGACCCGGTGCTGGTTGCCGATCTGCGCGATCGCGGCCTGCTGTTGCGAGAGCAGTCCTACGAGCACCAGTATCCACACTGCTGGCGCTGCCACACCCCGCTGATGTACTACGCCCAGCAGTCCTGGTATATCCGCACCACTCAGCGGATCGAGGCGCTCAAGCGCGAGAACGAGCGCACCACCTGGTACCCGGAGCACATCAAGCACGGCCGCTACGGCGACTGGCTGGACAACAACATCGACTGGGCGCTGTCCCGCAGCCGCTACTGGGGGACTCCGCTGCCGGTCTGGCGTTGCCCGTCCGGGCACGTCACGATGGTGGGTTCCCGGGCCGAGTTGTCCGACTTGACCGGCACCGACCTCAGCGAACTCGATCCGCATCGGCCGTACATCGACGAGATCACCTTCGAATGCGGATCGTGTGGCGAAACCGCCAGCCGGGTGCCGGAAGTCATCGACGCCTGGTTCGATTCCGGCTCAATGCCGTTCGCCGGCATCGGTTATCCGTACGTGCACGGCAGCAAGGAGTCCTTCGAGCGCACGTATCCGGCCCAGTTCATCTGCGAGGCGATCGACCAGACCCGAGGCTGGTTCTACACCCTGATGGCTGTCGGGACATTGGTCTTCGACCGGTCCTCGTACCAGAACGTGGTGTGCCTCGGCCACATCGTGGCCGAGGACGGCCGGAAGATGAGCAAGCATCTGGGTAATGTGCTGGCGCCGATGCCGCTGATGGAGCGGCACGGCGCTGACGCCCTGCGCTGGTTCATGCTCTGCAACGGTTCGCCCTGGGCGTCGCGGCGAATCGGGAACGGCCCACTGGAGGAGATCGTCCGGAAGGTGCTGCTCACCTACTGGAACACGGCCTCGTTCTTCACCCTGTACGCCGCGACCAGTACCTGGCAGCCTTCAGCCGCCGCGCCGGTGGCTCAGCGGCCGGTCAACGATCGCTGGGTGCTGGCCGAGTTGGACCACGTGATCGATGGTGTGACAACGGCTTTGGAGAATTTCGACACGGCCGGCTCTGGGCGCCTGCTGACCCAGTTCGTTGATGACCTGTCGAACTGGTACGTGCGCCGGTCCCGCGCCCGGTTCTGGGCCGGGGACGCCGACGCGCTGAGCACGCTGTACGAGTGCCTGGACGGGCTGACCCGGCTGCTGGCCCCTTTCGTCCCGTTCGTCACCGAGCGGGTCTGGCAGAGCGCGATCCGGCCGGGGTCAGCCTCGGGCGCCGACTCAGTGCACCTGGCCGCCTGGCCGATGGCTGGCTCCGATCGGGCCGATGAGCAGCTCCGTGCGGACATGGACCTGACCCGGCGGCTGGTCGAGGTGGGTCGTTCGGCCCGGAAGGCCACCAATATCCGTACCCGTCAGCCGCTCTCGCGGGCACTGGTGTCGTTGCCGGGGGATGGAACGCTGCCGGGTGAGCTCCTGGCCGAGATCGCCCAGGAGCTGAACGTCCGCGCAGTCACCTCGCTCTCGGTTGCCGGTGAGGTGGTGGATATCACCGTACGGGCCAACTTCCGGGAGCTGGGCAAGCGTTTCGGCAAGCGGACTCAGGCGGTGGCGAACGCAATCATGGCGGCTGACCATCCGGAACTGGTCCGGGTGCTCAAGAGCGGGGGCGTGCTGTCCGTGCCGGTGGACGGCGGTGTGGACGGCGGACAGGACGGCGAACTGGTTGAGATCGGACTGGGCGACGTCACCCTGTCCGAGGTGCCCCGTACCGGATGGGCGGTCAACACCCAGCAAGATCTGACCGTCGCCCTGGACACCACCATCACTCCGGAGCTGCGCCGGGCCGGGCTGGCCCGGGAGTTCATCCGGCTGGTGCAGGCGGCACGCAAGGACGCCGGGTTCGATGTGGCCGATCGGGTGCTCCTCAACTGGGCGGCGTCGGGGGAAACCGCGGAGGCGATCCGGGCCCATGCCGACGAAGCCCGGGATGCCGTGCTGGCGGTGGGGGGCCAGGAGTACCGGCCGGGCCACCTGCCGCAGTCGGCTGCTGGGTCAGAGACTGGAGTGCTGGACGGCGATGAGCTGGATGTGCAGTTCTGGCTGGATCGTGCGCCGGCCGGGCGCTGATCCGGCGAGCGATGGCCTGAGGTCGCCTGGCCGAGTGGGGCATTCCCGGGCACTCGCGATGTAGATCACGTGGCCGGGCCGGGCTGGGCCCCTGCGACCGGAGCGCCTTCTGGGTCGGGCGGTCACGTGCGGCTAGCGTGGATGGGTGCCCGAGCAGTTCGTCGGGGGGTCGCTGACGCGGCGGCCCCCTCAGCCGCGCCCAGAGCGTCCCGCGCCACCGGTGCCGGACCCGGTGCGCCCGGCCGAACTGGCGGAAGCGGAGGCGGCTGCTGCGGCTACCGCCACCGCCGCATCGGCTGCGGATACCGAACTGCCGGTGGCTGGTGCCGCGCAACTCAATGTTGACTCACGAAGCCGGATAGCAGCCGCCGTGGATGGCTGGCGCCGAATTCTGGCCAGCTCGGAACTGCCCGGCACGCTGCTCGCTTCCGGGCCGCAGGCGACGTCGTCCTGGCTCGATCTGACCCATGCGCATCCGTCCGGCCTGGCTCCGCTGTTCGCGGCCCGCCCGACCCGGTTGTCCAGTCTGTTCCGGGAGCAGGCCGGGCGCGCGGCCGCCGTCCGCCAGGCTCGGGCGATCCGGACGTCGGCCATCTCGCTGTCGGCTCAGCGCGGAGTGCACGCCTCCTGCTTGGCGATCGGAGTCGCGTCCTGGCGCCCGGCCGCGGCCTCAGGGCCGATCCAGGCTCCGGTGGTGCTGCGCTCCTGTTC
>CAXUFS010000165.1:0-6594 GCA_964250315.1 uncultured Kineosporia sp. | reverse complement strand
GGCGATGATCGCGTCCCGGACCAGAGCATGAGTGAATCGATAGCCCGATCCGCTTGGCGTCAGGCTGCCGGCTCGCACCGCCGCCGCCAGCCGGCGGCCCAGCTCGCCAGTGTCCAGCCCGCAGATCTCGGCCAGTACCTGTGGGTCCACATTCTCAGCCAGAACCGCTGCCAGCTGAACGGTTTCGCGGGTTCCGGGATCGAGCCCGAGCAGCATTCCGGCGGCCAGGCGGCTGACGTCGGTGGCTGCGATGACCCGGTCCCACAGGCCGGTGCCCGGGTCGCCGGGCAGATCCTCGCTGGCCATCACCTGCCCGGCGGCCACCATCAGCAGCGGACTCCCCCCGGTGCGGGCCTGCACCTGCTGGACCAGGGCTGGTTCGACCGGTGCCGCGGTCACGGCGTCGAGATAGGCCTGGACAGCGCCGATGTTGAGCGGCGGCAGATCCTCGAGCCGGCATCCCGGCCGGCGCAGCGCGTCGCCCACCGCCTGAGCCAGGGCATCGGGCCACGGACTGCGGATCGCCACCAGCACCAGCAGCCGGGACGCCGGCAGTTCGGCGGCCAGGTGACGCAGAACCTGCAGCGACGCCTCGTCGGCCCAGTGCAGATCCTCGATCACTACTAGCCGGCCGGCCCCGGCGGCGCTGGCGAGGAGTTGCCGCACGATCAGATCGGCCAGCAGGAAACGCGCGGCCGCGCTGTCAGCGCCCGAGCCACCCTCGGCCGATACCGATACCGATACCGATACCGATGCTGAGCCGCCGTCCCCGTCAACCGGAACACCGGCCCGGGTCAGGATCTGGGTCCACGGCCACAGCGGGGGGGCCCCCTCGTCGTCCAGACACCGTCCGCGGCTGACCGGGACGCCGCGATCGGCCATCTCGTTCACGAACTGTTCGGCCAGCGCAGTCTTGCCGATCCCGGCCGGGCCGCTCAGCACGACCAGCCGCCCGTGCCCGGCCAGGGCGGCGTCCAGATCCGCTGCCAGGTCGGCCAGCTGTGGCTCACGGCCCACGAGGGGTCTGGTCGGCACCTGATCAGTATTCCGGTTCAGTACAGATGTCAGTACTGATCTCAGTACTGCCACTCATGATCCGCCGCTGTCTCCGGAGTGAGATTGGGTCCGTCACCTCACCCCGCACTTCACGTCACTCGGGAGTCCCGATGTATCTCAGCGTCCACCCGCTCGAACGGATCGTTCCGCCCCACTTCCTGCTCAGCAGTAGCTGGCCTGCCGACATCGTGTCGTTGCTGCCGGGTGAGCCACTGGCCCGCTGGACCGGCATCCAGGCCGGGTCCTCGTCCGGTTCGCTGATCGCTGCCTGGGCGACGCAGGATGCGGCCACCCGGGCCGCCGACTGCGAAGGCACCGGCCGGACCCGGGGCATGCTCTGCGCTGGAACAACTTTCACGGTCGAGGGAGCCCAGTTGATGGCTGGGCGGGAGCAGCGGCCGGCGGTGGTGGAACTGGTCTGGTTCGACGGGCCGCGCACGGCCGCTCACGTTCAGGCCCAGGAGATCGCCGGTCGCCGGATCATGGCCGCGGTACGGGATCTGCCGGGGTTGTGCGCCGCCGTGCACGCCCTGGGAGCGCAGAATGCTCAGCTGACAGCGGTTTTCGCTGACTCCGAGGAGACCATTGAGGCGGCCGTGACCCGGCTGATGGCCACCGAACTCGGCCCGGACGAGGATCCAGCGCTGCTGCCCGGACCAGACCGGGTCCGAGTCTGCCGGATCGTCGATCAGTCCGGCTCGCTCGACGTCCTGGCTACCCCTGAGTCCGTCGCCGGAGGTGTGCGATGACCGTCCAGAACCAAGATGCCGCGTCCAGCCTCCAGATTCGTGATATCGATCTGTCCGCGACGGAAGCCTCGTTCGAGGCCCGGTCCTGGCACGGAGCTGTGCACGGCCGGGTGCCGGTCCGCTCGGGCCGGATCACCGTGGACGCCGCCGGGCAGCCGGTAGCGGTCAGTGCCGAGCTGGACCTGAGCGGGCTGGACACCGGAAATGCGCGCCGGGACAGGGACCTGTGCGGCCAGCGGTTCTTCGATGCGGCCGCTCATCCGATGATCCGGTTCCAGGCCGATGACGTGGCCCCCGTCGCGGACGGCTGGCAGCTGCGGGGCGTGCTCAGCGCCGGCCGGACCGAATGTCCGTTGGTGGTGCACGTTCAGCGCGGCGGCCGCAGCGATGACGGATTCACCGGCACAGCCTCGGTCACCCGGCGGGAACTGGGCGTCAAGGCACCCGGATTCCTGATCCGCAACCAGATCACGCTCCGGATCAGCACCCGGCTCCTGCCCTGACCTCAGCTCAGCACCACCGACACGGTGTGAATGGCCAGGCCGGCCAGCGCTCCCACCACGGTGCCGTTGATCCGGATGAACTGCAGGTCCCTCCCGGCGAGCAGCTCGATCCGCCGGGAGGCGTCGGCGGCGTCCCACCGTTTCACCGTCTCCGAGATCACCGTGGCCACCTCACCGGCGTAGTTGCGCACCACATAGCCGGCCAGATCGGCGACGTAGCCGTCGAGCCGCTGCTGGATCGAGGGGTCGGTGGACAGATGCCGCCCCAGGTCGAGCAGGGCGGAGGAGATCCGGGCCCGGAGCTCGCCGTTCTCGTCCTCCAGCGCCTCGATCAGCAGCCGCCGGGCGGTCGACCAGACCGCCACCGTGGCCCGGCGCATCTCCGGATGGTTCATCAGGCGCTGTTTCAGCGTCTCCATCCGGGCCTGCGTCTGCTCGTCGTGCTGCAGGTCCTGGGCGAACCGGCGGAGCAGGTCGTCCAGCGCGCGCCGGGCCTGGTGACCGGGATCCATCCGGATCTCCTGCACCCAGCGCACGATCTCGTTGTAGATCCGCCGGGCCACCCGGTTGTCCAGCCACTGCGGCGACCAGCCCGGCGCCTGGTCGGTGACCAGGGTCATCACCGCTTCCCGGTTGGCCTCCAGCCAGGTCAGCGCCTCGTCGAGGATCAGGTCGAGCAGGTGATGGTGGGCGCCGTCATCGAGCACGCCGTCCAGCAGCTTTCCGGCCACCGGGCTCAGCTCCACCGCGGAGATCCGGTTCACCAGCACCTGTTCCAGCAGGCTGGCCACGTCGTCGTCGTTCAGGACGGTGAGCAGGCCGCGCCCGGCGGCCGAGGCCTCCTGCGAGATCCGGCGGGCATGCTCCGGGTCGCTCAGCCACTGGCCCAGCCGCCGGGTCACCTCGGCCCGCCCGATCCGCTCCCGGACGATGTCCTCGGACAGGAAGTTGCTGGCCACGAAATCCTCGAGGCTCTCGCCCAGCTGGTCCTTGCGAGTCGGGATCAACGCGGTGTGCGGGATCGGCAGCCCGAGCGGATGGCGGAACAGCGCGGTGACCGCGAACCAGTCGGCCAGCGCGCCGACCATGGCCGCTTCGGCCCCAGCGTTGACGAAGCCGAGCCCACCGTCCTGGTTCAGGGTGACCCCGTAGATCACGGCGGCCAGCACGAAGAGGCTGGTGGCCAGCACCTTCATCCGCCGCAGGGCGATCCGGCGGCGTTCGTCGGCGGCCGCGATAGCGGCCTGGCGGACCTCTGCGGCCGAACGTGGCTCAGCCGGTGACGGTCCCAGGAGGGAACCGGGGACCGGGTCCGCTGCGGCGGAGGTGGTGACCATGCGATCAATCCTGCCCACCGATCGGGCGCGGCGCAGTGCCGGGAGTCCTGCAGGCCGGGATTCGGCTGGCAAGATTTGTTCGTGAACTCGAAAGATTGAGCGTTCAACGGGAATAAGAGCCGCGCCGGGCCCAGTTGCTTGAGCATTGAACAACTGGATCCGCTGCCACCGACACCGAGGAGACATCTATGAGCACCTTTCCCGCCGAGCTGACCGGCGATTACGACATCGACCCGGCCCACAGCACGATCGGATTCACGGTCAAGCACGCGATGGTGTCCACCACCCGCGGGCACTTCGACTCGTTCAGCGGAGGCGCCACCCTGGACGCGGCCAGCCCGGAGAAGTCCACCGCCTGGGTGGACATCGAGGCGACCAGCGTGAACACCGGTCAGAGCCAGCGTGACGGCCACCTGCAGAGCCCCGACTTCTGGGACGCCAACCAGTACCCCAAGATCACCTTCCGCAGCACCTCGGCCAAGCTGGACGGCGACGACCTGGTGATGACCGGCGACCTGAGCATCAAGGGCAACTCCCGGCCGGTCGAGATCCGCTGGGAGTTCGGCGGCATGGCCACCGACCCGTTCGGTGCCACCAAGGCCGGTTTCGAGGGCACCGCCACGATCAACCGCTCCGACTGGGACCTGACCTATAACGCCGCCCTGGAGACCGGTGGCTTCCTGATCTCGGACAAGGTCAAGCTGGTGCTCGACATCGAGGCCAGCAAGAAGTCCTGAGCCTGAGCCTTCTCCCGCTGCACCCGCGAGTGCGGCGCCCAAAGGGTTCATTTCCAGCCGGATCTGAACCATGGGTGCCGCACTCGCGTAATGTCAGCGTGTTGTTCACTCCAGCTCCAGCCGCAATTGGCCCCCGCTACGCCTGCCGACGATCGACTGATCCCGCCCTGATGCAGCTCAAGGAATGGGACGGCCGGCGCGATGACATCACTGCCCGCCTTGTCATCGCCGGTATCCACGGCCGGCTCAGGAGCTCAGATGCCGCCGCTGCGCCAGGACACCCCGGATCTGATCAACCACTGGACCCCGATGCCAGAACTGGACGCCGGGCGCGCGCTGCTGGCCTGCTATGCGATCTACCCCGGGCAGCCGGACCTGTTCGATCTGGTCAGCGCCTACCAGCAGCCGCTGCGGGCGACCGGCCGGTTCGCCGCGGTGGAGCAGCCCTGGCTGCACTCCACCATGCAGGGCCTGGCCTTCCTCGACGACCTGCCGGCCAATGCCGCGGTCAGGCTGGCCGAAGCGATGACCGATCGGCTGTCCGGGCTGGCCGCACCGATCGTGACGGTCGAGCCGCCGCTGGCCCGCGACGGCGGGGTGGATCTGCCACTGAGCCCGATCAATGAGCTGGCCCAGGTCCGGGCGGCGGTGCAGCAGGCCGCGGCCGACGCCCTGGACCTGCGGGATCTGTACCTGCTCCCGGGCCAGGCCGGTCAGTTCGATCCGCACATCAGCCTGGCCTACGCCAACCAGGGCATGGACTCCGCACCGATCCGGCGGTTGCTGGACGCCGTCCCGCACCCGGCGCTGACCCTGACCCTGAACTCGTTCGCGGTGATCGCGCTGCGCCGCAGTAACCGAACCTGGCACTGGAGTTCGGCGATCGCGGTGCCGGCCGGGCGGCGCCGCAGCGCCGTCCTCACCTGATCGGCGGGATTCACCGGCTCTGCCGATCCCGGCCGATAGGGTCGGGTTCCATGGGGAAACGATCACGGCTGGCCGCCTCCGGCGCCCGCACGACCGTGGACGACGCCAGTATCCCGGTGGTGGGCGGCCGTGAACCCTGCCCGTGTGGCAGCGGCAAGCGCTACAAGGCGTGCCACGGGCGGTTCGCCCGCACCGAGGCGGTCCGCTACGTCGAGCGCCCGTTCGAGGGCCTGGACGGCGAGTGCGACTGGGTGGCCATGCGGGAGATCGTGCCCGCCGCGACCGCCACCGTCCGGCTCACCAAGGAGCAGGACGGCGCCGAGGTGATCATCGCGTCGGTGCTGCCGATGGCCTGGCCCGCCCTGCACCGGGCTGACGGCGCGATCCTGGCTGGCCTGCAGACCCACGGCGGTTCCGGCGATGCCAGCCGGGACGTCGCGGCCGCGCTGCTGGCCGCCTCCGATCTGGAGCCCGGCAACCCGGTGCCCGAGTCCGGTCTGCCCGGGCCTGGCCCGCGGCTGCAGGACATCATCGACCCGGCCGTTGCCTTCCAGGTCACCGTGCACGAGGGCTTCGACTACTGGTTCGACGACGTTGACGAACTCACGCCGGAGATTCGCGAGTCGCTCGAACAGGCCAGCGGCGCTGCCGTGCCGACCGCCCGGCTGGAGTCGGTCACCGCCGCCTACTGGTGCCAGGCCGGGGCCCGGCGGCACGTGCGCTGGGTGCTGCCCTATCCCGAGGCGGAGGTGATGGACGGCTTGTCCCGGCTGCACGCGGCTGGCCGCAGCAGCCTGAGCGAGGGCTCGCGGTATGTCGGCTCGTTCCGGGCCGACGGCCTGGTGGTGCCGGTCTGGGATCTGGCCGCCATCACCACCGCCGATGACCTGGAGAAGCCGATGGCCGAATTCGAGCCCCGGCTGCTGGAGGCGATGGCCGTCACCACCGCGCTGACCGCCGACGAGCGCCGGGCCAGGGCCGGAGTGGTGTCCCGCCAGGTCACCCTCCGGCAATGAGCTGCCGGTGAAGGCCGCACCCCAGGCCGGGCTGGCCGTGATCATTCCGGCCAAGGACGAGTCGGCCCGGATCTCCGGCACCGTGGCGGCCGCTCACCGGATCGCCGGAGTCAGCCAGGTGGTGGTGGTGGACGACGGATCGGCCGACAACACCGCCGAACTGGCGCGGCTGGCCGGGGCGGCGGTGGTCGCCCTGCCGCGCAACCGGGGCAAGGCCGGGGCGATGGAGGCCGGATCGGCGCGGCTGGCCGAGTTCGATCACTCCGGTT
>CAXUFS010000164.1:0-6601 GCA_964250315.1 uncultured Kineosporia sp. | reverse complement strand
CCGCACCCCTCTGATCTGCAGGTTTCCGCGAGAAGTGAGCCCGAGGCGGCCATCCCCGAACGATGCCGACGCCGCGGCCAGCTCGAGCAACGCAGAGGGGCGCAGGGCACCACCCGGCAGCCGAAGCCGGATCAGTTCGCCGTCGGCGGCGTGGTGGGGGCGAAGCGCACCCGGGCACGCGTCGGCGCCGGCGCGCGCGGACGGGATCGGGGCGGCCACGCCAGCGATAGTACGGCCGATGCCTCCGATCGCCCGGCGCTGCGTCAGGCCCAGCCCTGCTGCCGGGGATCGGGTGGCAGCCGCGGATTGAGCAGGTGCGCGACCAGCGCCGTCCACCCGGTCTGATGGGTGGCCCCCAAGCCCTCACCGGTGTCCCCGTCGAAGAACTCACTGAAGGTCGGGTGCTCGGCCCACAGCGGATTGTCGCTGGCTTCGATCCGCTGGCCGTCGGCCGGGCGCCGGCCGCCCACGGGCCGGAACAGCGCGGTCAGCCCGTTGTCGATCAGGTCGGCCGCCTCCACCAGGGTCTTCTTGTTCCCGGAGCCGGTCGGAATCTCGATCTGGAAGGTGTCGCCGAAGTGGCGGCCGTAGGTGCGCAACTTGTCCGCCAGCAGCACGTTCACCGGGAACCAGACCGGGCCGCGCCAGTTCGAATTGCCGCCGAACAGGCCAGTCCGAGACTCCCCCGGCTCGTATTCGATCGAGGCTTCCCGGCCCGAGACGTGCGTGGTGAAGCCAGATTTCACCGCCTTGGACAGCGACCGGATGCCGTAGGGGGAGAGGAACTGCTCCGGATCGAACATTCGCTCCAGGATCCGCCGCAGCCGCTCCTTGTCCACCAGCGAGAGCAGCATCTTCCGCTCCCCCGGTCCCTTGGCGAACAGCAGCGGCCCGACCAGCTCAGGGCGGCGCCGCTGCAGCCAGCGCAGCCGCGCGGTCACGTCCGGGCACTCCTCGCTGATCCAGGACGGCACCTCGGTGGCTCCCAGTATCGGCAGCAGCCCGACCATGGACGGCACCCGCATCGGCTCGGCCACCCCGTCCGGCCCGACCAGGACGTCGTAGAAGAAACCGTCGTCCTCGTTCCAGAGCGAGATGTCCTGCGAGCCGAAGGATCCCAGCGAACGGGCGATGGCCAGGAAGTGTTCCAGGAACTTGGTCGCGGTGTCGTCCCAGGCGTTGTCATGCCGGGACAGCTCGAGTGCGATCTTGAACATCTGCAGGCAGTAGAACGCCATCCAGCTGGTCGCGTCCGACTGCTCCAGCCGGAACCCGGGCGGCAGCGGGGCCGACCGGTCGAACAGGCCGATGTTGTCCATGCCCAGGAACCCGCCCTCGAACAGGTTCGAGCCGGTCGAGTCCTTGCGGTTCACCCACCAGGAGAAGTTCAGCAGGAGCTTGGTGAACACCCGGATCAGGAAGTCGCGATCCCGGTAGCCGTCGATCCGGTAGACGTGCCAGCTGGCCCAGGCGTGCACCGGAGGGTTGACGTCGCCGAACTCCCACTCGTAGGCCGGCAGCTGCCCGTTGGGGTGCATGGCCCACTCCCGGCACATCAGCACCAGCTGTTCCTTGGCGAAGTCAGGGTCGACGTGAGCTAGCGGAATCGTGTGGAAAGCCAGATCCCAGGCGGCGAACCAGGGGTACTCCCACTCATCCGGCATGGAGATCACGTCGGCCAAGGACACCCAGGTCCAGTCGGTGTTGCGCCGGCCCTTGGCCCGCCGTTGCGGTGGCGCTGGACTGACCGCATCGCCGTTCAGCCATTGCTCGACGTCGTACCGGTACAACTGCTTGCCCCACAGCAGACCGGCGTAGGCGCGCCGGGCGACATGGCGATCCTCAGGCGGCAGCGCGGGATGGATCACGGTGGCGTAGAAGTCGTCCGCCTCCCGCTGGCGATCGGCCAGCACGGCGTCGAAGCCGGTACCGAACGTGCTGGCGTCCGGCGGTTCTTGCGACAGCCGGAGCTGGACCGTCTTCTCCTCGCCGGGCGCGATCGCATCGAAGGCATACCAGACAGCGACTTTCGTGCCCTCGTCGAACGGGTTGATCGCGCTGGCGTCGCCGTGCACGATCCGCCGGTCGATCCCATCCTTCGGATAGCGGCTGGCGTTGCGGGCGTCGCCGAAGAGTTCGACCGCGTTGGTCTCGTTGTCGCAGAACAGCAGCACCGGAGCGCCCTGGGCGGCTAGGAAGTAGGTGCCGAGCAATCCATGCTCGGCCTGGGCCGCTTCGACACCCCCAACGGCAAGGGCGGGCGGCAGCAGCTGGTGGATCGAGCCGCGGCGCGGATCCCGGCCCCAGGCCCAGGTGTTGCGCAACCACAGCTGCGGCAACAGGTCCAGTGGAGCCGGATCCGGGCCGCGGTTGACGGCCGTGATCTCGATGCACAGGTCGTCCGGGGCGGCCTTGGCGTAGGTCACGGTGACGTCGAAGAACCGGTCACCGTCCAGGATGCCGGTGTCGGCCAGCTCGAACTCGCGCTGATCGCGGCCCCGGCTGGCGTTCTCATCGCGCAACCGCTGATACGGGAACGCCTCCTGCGGATAGCGGTACATCCAGCGCATCCAGCTGTGGGTAGGGGTGCCGTCGAGCGCCCACCAGTACTCCTTGACGTCCTCACCGTGATTGCCCTGGCCATTGGTGAGCCCGAACAGGCGCTCCTTGAGGATCTCGTCCTTTCGGTTCCACAGCGCCAGCGCGAAATTGACGAAGCCGAAGCGATCGCAGACGCCGCCGAGCCCGTCCTCCCCCCAGCGGTAGGCCCGGGAGCGGGCGTGCTCGAACGGGAACGAGTCCCAGGCGTCGCCGTCCCCGGAGTAATCCTCCCGAACCGTCCCCCACTGCCGGCCGGACAGGTACGGTCCCCAGTGCCGCCACGGCGCTCCTGGACCGCTGGACTCCGCCAGCCGGGACTGCTCGGCGGTGAGCTCGCCCTCGAACTGCTGGGGAAAGCCACGGAACGACGGGGTCGGCGATTCGGTCACCTGCTCAGATTGCCGTGACATTCGCCGCCATGGTGTTTCCTGATGGTCCCGGCCTCACGCGTGTTCAGGACGGGCGGCCACCAGCTCGGCCAAACTGGCGCTTTTGCCCCGCCTGGCCTTGTGGCCTTCTGGCCCGGATGGATCGGGCCGGGGCCGATCGAAGATCAGGGCAGCCGCTGGTAGAGCGGGGTCAGATAGCTGATCAGCCGGGCTGCGCCCAGTCCGGTTCCGGGAACCGGCAGCTGCCGCAGCAGCAGATCGGCCGGCAGTTCAGGCTGGCTGGGCAGCGGCGGGGGTTGTCCCGCCGCCCAGAAACCGATCGCTCCGGCTCCGATGGCGGTGATGGCGGTGATGGCGGTGATGGCCGGGGCGGCCGGTGGGGACGCCGGGGAAGCCGGATCGCTCAGAGCCAGCGCCGCCCCCGCCATCGGCCCAGCTGCGTCCGTGGCCGCGTGGGGGGCGATCTGGCCCTCGGCAGTGATCTGCTCCGCTGCCCCACCGGCTGGCTCGTCTGCGCGCAGCTCTCGGAGCCGGGCCAGCAGAGTCTCCCGGGCCCGGCCACGCCAGCGCAGAATCAGGAACGGGTCGTCGTCGAAACGCTCGGCCAGCAGGTAGAAACTGGCGGCCAGGTGCTTGCACGGCACAGCCTGGTCCGGGCAGGAGCAGCTCATGGTCAGATCGCCCAGCCGCCGCGGGAACAGCGGCGCACCGATCCCCTCGAACACGGCCTCCAGTTCGGGCGGGAAGTCCCCGGCCAGCAGCCGGGCGCTGTGAATGGCCTGCTCGGCCAGCACGACCTCGGCCTTGGCCCAGACCAGTTCCGAGAAGGTCCGCAGCCGGATCGTGACCCGGTAGGGCGTGACCCGGGAGCCCTGCACCACCGCCGACACCACCCCGGCCCCGACGTCCAGTGACATCACCTGACCCTTGCGGGCGTAGGCCCGGCCCCGGGTCAGCCGGCCGCCCAGGGCGAACGACTCCAGCACCTCGATGAACCGCTTCGACCACCATTGCTGTCCGATACCACCGCGGCTGCTGCGCGCGATCAGGCCCCCATCCACCGGCAGCGGCCCGGACGGGGACCAGTCCGGGTCCTCCCACGGCCTCCAGTCCTCAGCCATCTCAGACCACCGCTCCGGTGTCCAGGGTGAGCAGTTCGCGCAGCGCCGCGGTGTCCAGCTCGGTCAGCCATCCCTCACCGGTACCGATCACCGACGCCGCCAGCGCCCGCTTGTCCTCGATCATGAGGGCGATCTTCTCCTCCAGGGTGCCGGCGCAGACCAGGGAACGGACCTGGACGTCGCGGGTCTGGCCGATCCGGAAGGCCCGGTCGGTGGCCTGGTCCTGCACGGCTGGATTCCACCAGCGGTCGGCATGGATCACGTGGCTGGCCGCGGTCAGGGTGAGCCCGGTGCCACCCGCCTTGAGCGAGAGCACGAAGATCGGCGGCCCGGAGCGGGGGCTACCCGATCCGGCGGATGCGCCAGCTCCGCTGGCCTGGAACCGGGTCACCATCTCGTCCCGCTGCGCCTTGCTGCTGCCGCCGTGCAGAAACAGCACCTCGCGGCCGAAACGGGCGGTCAGATGAGTTCTCAGCAGCTCCCCGAACTCAGCGAACTGGGTGAACAGCAGCGCCTTTTCACCGGCCGCCAGCACTTCCTCGAGTATCTCCTCCAGCCGGGCCAGCTTGCCCGAACGGCCACTGATGCGGCTCCCGTCGCGAAGGAACTGAGCCGGGTGATTGCACACCTGCTTGAGCTTGGTCATGGTGGCCAGCACCAGACCGCGCCGTTCCATCCCCTCGGTACTGTCGATCCGGCGCAGCATGTCGGTGACCACCGATTGATACAGCGCAGCCTGCTCAGCGGTGAGCGAGCAGACGACGTCCATCTCCAGCTTGTCCGGCAGGTCGCTGATGATCGACTGGTCGGTCTTCAACCGGCGCAACACGAACGGCTGGGTCAGGCTCCTCAGCTTGGCCCGGGCCTCGTCACTACCGGCCCGCTCGATCGGTAAGGCGAACCGGCGCTTGAAATCTGCTGCACTGCCGAGCAACTTGGGGTTGGCGAACTCCATCAGCGACCACAGGTCGGCCAGCCGGTTCTCCACCGGCGTCCCGGTCACCGCGATCCGGCTCGGCGCGTTCAGGCCGCGGGCGGCGATCGCAGCCTGGGTTGCCGCGTTCTTCACCGCCTGAGCCTCGTCCAGTACCACCCGGCGCCACGGCATCGCCCGCAGCTGCGCCGCGTCGCGGGCCAGCAGCGCATAGGTGGTGACCACGATGTCGCTGGCCGCGCAGGCTTGGGTGAAGTCCTGCCCCCTGGGCCGTTCGCTGCCGTGGTGGACGTGCACCTGCAGCTGGGGAGTGAATCGAGCCGCTTCTCGTTGCCAGTTGCCGACCAGGGACATCGGGCAGACCAGCAGGGTGGGAACGCGCTGGTCCGGGGCCTGATCGGTCTCCAGGCCGGCCGCGATCAGGGCGAGCAACTGAATCGTCTTGCCTAGTCCCATGTCATCGGCCAGCACACCCCCCAGCCCGGCCTGTTCCAGGAACGATAGCCAGGACAGGCCGCGCTCCTGATAGGGCCGCAGGGTGCCGTGGAACCCGGACGGAACCGGCACCGGCTTGAGCCGCTGATCCCCGGCCGGAGCCAGCAGATCCGCCAGCCAGCCGTCGGCGTCCACTCCGGTGACCGGCAACCCGCCGGGTGCCTCGTCCACCGAGCCCAGCAGCCGAAGCACATCACCGACCGTCATCGCCATCGGGGAGTTGCTGCGGCGCAGAAAGTCCCGGGCCTTGCGCAATCGTTCCGGATCGACCTGCATCCACTCGCCGCGCAGCCGGACCAGCGATTCACGCGCTTCGATCAGCACGTCGACGTCGTCCTGGGACAGGGTCTGATCGCCGACCGACATCCGCCAGTTGAAGGCGACGATGTGCTCCTGCCCGAAGGCGGGAGTGCCCTCGACCCGGCCCGGCTGAGCGGGGGTTGCCGCCCGCAGCCGCAGGCCGAGCCGGGACGGCCGCTTGGACCACCAGCCGGGCAGGAACACTCCGAACCCGGCCCCCACCAGCAAATCCGCTGCACCGGAAAGGAATTCGTGGGCTCCAGCGGTGTCAAGGCTGAGTTCGACCGGCCGGGCCCCGGCCAGTGCAGCGCCCAGGCTCGGATACAGCCGCAGCGCCCGGCCCAGTTCGCCCAGCAGCGCCTCCTGAGGCTGAACCACATAGCGCCGGAGTGCGGCCGGAGTCTGACCGTCCCAGATCTGACGGGCCCAGGCCACCACGCTCGGCTCCTGGGGGATCTGCAGGCCGAACTCCAGATGCCAGCGGGTGCGCTCCTGCGCCGTGCGAACGGGCGCGTCCGGCCTCTGCAGCACGCTCTCCTCGTCGTCATCGGTGGGCTCGATCAGCCGGAAACAGGCCCGTACCGGCGCCTCTCGCAGCCCCTCCTGCTGCCAGGCCGCCAGCTGATGGGTCAGTTCGGTCAGCCGCCGGGGAGACACCGTGAAAAGCGGGTCTGGCCCGCGCAACGCCCGCCGCCATCCCGCCGCCCCGCTCGCGCTGCTGGCGCTCGCCATGCTGCTGAACTATTTCTATCTCTCGGCGG
>CAXUFS010000163.1:0-6699 GCA_964250315.1 uncultured Kineosporia sp. | reverse complement strand
GCGGCAGGTCCTCGCCGCTGGCCGGAGTGCCGATCGCGGTCAAGGACGTGATGGCCACGAGCGGGATGCCGACCACGGCTGGGTCACGGATCCTGGCCGGCTGGGTTCCGCCCTACGACGCCACCGTCGTGACCAGGATCAAGCAGGCCCGGCTGGTGATCCTGGGCAAGACCAACATGGACGAGTTCGCGATGGGCTCATCGACCGAGCACTCGGCCTTCGGGCCGACCCGCAACCCGTGGGCGCTGGACCGGATTCCCGGCGGCTCGGGCGGTGGCTCGGCCGCGGCTCTGGCCGCATTCGAGACGCCGCTGGCCACCGGCACCGACACCGGCGGCTCGATCCGGCAGCCCGCCGCCGTCACCGGCACGGTCGGGGTCAAGCCCACCTACGGCGCGGTCTCGCGGTATGGGCTGATCGCGCTGGCCAGCAGCCTGGACCAGGCCGGACCGTGCGCCCGGACGGTGCTGGACGCCGCCCTGCTGCATCAGGTGATGGCCGGGCACGACCCAATGGATTCCACCAGCCTGACCGGTCCGGTTCCAGACTTTGCCGCCGCCGCCCGGGAAGGAGCGGCCGGCGATCTCAAGGGATTGAAGGTCGGGGTGATCCGGGAACTTCAGGGCGACGGCTGGCAGGCCGGCGTACTGGCCCGGTTCGACGACGCGCTCGGGGTGCTGACCAAGGCCGGCGCCGAAGTGATCGAGTTGTCCTGCCCCAGCTTCAGTGCGGCGCTGGGTGCCTACTACCTGATCCTGCCCAGCGAGGCCAGCAGCAATCTGGCCAAGTTCGATGCCATGCGGTACGGGCTGCGGGTGACACCCGGGGGGATCACGAATCCGACCGCCGAGCAGGTGATGTCGGCCAGCCGCGAAGCGGGGTTCGGCGACGAGGTCAAACGCCGGATCATCCTGGGCACGTATGCGTTGTCCTCCGGCTACTACGACGCCTACTACGGCTCGGCCCAGAAGGTGCGCACGCTGATTCAGCGCGATTTCGACACCGCCTTCGGACAGGTCGACGTCCTGGTGTCACCGACGTCCCCCACCACCGCCTTCAGACTGGGGGAGAAGCTGGGCGACCCGCTTTCGATGTACCTGCAGGACGTCGCCACGATTCCGGCCAATCTGGCTGGGGTGCCGGGAATGTCGCTGCCGAGCGGACTGGCCGACGAGGACGGGCTGCCGGCCGGGGTGCAGCTGCTGGCCCCGGTTCAGGCCGACGAGCGGCTCTATCGGGTCGGTGCCGCCCTGGAATCGGTGTTCACTGACAGCTGGGGCGGGAGCCTGCTCCGGCAGGCGCCGGAACTGGCTGCCGGACAGGAGATCTGAGCGATGACGAGTGTGGTCATTGGAGGCGACGTGCTGCCCTTCGACGAGGCGATCGAGCGGTTCGACCCCGTGCTCGGGCTCGAGGTGCACGTCGAGCTGAACACCGCGACCAAGATGTTCTGTGGCTGCCAGACCACTTTCGGGGCCGATCCCAACACCCAGGTCTGCCCGGTCTGCCTGGGTCTGCCCGGCGCGCTGCCGGTGCTGAACCAGGCCGGGCTGGAGTCCGCGATCCGGATCGGGCTGGCGCTGAACTGCTCGATCGCCCCCTGGTGCCGGTTCGCCCGGAAGAACTACTTCTACCCGGACATGCCGAAGAACTTCCAGACCTCCCAGTACGACGAGCCGATCGCCTACGACGGCCACCTCGACGTCGACCTGGAGGGCGGTGGCACCTATCGGGTGCTGATCGAGCGGGCGCACATGGAGGAGGACACCGGAAAGTCACTGCACGTGGGCGGATCGACCGGCCGCATTCACGGAGCGGACTATTCGCTGGTCGACTACAACCGCGCCGGAATCCCGCTGATCGAGATCGTCACCAAGCCGATGACCGGTGTGGGGCGGCGAGCCGGTGAGGTCGCGCGGGCCTACGTGAGCGCACTGCGAGACCTGCTGAAAACCCTTGGCGTCAGCGACGTCAAGATGGAGCAGGGATCGCTGCGGTGTGACGCGAATGTGTCGTTGCGGGTCCGCGACGATCACGATCAGGATGCCGTCCCGCTCGGCACCCGGACCGAGACCAAGAACGTGAACTCACTGCGCAGCGTGGAACGTGCTGTCCGGTACGAGATCTCGCGCCAGGCCGCGATCCTGGGCACCGGCGGCCGGGTCGTGCAGGAGACCCGGCACTGGCAGGAGGGCTCGGGGCAGACGACCCCGGGCCGGGAGAAGTCGGACGCCGAGGACTACCGCTACTTTCCCGAGCCCGACCTGGTCCCGATCGTGCCTGGCCCGGACTGGGTCGAGCAGCTGCGCGCGACCCTGCCCGAGCCGCCCGCCGCCCGCCGCCGCCGGTTGATGGCCGAGTGGAACTTCACCGACACCGAGATCCGTGACCTGCTCAACGCCGGTGCGGTCGAACTGGTGGAACAGACGGTGGCCGCGGGTGCGTCCCCGGCGGCGGCCCGCAAATGGTGGAGCGGGGATCTGCTGCGGCGGGCCAACGCCGCTGGCGTGGGACTGAGTGAGCTGCCGGTGACGGCGGCCCAGGTCGCTCAGCTGCAGCAGATGGTCGGCGACGGCAAGCTCACCGACACCCTGGCCCGCCAGGCCCTGGACGGTGTGCTGGCCGGAGAGGGTGATCCAGCTGACGTGGTCACCGCCCGGGGGCTCGCCGTGGTCTCGGACGAGGGTGCGCTCTCGGTTGCGGTGGACCAGGCGATCGCGGCCAACCCGGCGATCGCGGACAAGATCCGGGCGGGCAAGGTGGCCGCTGCTGGGGCGCTGATCGGAGCGGTGATGAAGGAGATGCGCGGCCAGGCCGATGCGGCCCGGGTGCGTCAGCTGGTGCTCGCGAAGCTCGGCGTCTCCGAGGGCTGAACAGGACAGTCATGGACTCGCAGCCGCGCCCGCCGCTGGCGTTGAGCACCGCCGCGGGCAACACCGCCGGGCTGATCGGCGCCTCGCTCACCGGGCGCGAGGCGCTGCGGCAGGCAGTCGGATCGATCAGGAATCTGCGACGCGACCCGGTGGTGGTGGTCTGCGCCGTCCTGGCCCTGCTGGCAGGGGCGGCTATCGGGCTGATGAGTATCTTTCGTCGGCCGGGGACGGTGGCCACCGGGACTCTGCTGCCCGCCTTGATCGCTTTGGGCGGGGGCCTGCTGCTGGCCTGGGCGGGCTGGAAGAGCAGGTCCCAGGTGCGCTTCCGGCGATGGATGGCGGCTGCTCTGATCATCTGGGCGACCGGCCAGATCATCAACGGTATCCAGGTGATCGGCGCCACCCCTCAGTTCCCGGCGCCGGGTGACCCGATCAGCGTGCTGGCCGCCCCGCTGGCCCTCAGCGCCGTGCTGACCGTGCCCTGGCGGGGACGGTTGTCGCACTCGGGGCTGCGGCTCGGGCTGGACTCCTCGCTGCTGGGGGTGGCTCTGGCCCTGCCGATCTGGCATTTCGGATTCTTCCCGGCCCTTCCTGCGGGCTCACTGCAGGCCAGCGAGATCGCGGCCGTGATCATCCTGGTATCCGAGGTGAGTGTGGTCTCCGTGGTCGCCCTGGGCTTCCTGCGCGACTTCGACCGGTACCTGTTCGTCGCCTGGATCGGAATCGGCTGCTACACCATCGGTGACCAGGCCAATCAGACGCTCAACCTGAGCCACCCGGGGCACTGGACCTGGTTCGGTGCGCTGATGTGCGGGGTGGCCTGGCCGTTGATCGTCGCGGGCCTGCTGCGGTACCAGCCTCCGGCGGCCGGGAACGCGCGCGGCGACTGGCGCGGCAACCTTGAGGAGCGAGGAGCCACTTTCACCACCACCGTGAGCCTGATCATGGTGGTGACCACCCTGGGCGCCCTGATGGTCAAGCCAGCCACTGATCGCTGGGCCTTGTCCTTGATCATCGTGGCCGGGGCGGTGTACTGGGCCCGGGAACTGCTCAACTCCCGCTTCCGCAACCAGCTGATGCGCGAACTGCATGCCGAGGCGACGGCGGATCCGCTGACCGGCCTGGCCAATCGGCGGGTCCTGGCCGGGCGAATGGCCGCGCTCAGCCCGGCTGACTCGTGGTGCCTGCTCACGGTCGATCTGGACGGGTTCAAGGATGTCAACGATCTGCTCGGGCACAGCAAGGGCGATCAACTGCTGGCTGCGGTCGCGTCGCGGCTGCGGGAGGCCGCTCCGCCGGACGCCCTGGTCAGCCGGATCGGGGGCGACGAGTTCGCCATCCTGCTGCCGGGGGACATCGAGGCCGGGGCCCGGGCCGGTGCGGCCGTGGTCACGGCCGTCCGTCAGTCCGCTGCCGACGTGGACGGGGTTGGCCGGGTCGAGGTTTCGGCCAGCGTCGGGGTGGCGGCCGTGCATGGGAACGCGCAGGGCCAGGTGATTCTCCTGCCGCCCGCGCAGCCATTGCCCGTCGATGCACCGTACGACGGCGCCGTCGCTCGTCCGGGCCGCCGGGGCCAGATGCAAGCCACCGGAACGAATCCGGCTGCTCCAGGGACGCCGATCCGGCACTCCGCAGCGGTCCCGCTCTCCCGGCTCGGCGCGAAACGTCCGGCCCCCGGTGGTGAGCCCCCGAAGGAGAACGGTTCGGCGGACCCCGCCCGGCTGGCCCGGCCCGAAGTGGTGGACGCGCTCAGTGCCCTCTCGGCGTCCTCGGCCGCGTTGCGGGTGGCCAAGGCCGGTGGCCGCAACCGGGTGGAGATCTACGACGCGTCGGTGGCTCAGATCCGGCGCCGGCGACTCCTGGTCGAAGAACGCCTGAGGGCGGCGGTCGAGACCGGCGCCATCACGGTGCGATACCAGCCCATCATGGATCTGCGCCGGGGGGTGCTGGCCGGGTGCGAGGCGCTGGCCCGCTGGACGGACCCGGAACTGGGACCGGTCGACCCGGGGGAGTTCATCACCGTCGCGGAGCAGACCGGCCTGGTGGTGGCCATCGGCGAGCGGGTGCTGCAGGAGACGTTGCGCCGCGCAGCCAGTGCCGGGCTGTTCGAACGCGGCCTGCGGGTGAGTTGCAACGTCTCGCCGGTGCAGCTTCGGGTGGCCGGCTTCGACCGGGTCGTTCAGGAAGCCATTGCCTCGCATGGGGTTCCGTGCGAGCAGCTGGTGATCGAGGTGACCGAGCAGGTGCTGGTCGAAGAGGGCCAGGCGGCGCAGACCCTGCACCGGCTGGCCGGTCAGGGCCTGACCATCGCCATCGACGACTTCGGCACCGGCTACTCCGCGCTGGGTTATCTGCCCCGGCTGCCCGCCGACATCCTGAAGATCGACCAGTCGCTGACCAGCAGCCTGATCGCCGAGCCGCGCTCACGGGCGATCACCCGGGCCGTGGTCGACCTGGGCCGCACGGTCGGGCTCAGCGTGGTGGTCGAAGGGGTGGAGTCGGGCCAGGTCGACGATCTGGTCCGCCGGATGGGCGTCGGCTTCGGCCAGGGTCTCTACTACGGGCAGGCGATGGAGGCCAGCGAGCTGGCCGCGATGGCCGACCGGGTCAATGTGACCCAGAGCTGAACGATTCGCCGCCGCGCAGGGCTCAGCGCAGGATCAGCCGGATGACCCGATCGTCGTCCGCGGCGGGACTGCCCCGGCCGTCGCGGTTCGAGGTGGTGATCCACAGAGATCCGTCCGGTGCGGCGACCACGTTCCGGATCCGGCCGAACTGCCCGCGCAGCCAGGCTTTCGGCGGCCCGGCCGTGCCGCTGGCCGGGTTCAGCGGTACCTGCCAGACCCGTTCACCGCGCAGGGCCCCGATATAGGCGACATCGCCGATGATGGCCATCCCGCTGGGAGATGCGTCACTGGTCGGCCATTGCACCACCGGGTCGGCGAATCCCGATCTCCCGGCCTTGCCCTCGACGGTGGGCCACCCGTAGTTCCGGCCGGGCAGGATGCGGTTCAGCTCGTCCCAGCGGTTCTGCCCGAATTCGATCGCCCATGGATGGTTCAGGCTGTCGAAGGCCAGCCCCTGCACGTTCCGGTGACCCATCGAATAGACCGGCGAACCCGTGAACGGGTTGTCGGCGGGCACGCTGCCATCCAGATTCACCCGGAGGATCTTGCCGTTCAGGCTGGACCGATCCTGCGAGCGGGCCGAATTCGTCGCGTCACCGGTTCCGATCCAGAGCTTGCCGTCCGGGCCGATCTTGAGCAGGCCGCCGTTGTGGTTACCCGCCGAGGCGATCCCGGACAGCACGGTCCGCGGCGCCCCGAGCCGGGTGCCGTCCCAGGCCATCCGGACCACGATGTTGTCGCCTCCGGTGGAGGTGAGGTAGGCGAACAGGGTGCCGGTGGCCGAGCCGTTGGCCCCGGGCTGGAAGGCCAGGCCGAGCAGCCCACCCTCGCCCTGGTCAGCCACCCCAGGCACGGTGCCGATCGCCGAGACCCCGCCGCTGGCATCGACTCTCACGATCTGCCCGGTTGGTCGCTGGGCCACCAGTGCCGAACCGCCGGGCAGGAACGTGACTCCCCAGGGGACGTCGAGCCGGGTGGCCAGGGTGCGGCCCGCGGTCACGCCCGGCGCCGCTGATCCAGATCTGATGGCCGGTGACGAACTGGCAGGCTCCCCGCCGGTGGGCGCCGGTCCGGCTGGGGCGGGCTGTTCGCCGGCCGGGGACGAGCATCCCGCGAGAGCGAGCATCGCGGCCGCCAGTGCCGCCAGTGCCGCCAGTGCCGCCGGTGCCGCCGGTGCCGCCAGTGCCGCCAGTGACGGG
>CAXUFS010000162.1:0-6730 GCA_964250315.1 uncultured Kineosporia sp. | reverse complement strand
GCGGACCGGTACCGGCGGTGCTGGGCCCTGGGTTTCCGGCGCGACCGGGGGTCCGGGGTCCACGGGAGGGGCAATGTCGACGTGGCCGGGCCGCTGCCGACGGCCACGATCGGCTCCGGGATGGGACTGGAGCGAATGGCCTGTCTGTTGCAGGGCGTGGACAACGTGCTTGAGATCGACGCGGTCTTCCCGCTGATCGCGCGGACGCAGGAGATGGCCGGGCGGCGCTACGGACGCGACGCCGGCGACGACCGCCGGATGCGGGTGATCGCCGATCATGTTCGCGCGGCCGCGATGCTGATCGGCGAAGGGCTCAGCCCGGATCCTGCCGATCAGGCCGTTGATCCGGCTGAGCAGAGGGGCCGGCCCGGCCAGGTGCTGACCAGCCTGACCGGCGGCGCGAGGAATCAGCTGCGGGCGCTGGGAATCGGCCAGCCGGACCTCGATGATCGGCTCGCCGAACTGCTCGCGCTGGCCCGGGAACGGATCCGGGGGCAATATCCCGAGCTGGCCCGCACCGAACCTTCGGCGGAGGACGACAACGAGATGAGCGAAACGTCAGAGCGAGCGCGGCGGACCGGCGATGTGCTGGAGGAGCTCCGGCAGCCCGGGCCGGTCGAGTTCACCGGCTTCCACGAGCTGTCCACCCAGTCGGACGTGCGGGCGATCGTGGCCAGCGGCGCGCAGGCCTCGCAGGCCGGCCAGGGCCAGACGGTTGAGCTGGTGCTGTCGCGGACCCCGTTCTACCCCGAGTCGGGCGGCCAGATCGCGGACGAGGGGGAGATCACCGCGGACGGCGCCCGGCTGCGGGTCCTGGACGTGCAGCGTCCGGCCAAGGGCCTGATCGTGCATACCGCTGAGGTGGTGGAGGGCAGCCTGCACGCGGGTCAGGAGGTGCTGGCCAGCGTCGACCGGGAGTGGCGGCTGTCCGCCTGCCAGGCCCATTCGGCCACCCATGTGCTGCACGCGGCGCTGCGGCAGGTGCTCGGTCCAGGCGCCGTGCAGAGCGGCTCTTACAACCGGCCGGGCTATCTCCGGCTGGACTTCGCCTGGGGTGCCGCCCTCGGTGCGGACACCCGGGATGAGGTCGAGTCGGTGGCCAACCTGGCTCTGCGCTACGACTATCCGGTCACCGCCGCCTACATGACCCTGGCCCAGGCCCGGCAGCTGGGTGCCCTTGCCCTGTTCGAGGACAGCTACGACGAGCAGGTCCGGGTGGTGGAGATGGGTGGAGCCTGGTCACGTGAGCTGTGCGGCGGCACCCACGTCGAGCACACTTCTCAGATCGGCACCATCAGCATCACCGGCGAGTCGTCGGTGGGCGCGGGGGTGCGGCGGATCGAGGCGCTGGTCGGCCTGGATGCGCTGCGTCACCTCAACCAGGAGCGGGCGCTGGTCAGCCGGCTCAGCGACGTCCTCAAGGTGAACCCAGCCGAACTCCCCGATCGGGTGACGTCTCTGCTGACCCGGCTGCGGGAGACCGAGCACCAGCTCGAGCAGCAGCGCCGGGCGAACCTGCTCGCGGCCGCTTCCGACCTGGCCCAGACCCCGGCCGACGTGTTCGGGGTCAGCGTGGTCACCCACGACGCGGGTCCGGCCGAGGCCGGTGACGCCCGGGCGTTGGTGCTCGACGTGCGGGATCGGCTGCCGCCGGACCGGCCCGGCGTGGTCGCGGTGTCGGTGCTGGTCAAGGAGCGGCCGCTGGTGGTGGTGGCGACCAACGATGAGGCCCGGCACTGGGGGGTCAAGGCCGGAGAACTGATCCAGGAGGCTGCCACGGTGCTCGGCGGAGGCGGCGGCGGCCGGGACGACCTGGCCCAGGGCGGAGGAACTGACGCGGCCAAGGTTGAGGAGGCGCTGCGCCGGATCGAGCACTCGGTCGGCGAGCGCGTCACCTCCCGGGGCTAGACGGGGACCCGGGAGTGCGGCGGGGTGCGCGGATCGGAGTGGACGTCGGCACGGTCCGGATCGGGCTCTCCCGCAGCGATCAGGATGGTTTGCTGGCCACGCCGCTGGAGACGGTACCGGGGGGACGCAGGCATACTCGTGAGGCACTGGAGCGGATCGCCGCGATCACCGCTGAGCTGGATGTGATCGAAGTGATCATCGGCCTGCCGCGCTCGCTGTCCGGAGCGGAGGGCTCGGCGGCCGAGCAGGTGCGCGCGTACGCTGACCGGATCGCGCGGCGAGTGAGTCCGGTGCCGGTGCGGCTGGTGGATGAACGACTGAGTACGGTGACCGCTCATCAACGGTTGCGGCAAGCGGGAATGTCAGGGCGGCGACGTCGTCCGGTGGTCGATCAGGAGGCGGCTGTGGTGATCTTGCAGTCTGCTCTGGACACTGAACGCGCCACCGGCAGTCCACCGGGGTCCCTGCTCCCGGCCCGGATCGATCCCTCCGGGCCAGCCGGTGATGCCAACCGGGCTGCCGATGAGTGACGGGCTCTCCAGGGTGCTTCCGGGGTTCGTGCCGCCGGGCCAGGGCGGGCCGGAGGGCACCGAGCCCTCCCGTGGACGACGGTCGCGAAATCGGGAGCGCAAGCGCAAGCAGAAGAAGCGCCGCCGATCGGTCACCGTTCTGCTGGTGACCCTGGCGGTGGTGGCGGTATCGCTGCTGGGGGCCTACTTCGGGCTGGCCCCGCTGGCCCGCAAGCTCAGCGAACCCGATGACTACACCGGCGGCGGCACCAGCGCGGTGATGGTCAAGGTGCCCGAGGGTGCCTCCGGGCAGCGGATCGCTGGCCTGCTCGCATCGGCCGGGGTGATCAAGACTCAGCAGGCCTTCCTGGATGCCTGGAACGCCAACCCCAAGTCCGGCCAGATCAGGCCAGGCACCTATCCGATGAAGAAGCAGATGTCGTCGGCGTCGGCGCTGGCCCTGATGCTGGACACCAGCAACATCATCACCCACACGGTCACGGTCCCGGAGGGGATGCGGGCGCAGGAGATCTACGACCTCCTGGCCAAGAAGCTGAAGCTGGACCGGAAGGCTCTGGCCCAGGCCGCCACTTCCGGCGGCATCGGTTTGCCCGCGGCCGCCAAGAACAATCCAGAGGGATTCCTGTTCCCGGCCACCTACACCTTCCCGCCGGACGTCGCCCCGGCCGAGGCGCTGGCGGCGATGGTGGCCCGGGGCCAGCAGACCTACATGCAGCTGGGCATCAGCGACGCCCAGCTGCGATCAGTGATCATCCAAGCCAGCATCGTGCAGGCCGAGGCGGGCCGGGACGCGTACATGGGCCCGATCGCGCGGGTGCTGGCCAATCGGCTGGCCAAACGGGAGAAGCTCGAGCTGGACTCGACCATCAGCTACTTCACCCATCGCTTCGGAATCACCACCACCTCCAAAGAACGGGCCACACCGTCTCCGTACAACACTTATCTCAACGTCGGGCTGCCGGCCGGGCCGATCAGCAACCCGGGTGAGAAGGCGATCGCGGCGGTGCTGAAGCCGCCGCCGGGCAAGTGGCTGTTCTTCGTGACGGTGAACCCGCAGACCGGTGAGACCAAGTTCGCCAACGACGCCACCACCCACGCCAAGTACGTCAAGGAATTCCAGGACTGGCTGGCCCACCACTGACCAGCGCAGGGCAGACGCTGGCCAATCACCGAGCAAACGACATGATGAGCCGGTGACTCGACCGACTCCACCGACTCCACCGACTCCACCGACTCGACACCGAGCCGCTGTGCTCGGTAGCCCGATCTCGCACTCGCTCTCGCCGGCGCTACATCAGGCCGCCTATCACGAACTCGGGCTGAGCGACTGGAGTTATGACCGGATCGAGCTCGATGCCGAGTCGTTCCCGGGCTGGTTCGCCGGCCTGGACGAGTCCTGGCGCGGGTTGTCGCTGACCATGCCGCTGAAGGAGGTGGCGTCCGGGCTGGTCGACCGGTGCAGTCCCGCGGCCACGGCGACCGGAGCGGTCAACACTGTGACCTGGGTCGACGACAGTTACGGGCAACGCCGGTCGATGGGTGATAACACCGACGTGCACGGCATCGTGCAGGCGCTGAGTTCGGCTGGGCTGGGCCGGTCGCAGACCGCCTGCGTGCTCGGCTCGGGCGCGACCGCGCGATCGGCGGTGGCGGCGCTGGCTCAGCTCGGTACCGAGCGGATCACCCTGCTGGCCCGGTCGCCCGAGCGGACTCAGCCCGCCCTCGACCTGGCCGCCTCGCTCGGTGTCTCGGCCGCGCATGCTTCGCTGGGACGACTGGACCTGCTCGGCGGTGCGGATGTCGTGATCTCCGCGTTGCCGGTGGGAGCGGCCGATCCATTCGCCCAAGGCCTGCGGGAGGGCGGCCTGGACGCCAACGCCTTCACCGATCGGGCCGGCATCCTGCTCGATGTGGTGTACCAGCCCTGGCCGACGGCGCTCGGCTCAGCCTGGGAGAGTTCCGGCGGGCTGGCGATTGGTGGATTCGAGATGCTGCTGCATCAGGCCGCCGCACAGGTGCAACTGATGACCGGCCGGGAGGCGCCGATCGAGGTGATGCGCAAAGCCGGTCTGGCCGCCCTGCAGCGCTGACCCTTCTCCGCTGATCATCTGATCATGCGAGTTGTTGCATGATCAGCGGCCTACCGGGGCCGGCTGGCTCAAGTATCAGCATGATCGGCGCAGACCTGGCCGGTGAGCGGGCCCAACTGGGCCCGAATGCCGGGTCAAGGGCCGGGCAGCTGGGGCCGACTGAATCCGTATGACGCCGTCCACCGATCCCGCGGGCGGCCTGGGATGAAGCAGCTGGCCGACATCCTGCTGGAGAGCGGCCTGGTCAGCGAGTCGCAGCTGAGCACTGCGTTCGAGGAGCATCAGCGGGCTGGGCGCAGCCTGGGCCGGGTGCTGGTCGAGAACGGCGTGCTCAGTGAGACCCAGCTGGTCGCCGCGCTGGCCTTCCAGATCGGCCTTCCTTTCGTTGATCTGGCCGAGAAGACGATCGACGGCTCAGCGGTGGTGCTGATCCCGGCCAGCGTCTGCCGCCGGCACCTGGTGCTGCCGATCGGCTACGACGAGGGCCGGCTGGTGCTGGCGATGGCCGATCCGGCCAACGTGTTCGCGCTCGACGACGTCCGTTCGCTGACCGGGATGGAACCGCGTCCCGTGGTCGCCACCCGGGAGGACCTGCAGGCTGCGATCGATCGGCACTGCCGGGACGACGCGCAGATGGAGGATCTGCGCACCGCCCTGGACACCGACGCCGACGACGCCGCTGATCTGGCCACGATCACCCAGGTGGTCGAGGAGGCGCCGATCGTCAAGTACGTCAACCTGCTCATCACCCAGGCGATCGCCGACGGCGCATCGGACATCCACCTCGAACCGGGCGAGAAGGAAATGCGAGTCCGCTACCGGATCGACGGGGTGCTGCACGATGTGATGCGTTCGCCCCGATCCATCCAGTCGGGCGTCATCTCCCGCCTGAAGATCATGTCCGACATCGACATCGCCGAGCGCCGAAAGCCGCAGGACGGGCGGCTGTCGGTAACCGCCCGAGGCGACAAAGTCGATCTGCGGGTAGCCACTCTGCCCACGGTGTGGGGCGAGAAGGTGGTGATGCGGATCCTGGACAATTCCACCGCCCGGCTCGACCTGGCCGACCTCGGCTTCAGTGAAGACAATTACGCCCGCTTCGGTACCAGTTACACCAAGCCGTACGGGATGATCCTGGTCACCGGGCCGACCGGATCGGGCAAGTCCACCACCCTCTACGCCACCCTGAACATCGTCAGCCGGCCGGAGATCAACGTGATCACGGTCGAGGATCCGGTTGAGTACCGGCTGCCCGGGATCAACCAGGTGCAGGTGAATGTCCGGGCCGGTCTGACATTCGCGGCCGCGCTGCGCTCGATCCTGCGCTCGGACCCCGACGTTGTGCTGATCGGTGAGATCCGCGACCACGAGACCGCGCAGATCGCGATCGAGGCCGCCCTGACCGGCCACCTGGTGCTGAGCACCTTGCACACCAACGACGCGCCATCGGCGGTCACCCGGCTGACCGAGATGGGGATCGAGCCGTTCCTGGTCGGCTCCGCGCTGGACTCGGTGCTGGCCCAGCGACTGGCCCGGCGGCTGTGTTCCCGCTGCAAAGAGCCGTATCAGCCGTCGGCCTCACAGCTGCGGGCGGCCCGGATGGAATGGCCGGACGACGCCGAACCGCCCACCCTGTACCGCCCGGCCGGATGCCCGGCCTGCGCCAAGACCGGCTACAAGGGCCGGCTCGCCCTGCATGAGGTGATGCTGGTGAGTGAGGAGATCGAGCGGCTCGCGGTGGCCCGCTCCTCGGCCACCGACATTGCCAACATCGCCCGCGATCAGGGCATGCGAAACCTGCGTGAGGACGGGCTGAGCAAGGTGCTGGCCGGGAGCACCTCGCTGGAGGAGATCTTCCGCGTCGTCTCCTGAGAGTCCTCTCCAGCCATGATCGCGAGACGGTGGCCGGAGCCTGGCAGCGGCCATCCGAGAAGGCGCTCACCCTCAAGAGTGACCTGCGCGCAGCCGACAACTGTGACGAAGCCGTGACCAGGGCAGGCCAGAGGAAGGATCCGCCGTGAGCAGTGGCCAGCAGGCAGGCCAGCCGGGAAACCAGCCGGGTGCCGTTCCGCGCCCGGTTCCAGCCCAAGCTCCCCGCCAGCAGCCCGCTCCCGGACTGGCGCCCGCGGCCCGGCCCGCCACGCCGTCGATGCCACAGCCAATGACCCAGCCAGTGACCCAGCCAAGGCCGGTGGCCCAGCC
>CAXUFS010000161.1:0-6771 GCA_964250315.1 uncultured Kineosporia sp. | reverse complement strand
GTCTGGACCGCGCTGCCTGGACCGCGCTGGCTCGACGAGCTGGCGATCGCGGTCCAGGCGGCCCGGGCCAGTGGCCGCGGAGCGCTGGTGGTGCTGCCGGACGCGCGTGACGTGGGCCGCCTGGACGCCGTGCTCACTCAGCGGATGGGGCCGGGCCAGCATGTCCGGCTGGAGGCTGAGCTCGGCCCGGCGGCCCGGTATCGCAACTTCCTGGCTGTGCTGCGCGGCCACGTCCAGGTGGTGATCGGCACCCGGGCGGCCGCATTCGCCCCGATCCGGGATCTGGGTCTGGCGGTGATCTGGGACGACGGCGACGACCTGCACGCCGAGCCCCGGGCCCCGTACCCGCACGCCCGCGAAGTGCTGGCCGCGCGGGCTGAGCTGGAGGGGTCCGCGCTGATCGCAGGCGGCTGGTCGGCCACGGCCGAGACCGCGGCCTGGCGGCAACGGGGCTGGGCTCAGCCGGTGGCCGCGGTCAGGATGCTGAGCCGCCAGCGGTGGGCAGCGATCCGGGTGGCGGCACCGGCATTCGGTGCTCAGGACGATCCCGCCGCGCACGCCCGGCTCCCGGCCGCCGCCTACCAGGCGCTGCGCGAGGGCCAGGAGCGGGGACCAGTGCTGGTTCAGGTTCCGCGAGCCGGATATCTGCCTGGCCTCTCCTGTCAGACCTGTCGCAAGCCCGCTCGCTGCGACACCTGTCATGGTCCACTGGCGCTGCCCGGAGGGGGAGCCGCCCAATTGCCGCACTGCCACTGGTGTGGCCGGGCGGCTGCGCAGTGGTCGTGCCCGCACTGCGGCGGCCGGCGGCTGCGGGCGACCGCGGTCGGAGTGACCCGGACGGCCGAAGAACTGGGCCGGGCCTTCCCCGGTGCTGTGCTGGTGGTGCCTCAGCCGCAGGCTGCCACCCCGGCCGTTCCTGGTTCAGCGCTGGTGGTCGCCACTCCAGGGCTGGAACCGGCGGTGAAGGGCGGATACTCGGCAGCGGTGCTGCTGGACGGGGGAAGGCTGCTGGAGCGGCCCCAGCTCTCCTGCGCGCAGGACGCGTTGCGGCAGTGGCTGGCGGCGGCCGCGCTGGTCCGATCGCGGGCGGACGGCGGAGTGGTGGTGGTCTGTGCCGATCCGCAGGCTCCGGCGGTGCAGGCGCTGATCCGGGCCGACCCGTCCGGCTTCGCCGAGCGGGAGCTGGCCGAACGGGCGGAGCTTGGCTTCCCGCCCGTCACGGTGATGGCGTCGCTGACCGGATCGGCAGGCGCCGTGCAGTCGCTGGCGCACGCCCTCGCGCTGCCGGACGGCGCTCAGCTGCTCGGACCGATCCCGCACGAACCGGATGTTCAGCTGCTGGTCCGGGCGCCGCGCGGTGAGGCCGCCGCCCTGGCCGGGGGGCTGCATGCGGCGGCCTCCGCTCGTTCGGCCAAGCGGGAACCGGGCTCGGTCCGGATCCAGATCGACCCGCTGGACATCGGCTGAACCGGGTCCGCCTTCATCGTTCCAGCTGGGATCGGAGGCTGGCGGCCGCCGGGGTCGCCTGCAGAGCAGGAAAGGTGGCGACGTCGATGTTCAACTGCCGGAGCAGGATCAGCAGGAACGTACGGCGGACATCGTCTCCCTGAGGTCCGAACCCCACCTGTGCCATCTCGGCGCATTCGGCGTAGAGCTGCTCGAGCTGGGCCCGGTCACCAGCGATGCTGGCCAGCCACAGGCTGACCAGGGCGTTGGCCGCCGAACGGGTCACCCCGCTGCTGATCCGGCAGAATGCCGTGACCAAGGCAGGATGCGACGGGGCGAAGGCGTCCGCGATATGGGCGACGACGTCGGCCCGGCGATCGGCGGTGAAGGTGATGTGGCGGCGGATGTCGTCCGTCGAGTGGTAGATCCAGCCGGTGACGCCGTCGTCCAGGCTCGCGTCGTCGTGGTACTGCCAGCCCAGATCCAGCGCGGGCAGGGTTACCTGCGGCTCCTCCGTCAAGCGCAGCTGTACCTCACGGACACCGTCACGGTCGATCCGCATCAACTCAACCCGATGCAAGAGACCGTTCCAGCCCTCGAACGGCAGCTGAGAACGCCACAGCAGGGCCAGATTTCGCCAGCGGTATTGAATTTCACGCGACGTCACCGGATCCGGCGACTCGAACACCAGCTCGTGACCGTAGACGGCTTGCGAGATCATCAGGACGAGCAGCAGCAGGTTGCAGGCATAGGTTGCGTGCCGGGCCGGAACGATCAGTGTCAGCGGTTCATAGGCGGCGAACTGATCGGCCGGAACCGGGAACATCGAATGGTGGAACAGTTTCAGCAGCAGGTTCCGCAGGGTGGTGCGCCGTTGCGCCGGCCAGCCGGTCAAGGTCTCGCGGAGGAAGTCGATGGCGGTACCGCGGATGGTCAGTGGTTGATGAGAGAGCAGCGCGTGCAGAAAGCGGTCGTCAATATTGCTGGGATGATTGCGCTTTCGTTGAATGCCGGCGTCCTCGGCCAGGTCGATCAGCTCTTGGGCGACCAGCCGCCCGATCAGGTACTCACCAAAGGTGGCGTGCAAGAACTCGAAGGATCGGAGTCGGCGGCCGTCCTGGACCGCCTCTCCACGCTGGATGAAGAAGAACCGCCCAACTTCACGCTGACCTTCGGTGAGTGAGCCTCTCAGCCCCGCAGCCGGGGCGGCTCTCTCGCCGAGCAGCATCCGCAGGTCCTGGCCAACCTCGTCCTGGGTGGCCCACTGACGGCGCCGGTTGAACATGGCGAATGCCACCACGGACAGCCGCCGCAATTCGGTCTCAACCGCCAGGCCGAACTCGTCGTCCGGCAGCGCACCATCAGTCTTCGCCACCTCACGGACGGCGAACCGGTGCAGCAACCGCTCGTACAACTCCGCCTGCCCCAGGCCCGGGCCGACCCGCTGGAGGGCGTTGCCCGCCGCGTCGTACAGCGCCAGCATCATCAGCAACAGCGGCTGTGAGGCCAGATCTCCATGCGCCAGCACCGTTTCGGCGCTCAGCGGCTGCAGCCCGGCGGACGCGAAACCGGTCGCATTGACCTCGTTCCAGCGGGCCACCCACTGTTCGACCTGGAGCCGCCCGAAGGGCTCCAGCCGGACGGCGGTGGTTCCGGCCGGGCAGCGGGCCCGATCGGCTACCGAGGTACGGCTGGTGATCATCATAGCCACCGGGCGCCCCAGGGTGGCTTCTCGTTCCTGGAACGCGGCTGCCCGTTCCAGGTAGTCGGTCTGGTGCGTTCCGGTTGCCTGGAGCAGTTCGTCGAAGCCGTCCAGCAGCACCAGGGGCATGGCGTCGCCGCGTGAGCGGCACAGGGCCGGCCAGGTCAGGGCCTCGCCAGTGGCCTCCCGCAGAGCCACCTCGATCTGAGTCTGAATGTCCGCGTCAGCGGGAACGTCCCGCAGGGTCACCCTGACCACCAGCCACTCGTCGGGGGGCAGAACCCCCGCCAGAATCTTGGTCAGCAACGACTTTCCAGCACCGGGCTGGCCGAGAACAAGCAGCGGCGCTCGCGCGGCCGCGAGCATGAGATGCCCGGCCAGGAACGGGATCAGATCAGTGCGTCGTTCCTGATCGGCCCACCAGTCCTCGGAGATCAGATCCTCATTCACATGGACGTCCGCGGCCCGGAAGTCCGGTGCGACGTAGCCGTCCCGGAGGGTCGGAAACTCGATCGCCTCGGGCACTTCCGCCGCAGCCAGGATTGCGGAATCGAGACCGGCGGCGTAGCGGAGGGCCAGCTCGGCCCGGCGTGACTCCGGCCTGGTCCCCGTCCGGATGCCGTGGACCAGATCCACCAGTTGAGCCACCGCCAGCCGGGTGGCCTGATGCTCGATGCCACCCAGCCACAGGCCGATCTCAGGAATCTCGAGCTGCAACCGGCGCAGCTGATCCTCGTACTTGCCCACCGCCGCCGCCGGAACATCCTGCCGCAGAATAATTTCGGTCTGATCGCGGCTGGTCTCGCTGAGCTGGTCCCAGATCGCCAGTCCGCGGAACAGGTTGAGCAAGCTGGCGGAGAACTCACGGTAGAGACCGTTCAGGCTCGACAACACCGCCTCGTAGGGCCGGTGCGGGGCCGGCAGCGGCAGCCCACGCCGCAGCATCGCCTCGACCAGGCCGCTGGCCGGGCTCATACCGCCGGGCGGCGGGCCAGCTCCAGCCGCCGTGAGTTGGTCTGGCCGGGTCAGGTCCGCGTCGCTGAGCGCGAACGGCAGCCCAGCCTGCGCCAGCGCGTCGAAGTAGGCGCTGACCACGATGATCGAATGGGCGGCTTCCAGCCGCTGGCCTCGCTCGAACCGATTCAGCCCACGGACCCGGACCAGTCCGTTGTTCACCAGCTCACCGCTCAGCCGGCCCAGTTCGTTCTTGGGATCGAAGAGGCTGAGCACAAGCGGCGCTCCGGTCACCGAAGCCGCCAGCAACAGCCCGCCGGTGAGCCGGTCGAGGGCCGAGACCGCGGAGTTCGACCCGCCCAGCACCTTCACAGCATCGGCGTAGCTGACCCCGGAGGTCATTGTCTGTCCTGCCCTTCAGCTGCCAGCCCGTCAGTGGATCCTGCGCTACTCATTCCGTGAACGGCGGGGTGTCCTCGGGCGGCTCCGGGCCAGCACCAGCGGGTAGCCGGGCGGGTTCACCGCCCTGACGGACCGGACTGGCCCCGCCGACGTCCACCGTATGCACCTGACCTGTTCCGTCCCCCCCGTCCACCGCGACCGGAGCCGGGGCATCCGCTCTCGCCCTGGGCTGGCTCACAGGCTGACCCAGGGGCTGGGGGGCCGGTTGAACGGTGATCACCTCGATGCTGACCATTGCCTTGGCCGAGTGCAGCAGCCCCAAGGTGTCGGCGGCTGGGTCATCGCCCGCTAGCCCGGCCAGCACCCGCCGTCCGTCTCGTTCGATCCGGTCCAGGACCACCCGGCTGAACTGCGGGTAGGCGGCCGGTGGCGGGAGCGCCAGCATGAACCAGGTGGTGGCGTTGCGCCCGTCGGCCACCTCGGTGTGCACGTACCACAGCCGCAGGTCGTCGGCGCTGAAGATGTTCCCGGCTGCCTCGGCGAGACCGGAGGCCAGTTCGCCGAACAAGGCCGACAGCAGGCCGGGCCGGTCGCCGTACTGGGCGTGCACCTGCAGCAGCACACCCTGATCGGGCAGCTGGCCAAGGTCCTGCCCCGGCATCCATTCCTCGACCAGCAGCTGCGCGCCCGCGGGCAGGGCGGTGGCGCTGGCCGAACCGCTGCGCCCAGCTGGCACTCCCGGCTGATGGCCCAGTGCGAACACCACGCAGGTGCCGTGCAGGATTCCCACCGTCAGCCCCGCCAGTTCCAGCTGCGGGTGCCGGTCGATCATGGAGCTCAAAATCTGAGCCTCAGCGCCGCTGGCGGCGTAGTCGCACATCGCCAGCATGAGCCAGTCCCGGGTGCCGCTGGCCGCAGACGATTGCTCCGATACGAGCACGTTCAATGCGGACGGCCGCATTCCCTCGACCGGCACGTCCACCGCCAGCAGCTCCGGGTGGCCCAGGAAGCGCCGGGGCGGGGTCTGAGTGGCGGTGTCGATCAGCAGGTCCACGACCGGCTCGGCCTGTCGCACCCGCTCCAGGATGTCGGTGAGCAGCTCGCCCAGCTCCGGGATCTCGTCGCCGCGGATGCCGATCCGGGTGCGCGTCCAGGACCGGCTGGTCGATGCTCCCAGCGGCGGCGGAACCGGGAACTGGACGTCCAGCACCAGCAGCTGCCGGTCCTGGGCCAGCCCCAGCAAGCGGCGGAGCGGATGAGTGGACATCGGCTGCAACCGGCCGGACGGCAGCCCGATGAAGACGTCGAAGTTGCCGATCGGGGCTTCGTGGGCGATCAGCCGGTCAGGGTCAAGGTCGACCCGGGCCCGGGCCTGGGCCTGCCATTCCTGCTGCGGCTCCTCCCGGAACACCAGGAAGGTCAGCGAGCGGTCCGCCGTCCCGGCCCGGAGCATGGCCAGGATGTTGGCCGGGGTCTGCGGAATGTCCAGGTCCAGGGACTTGGCTTCCGATCTGATCTCGTCGGCTGACGACATGGCCGGGGTCAGGGGCACACTGCCCGTCAGGTTGAGGGGGGGACTGCCCGGCAGGTTGATGAACCGGCGCACGTTGCGCACCCGCTGCACCAGGTTCGGGTTGCGCGGTATCGGCCCGGTCTCGGGCTGATTCCCGAGCAGATCGGATACCCCGCCCTTGTACTGGGGCAGTACGAAGCCGTGTGCGTTCGCCCCTAGCAGCAGCGCGGCCGCGGTGGTGCTGCGCCACCATGAGCTGTGCAACACGTCGATCCGCGGATAGTCCGGCGGAGCCTCGCTGTACAGCCGCAACTGCGGGCGCCGCCGCCGGTTCCAGGCCTGGCCGGTCAGCGCCGGGGTGTACATCACCAGCTGCAGCGCGACCTGAGCGATCAGCACCGCCTCGAACACCCAGCCCGGGTAGTCGCTGAAGGCCAGGATCACGCCCAGCAGGATCGGCGGCAGGACCGAGGCCACGATCACCCACCAGCCTCCGGATATCAGCAGTCCGCGCAGGGCCGACCGGTCCGGGCTCTGGATCCGGCCCGCCTGGATGGCCGCGAACAGGGTCAGCACGCTGGCCAGCACCTGAGGTTCGGCCTGGCCCAGCCGGCGGGTGGTGACCAGCACGGCCAGCAGCAGCAGGATGCTCATGAAGCCGGAATGACGGGCCGCGCGTAGGGGGGTCGAGTCGTCGGCCACGATCTCCAGCCGGACCTCTGCCGACACCGGGGTGCCGCGGACGTTCCGGTTC
>CAXUFS010000160.1:2226-6820 GCA_964250315.1 uncultured Kineosporia sp. | reverse complement strand
GGGTTCCCGGCTGGCAGGCCGGTCTGGGCGAGGACGTCGTTGCCCTGGCACTGGCCTTCACCGCCTGCCGCCGCCCCCGATGACGCTGCGCTGGGTCAGCGCGGCGCCAGCAGATCCCCCTGACGGGCGAAGCTGACCGGCCGTCCCTGCGCGGTGGCGGTGAATCGGCAGGCCAATGCATCCAGCTCGTCGTCCGTGCGGGTGGGCGCGTGATGGGTGAGCACCAGCCGCCCAACATCGCACTGGTCGGCCCAGCTCATCGCCGCGCCGATGGTGGCGTGCCCGTAGCTGGCCGCCAGCTGCGCCTCGGAGTCCAGGAACTGCCCGTCGTGCAGCAGCAGATCGACCCCGTGCAACAGCTCCACCGCCTCAGCCGAATCCGCGCCGACATCGCCGAGCACGGGCGACAAGGTGTGGTCGGGCACGTAGCCGATGCTGGCGCCATCGCCATCCACCCGGACAGCCAGGGTCGCCCCGCCCTTGTGCATCACCGGTGCAACCGAAACCCGTAGTCCTGCAGACGGATCCAGCGCCAGTGGGCCGGGCGCGGCGAAGCAGAAGCTCCACTGGCCCAGCAGGCCGCCCGGGTCGATGGGGAAGAAGGGCGGGGACATCTGCCGCGCCAGCACGGTGCGCGGATCCGCATCGCCGGGCTGAGCCGGCAGCCAGAGCTGCACCTGGGCCCCGGGATGGTCCAGGGCGGTGCAGAACGGCAGGCCGTGGACGTGGTCCCAGTGCAGATGGGTCAGGACGACCGCACCGTGGAACGCCTGGCCGGTCAGCGACGGCAGGTCCCGGATACCGGTGCCGGCGTCCAGCACCAGGGACGGAGCCGACCGGCCATCGGCCAGCACGGCGACGCAGCTGGTGTGTCCTCCGGACCGGGCGAATGCGGCGCCCGGAGCCGGGGTCGAACCGCGTACCCCGAGTAACGCCAATCTCACGCTGGCGCCTGCTGCGGGGCCTGCGTCTGCTCAGGGACGGCCTGGTCCTCGCGATGGTGGCCCTTGGCCAGCCGGGCCAGCGCCTCCCGGTCGATCTGGTCGGCCTGGGCCTCAGCGATCCGGACGTTGGTCACGGCGGTGACGGTAGCCGTCCGCCGGCCGGATTCCAGCACGGCGCGCTCGCCCAGCACCGCTCCCGGCCCCAGTTCGCCCAGCGGCACGCCGTCCACCGAGAGCCCCACGACGCCGTCCAGCACCAGGTACAACGACGATCCCGGGTCCCCCTGGGCCGCCAGCACCGCACCGGCCGGAAGCGTGCGCACAGCGGGCTTGGCGCCACCGCGCATCAGCAGCCCGGACAACTCCCGCTCCAGTGCGGTCTCGGCCGCGGTCACCAGCACCGGTGAGTCCTCCTCGCCCCATGGCGTCTGCCTCCACGAGGCCTGGCCCAGCCAGCTGGTCCAGTCGGCGGTGCCCGCCTTGAGCGCAACCACGCCGTCCGAGCCGTAAACCCAGTGCCGGGGGAACGGACTGGCCCCGGTCAGGCCCATCTCGCTGGACCCGTCCGCCCGGAGGGTCATGGTCAGCGTGGTCCAGACCAGCGGTGACTGCAGCCGGAAGAACGGCGGTTTGGAGATCGTGCGGGGCAGCGGGACGGCGGTGCGGCCGCCGCTGATCTGGGTGAAGGTGACATATCCGGGGCCGATCTCCGGTTCGGGATGCAGATCGGGCAGCTTCACCGCCTGAAAAGTGGCTCCCAGCCGACCGATTCGCACCGTGGTGGCACCCATCAACACGTTGCCGTCCTGGCCGCACCCGGTGACGGTCTCGCCGTCGAACTCGGCCCAGACGTCCATCCAGTTGGCGAACCGGAATCTGTCGGCGTCCCGCAGTCGCTCCAACTGGGTGCGCATCTGGCCGCCCTCGCCGAGCTCACCCGGCGGCGGCGAGTCGTAATGACTCATCCCAGTGGACATCCCGATCTTCATCAGGCCGCTGATCGCCTCGGTCGGGATCCACGACACCGATGCCCCACTCGCCGCAACTCGCATCGCCCTGCTCCTTCGCTGTCTCTGCGCTTGTTCAGCACGCTAGGGACGGCGCCGGCGCGGTGCCAGGGCGGTAGCCAGCCGGGGCCGGGGTGCCAGCACCCCCTGATCCGTCGTCCTGCCATCCTTGCCCGGGCGCTGCGCAGGCCCGCCAATAGAGGCGTGGAGCGGATCACGGTCGTGCTGGCCGACGACAACTTGATCGTCCGGGAGGGCGTGCGGGCACTGCTGTCGATGGACCAGGACGTCGAGGTGCTCGGCGTGGCCGGTGACTACGACGAGCTGGTGGCCCAGTGCGAGCAGCATCATCCGCAGGTGCTGGTCACCGACATCCGGATGCCACCCAACTTCCAGGACGAGGGCATCGAGGGGGCCAAGGAGGTGCGCAAGCGCCAGCCCGGCACTGGGGTGGTGGTGCTCAGCCAGTACGACGACCCCGAGTATGCGGTCGACCTGCTGGCCGAGGGCCGGGCCGGCTACGCCTACCTGCTCAAGGACCGGGTGGCCGATTCGGGCCGGCTGGGCCGGGCCATCCGTGAGGTGGCCACCGGCGGGTCGATGCTGGACCCAGAGATCGTCAGCGCCCTGGTCCGTCCGATCCGCGGGGACGACGACCTGAGCAAGGAGCAGGAGGACCTGCTCCGGGAGGTGGCCGAGGGCCGTCCGGTGAAGGCGATCGCCACCTCTCGCGGCGACCCGCCCGAGGCGGTGAACGCGGCCATCGAGCAGCTGTTCCTGACTCTGGCCAAGGGCGCAAGCACCGGACAGGCCGAGGCGCTGCGCCGGCTGCGGATGCTGCATTCGGCGATCATGCAGCGGGAGGAGCAGGGTGAGACCCTCTCCCGGCTGCTGCCCGGCGGCCTGGCCGAGAAGCTTCGCACCGACCGGGGCGCGGCCGGGCGGACCGAGCGGCTGGTCGTCACCGTGCTGATGTCGGACGTGCGTGGCTACTCCGGGATCGCTGAGCGCTCCGACCCCGCCGTGCTGGCCGGACAGCTGAACCAGCACCGGCAGGAGATGAACGCCGCGATCCTGGCCGAGCGGGGAACGGTGATGCAGTACGTCGGGGACGCCGTGATGGCCGTCTTCGGAGCCCCCGATCCGCAGCCGGACCACGCGCTGCGTGCGGTCCGGGCGGGCTTGAGCATGCATCAGCGGCAGCGAGCCCTGGACGCGCAGTGGCAGACCCAGGGGCTCTCTGCGTTCGGCCTGGGGATCGGCCTGTCCACCGGCGAGGTCGCGGCCGCACTGCTGGGCAGCACCGAACGCTTGGAATACACGCTGGTCGGTGACACGGTGAATCTGGCTCAGCGGTTACAGGACCTGGCCCGTCCGGCCGGTTCCACCGTGGCCGGCCAGTCCACCCTGGACGCACTTGCCGCAGAACACGTTTCGGAGTGGGCCTGGGAGTGCCTGGGTGATCGCGAGGTCAAGGGCCGGGCGGCCCCGGTGACGGCATGGAGGCTGAGTCATGAGTGAGAGTTCGACCGTCCGGGTCCGCGGTGCCCGGCGCACGTTCGCCGCCGAACTGGCGCCGGTGCGCGCGCTGCGCGGTGTCGATCTGGACGTCGCCGACGGTGAGTTCGTCGCCGTGATGGGGCCTTCCGGCTGCGGCAAGTCCACCCTGCTGAACGTGATCGCCGGCCTGGACAGCGTGGACGACGGCACCGTGGAGGTCGCCGGGGAGCGGGTCGACGGCCGCGACGAGGACTGGCTGGCCCGGTTCCGCCGTCACCACATCGGCATCGTGTTCCAGTTCTTCAACCTGCTCGACGGCGTCAGCGCGCTGGACAACATCGTGCTCCCCGGCGTGCTGGGCGGGATGAAGCGCCGGGCCGCCGAATCCCGGGCCCGGGACCTGCTGGACCTCCTCGGCCTCGGCGACCGGGCCCAGCAGGTGCCAGCTGTGCTGTCCGGCGGCCAGCGGCAGCGGCTGGCGATAGCCCGGGCGCTGGTCAACGAACCGGCCCTGCTGCTGGCCGACGAACCCACCGGTGCGCTGGACAGCGAGGGCGGCCTGGAGGTGCTGGAGCTGTTCCGGCGGTTGCACGAGGACGGCCAGACGATCGTGATGGTCACCCACTCCGCCGATGTCGCGGCCGGGGCCTTGCGGCGGGTGCGGATGCGCGACGGCCTGGTGGTGGACGACGGGACGCCCTCCGCCGCCGGCTCGCTGGAGGGGTGATTGCGATGAACGCGGTCAGGATGTGGGTGGCGCTCGACGTGCGCCGTCGCTGGCGGTCGCTCACGGTCCTCGCTCTGCTCATCGCCCTGGCCTCGGGGACGATCATGGCCACCCTGTCCGGTGCCCGCAGGGGAGCATCGGCCCAGCATCGGCTGGCCCAGAACACGCTCCCGGCAACGGTTGTCGTGCTGCCGAACACACCCGGCTTCGACTGGGACGCCGTTCGCAGACTGCCCGGCGTCGAGGCACTGAGCACGTTCGTGGTCTCCAGCACCTACTCGGTCGACGGAGTCAGCAGTTCGTCGCTCGGCTTCTTTCCTGGGGACGACGAGCAGATGCGGACGATCGAGAAGCCGATCGTGATCGAGGGCCGGGTCTTCAATCCGGCCCGGCCCGACGAGGTCGTCGTCACCCGG
>CAXUFS010000160.1:0-2216 GCA_964250315.1 uncultured Kineosporia sp. | reverse complement strand
GGGCGCTGCCTCCCCCGGCTGTGTGTGGGGGGGGGGGGGCCGCCCCCCCCCCCCCGGCCCGACGAGGTCGTCGTCACCCGTCAGTTCGTGAAGGCCCAGCACCGGGGCGTGGGCGACAGCCTGACGATCCGGCTGGCCACAACCCAGGAGGCAACCAACGGGCAGGCCGGCGATGAGGCACCGAAACTGCACGGACCAGTGATCCGCGCCCGGATCGTCGGGGTGGTGACCTCTCCCTGGTTCGGCGATGCCAACAACGGCGGTGATCAGGGTGGCCTCACCGTCTCACCCGGGCTGACGGCGACCTATCCGGGCAGTGTCTACGGTGATCGCTCCAACCCCGAGAACTCTGGATTCGAGAACGCACTGGTCCGGCTGCACGGCGGAGCCACCGGAATCAGCGCGTTCCAGCGGAGTCTGCAGAAGCTCACCGGCCGTACGGACATCGACATCTGGAACCGCCCGCAGCAGACCGCCGAAGCCCAGCGGCACTACCAGTTCCTGAGTCAGTGCCTGGCCGCGTTCGCCGCCGCGGTGCTCGCTGCCGCTCTGGTCCTGATCGGGCAGGCGATTGCCCGATTCACCTCCGGCAGCGCCTCGGAGCTGCAGACCATGCAGGCCGTGGGTATGACACCGAGCCAGGCGATCGCCGCCGCCGCGGCCGCCCCCGTGTTCGCCGGTGTGCTGGGCAGTGTGCTGGGCGCCGCGGGCGCGTTCGCGGCATCGCCGCTGTTCCCGTACGGCAGCACCAGGTTCGTCGAGCCCCACCTGGGTCTCTCGTTCGATCCAGTCGTCCTGATCGGCGTCCCGGTTGCGGTGGTCCTGGTTGTGCTGGCCGGCGCCTTCTTCTCGGCATGGACGGGCCTGAGCGCCGCCCGCCGCCCCGGCCAGGGGGATCGTCGGTCGGCGGTGGCCACCGCGGTGCGCCGTTCCGGCGCTCCGGTGCCGGTTCTGATCGGCACCCGGTTCGCCCTCGAGCCAGGCCGGGGCCGCAATGCCGTCCCGGTTCGGCCCGCTCTGATCGGAGCCGTGGCTGGTGTCCTGGGTATCGTCGGGGCGTTCACGGTGGCGCACGGGGTGCGGGACGCCAGTGAGAACCCGAAACGGTTCGGCCAGACCACGCAGCTGTCCGCCTTCCTCGGCCTGAGCGGGAAGGAGTTCGGCCCTTCCGTTCCGATCACCGCGGCGGTCGCCCAGCAGAACGAGGTGACGGGGGTGGACAACTCGCGGATCGCGGTGGCTACCGCTCCCAACGACGTGACCACGACGCTGTTCGAGTACCAATCCGGCCCCAAGCCGATCCCGCTGGTGCTCACCGGCGGCCGCCGGCCGGTCGCAGCCGATGAGGTCGTGCTCGCGTCCCGGGCGATGAGCCTGCTGCACACTCACATCGGCCAGCGGGTGCAGTTGGCTGGAACCACTCCAGGCCGGCTCATGTTGGTGACCGGTCAGGGATTCGTTCCGGAGGGACCACACAACTCGTACGCGGACGGCGGATGGGTCACCACGGCGGGCTTCGACGCGATGTTCGCGAAGTCGTTCAAGTACCGGATCATCCTGGTCACCCTGCGTCCCGGCCTGAACCCGGCGGCAACCGCCAAGACCCTGGCGGCGCAGGTCAACCAAGCCATCCCCCAATTGCAGGGTGGTGCCGCATTCGAGGCCGTGGCGCCGCCGACCGAGCTGCTGGAGGTGCGCGAGGTCCAGCGGCTCCCGATCGCGCTGGGTATCTTCCTGGTGCTCCTCGCGCTGGCGGCGGTGGGCCATGCACTGGCAACGGCCGTGCGCCGGCGCAGCGGCGACATCGCCGTGCTCCGGGCCCTGGGCCTGACCCGCCGGCAGTCCCGCTGGATCGTGGTCACCCAGGCAACCCTGCTGGCGCTGGTCGGCCTGATTTTCGGGATTCCACTCGGTCTGGCTCTGGGCCGGTTCCTGTGGCGCGTGATCGCCGACTTCACGCCCGTGCAGTACGTCGCGCCACTGGCCATCTCCGTTCTGCTGCTGGTGGTGCCGCTGGCCATCCTGGCGGCCAACGTGCTGGCGGCTTGGCCCGGGCGCCAGGTCGGCCGGCTACGGGTGGCCCACGTGCTGCGGGCCGAGTAATGGCGCTGACCCGGCTCTGGTTGCGGATCGAGCTGCGCCGCTCGGCGTCCGCTCTGGTGGTGATCGCCGCGCTGGTGGCGCTCAGCTCCGCCTGCGTGCTGGCGTCCATGGCC
>CAXUFS010000159.1:0-6858 GCA_964250315.1 uncultured Kineosporia sp. | reverse complement strand
GCCACCGCGGCCGGCAACTGGACGCTGGCAATGTCAACCGCCCCGGCTCGCAGCCGGCGCAGCGGCCCGGTGACGGTGCGCGCGATCGCCGCCAGCAGCGCACTGACCAGGATCAGGACCGCGAGCACTCCGGCAGCCACCAGCGCGGCCCGGATCAGGGCCGCCGACTCGGTGTCGCGGGCACCGGCCCTGGTCTGGGCGGCCACCGAGTCCAGCACGCTGCTGGCCATGGCAATGTGATCGTTGGATGAGCTCAGCCAGGCGTCCGCTTGGGTCCGGTCCGGCTGAGCCGTGGCAGCGTCTCCGGCCGCGTACTTCGAGTTGAATTTGGCGCCGAAATTGGTGCGGAAGTTGTCCATCCGCTGCTCGTCGTCGCTGATCTTCCGCAGACCGGCCTGCTGCTGATGGCTGGCCACCGACTGCGCCCGCTGCAAGGCCAGCCACTCCGCGGCCACGAAGGTGCGTTCGTCTCCGAACACGTCGTAGTTCACGGTCGAGTCTTCGAGGAAGACCTGGGCCAGGAGTTTCTGCTCACCGCGGGCGTTGCCCATCAACTGGGTCAGCGAGCTGGCCACACTGGAGTCGTTGGCCGTCGCCTGCGACGGGGTGATCGCGGAGATCTGCCCGGTCAAGGCGATCACGAACTGCTGCAGGCGGTCAGTGATCTCCTGAGTGGTGTACTTCACCTGGCCATTGATCCCAGCTGGCAGCACGCCGTTCTTCTGCCAGTTGTCGATCCGGGCGCGGACGTCTGGAACGGTCTTGATCGGACCGAGTGCGTTGCTTGCCGCGTCCGACATCGCGCCATTGGCGTCGATCAGGTCCTGCAGGGCCGGGGTGAGACGGGCCAGGGCCTGATCCGTGGTCTTCCGGGTGGTCGCCAGGGCCGATCCGGTCAAGGTGCCGGGCGAGGCGAACTCTTCACCCAGGGCTTGCGATGCACTGACCGCGGGGATCAGGGCGTCTGCATAGGAGCGCGCGGTCCGGGCGCTCTTGTAGTCCAGTCCGAAAGACGCCGCGAACAGGCCGCCGCCGACCAACAGGGCGATCATCGGGATGATGGCCAGCAGGCTCAGCTTGCGGCGGATGGTCCAACCGGCGATGCGGGACGACCGGGAGGCGTCGCGAATACCATCGACGTCCGCTCCCGCTACTGCAGAACCGTGTCGCGGCACGTCTTCCTCCCTGCGGCCGCTCGCTGACGGCGGATGATCCAGCGTTCGCGTCCGGCGGCCAGTGATCCGATTCGTCCCGATATGCCCGTCCTGGACGGGTCGTGCACCATCAAAAGTCCCATGTTCTGCCTGATCGTTGCAGAAGGTTCAAGCCCGAGGCTACGTCCATCACCGGATCGCGGCTTAATCCTCTCGTGACCATATCCCCGGTTTGAGCCTGTGAATGCCGGATCCTGCTGGGTCGGGAGGGTATGCAAGCTCCTGAGGATGGAGGACCCACCGTCACAAGAGAAGGGGAACAAGCCAGCGATCGTGAAGCTTCTCAGCCTTGGGCGGGCAGATCGATCGGTGCACGATGCCCGGGCGAGGTGCTCGTCAAAGAGCCTAGGACTGGCATTCAGTCACGTAGCGTGTCACTCTCACCGCAGAGACGTCATATCCGCGGCGAGCGCTGATCGGTCCACCGGGCCGGGCAGCGTCTGCGGGGCCTGAAGCCGGCGCGCCGCACACCTGAGTGCAGCCATCGGCGCTGGAACCGCCGCGATCGGATGGTTCTGACAACAGTTTCCGCACGACAATCAGCCCGTCACGCCGGCGGGCAAGCAGAGTCGAGCAAGTACGGGCGCCAGCGGGCGCCAGGAAGGGTGAGCTCACGTGGCCACCAGCAAGACGTCCGGCAACCGGCGGCTCGTGATCGTCGAGTCTCCGGCCAAGGCGCGAACGATCGCGGGCTACCTCGGCCCGGACTACGAGGTCGAGGCCAGCATCGGGCACATTCGTGACCTGCCGCAGCCCAGCGAACTCCCGGCGGACATGAAGAAGGGCCCGTTCGGCAAGTTCGCGGTCGACGTCGACAACGGCTTCGAGGCCTACTACGTCGTGGACGCCGACAAGAAGAAGAAGGTGTCCGAACTCAAACGCGCGTTGAAGGATGCGGACGAGCTCTATCTGGCCACCGATGAGGACCGCGAAGGCGAGGCCATCGCCTGGCACCTGCTCGAAGTACTCCAGCCGAAGATCCCGGTCCATCGGATGGTGTTCCACGAGATCACCCGTGAGGCCATCGGACGGGCGCTGGAGCAGACCCGGGACCTGGACGAGCGGCTGGTGGACGCCCAGGAGACCCGGCGGATCCTGGATCGGCTGTACGGCTACGAGGTGTCCCCGGTGCTCTGGCGCAAGATCCGGGCCGGGCTCTCGGCGGGCCGGGTGCAGTCGGTGGCGACCAGGCTGGTGGTTCAGCGTGAGCGCGAGCGGATGGCGTTCCGGGCGGCTTCCTACTGGGACGTGGCCGGCACCTTCGCCCCGCAAGCCACAGGACAGCTGGACGGCGAGGGCGCCGGCGTCCAGGACTTCGGCGCCCGGCTGGTGTCGGTCGACGACGTCCGGGTCGCGACCGGACGGGACTTCGACGACGCCGGTCAGCTGACTTCGGCCAACGTGGTGCATCTGGACCAGGCTGCGGCCACCTCGCTGGTGGCGGCACTGGCTTGGGTCCCCGCCGTCGTCCGCAGCGTCGAGGAGAAGCCGTACACCCGGCGTCCGGCCGCTCCGTTCACCACCTCGACGTTGCAGCAGGAAGCGGGGCGCAAGCTGCGGTTCTCCTCCCGGCACACCATGCGGGTGGCCCAGACCCTGTACGAGAACGGCTTCATCACCTACATGCGCACCGACTCGGTGGTGTTGTCCGACCAGGCGCTGAACGCCGCCCGCACCCAGGCCGGTCAGCTGTACGGGCCGCAGTACGTGCCCAGCGCTCCCCGGCTCTACACCAGCAAGGCCAAGAACGCGCAGGAGGCGCACGAGGCGATCCGGCCCGCCGGAGACTCATTCCGGACTCCGGCGCAGGTGTCGGCTGAGCTGCGCGGAGATGAGTTCCGGCTCTACGAGCTGATCTGGAAGCGCACGGTGGCCTCGCAGATGGCCGATGCCCGCGGGTCCACCGCGACCGTCCGGATCGGGCTGAGGGCCAGCGATGGCCGAGACGCCGTCTTCGGCGCGTCAGGCACCGTGATCACGTTCCGCGGTTTCCTGGCCGCCTACGAGGAGGGCCGGGACGAGGACCGGGACGCCGGCAGCGCTTCGGATCAGCAGCGCCGGCTGCCCGAGCTGGCGTCTGGGAACGCTCTGGACACCCAGGAGCTGATCGCGGACGGGCACGAGACCAGCCCGCCGCCGCGCTATACCGAAGCCAGCTTGGTGAAGGCGCTGGAGGAGCGGGGGATCGGCCGTCCCTCTACCTACGCGGCCACCATCAGCGTGATCCAGGACCGCGGATACGTGACCAGCAAGGGCTCAGCCCTGGTCCCGACCTGGCTGGCGTTCTCCGTCACCCGACTGCTGGAGGAGCACTTCGGCCGGTTGGTCGACTACGACTTCACCGCCGCGATGGAAGCCGACCTGGACAAGATCGCAGCCGGTGAGGAGGAGCGGGCGGCCTGGCTGAACCGGTTCTACTTCGGCAACGGCTCGTCGGCTCCAGGTGAGCCGGGCGAGGGGCTCAAGCCCCTGGTCGACGATCTGGGTGACATCGACGCCCGGGACATCAACTCGGTGCCGCTGGGCGACGGGATCGTGCTGCGGGTCGGGCGCTACGGCCCGTATCTGGAGGCTCCGGGTGCCGAGGGCGAACCGCGCCGGGCCAGCGTGCCGGACGAGATCGCCCCGGACGAGCTGAGCGTCGGGCGCGCGCACGAGCTGCTGGACAACCAGGCCGACGGCGACCGGGTGCTGGGCACCGATCCGGACAGCGGACACGAGATCGTGGCCAGGTCTGGGCGGTTCGGGCCCTACGTCACCGAGGTGCTGCCGGACGGCGCGCCGAAGTCGGCCAAGCCACGCACGGGTTCGCTGTTCAAGCACATGGATCTGCAGACCGTCGGGCTGGACGAGGCGCTGCGGCTGCTGTCGTTGCCCCGGCTGGTGGGAACCGATCCGGTGTCGGGCGAGGAGATCACTGCTCAGAACGGGCGCTACGGCCCCTACCTGAAGAAGGGCACCGACTCGCGGTCGCTGACGGACGAGGAGCAGATCTTCACGGTTTCCCTGGACGACGCCCTGGCCATCTACGCCCAGCCGAAGCAACGCGGCCGGCGGGCCGCTTCGGCGCCGTTGCGCGAGCTAGGAGCCGACCCGGCCACCGGCGATCCGATCGTGGTCAAGGACGGCCGGTTCGGGGCCTACGTCACCGACGGCACCAGCAACGCCACCTTGCGTAAGGACGACAAGGTCGAGGAGATCACCCTGGAACGGGCGGCTCAGCTGCTGGCCGACAAGCGCGCGGCCGGCCCGTCCAAGCGGACGGCCAAGAAGACAGCCGCCAAGAAGGCTCCGGCCAAGAAGGCCGCCGCTAGAAAGGCGCCCGCCAAGAAGACTGCCGCCAAGAAGACGCCCGCCAAGAAGACTGCCGCCAAGAAGACGGCCGCCCCGCGCTGAGACTGGCGAAATGGTCGTTCCGAAGGCCCGATCGGGCGCCGAGACCGACCTAAAGGCTGCTCTCGGCGCGGACTGCGGGGCACGGATACCCTGAGCCGGTGACCCAAGCCCCACCCGACGTGCCGGAGCAGGATCACGACGTCGCGGCCGTCTTGCGGGTGACGTCGTTCCGGCGGCTCTGGCTGGCGCTGGCCGGTTCCAGCTTCGGCGACTGGCTGGGTCTGCTGGCCGTGACCGCGATGGCCAAGGACCTGGGCAACGGTTCCTATGCCAGTGAGAACCTCGCGGTGGCGGGGGTGCTGATCCTCCGGCTGGCGCCCGCCGTCGTCCTGGGGCCCTTGGCGGGCGCGATCGCCGACCGGCTGAACCGCAAGTTCGTGATGGTCTTCGGTGACATCCTGCGCGGCGCCCTGTTCATCAGCATTCCGCTGGTCGGCACCCTGCGCTGGCTGTACGTGGCCACTCTCCTGATCGAGTGCCTGGCCCTGTTCTGGATGCCAGCCAAAGACGCCACTGTGCCGAACCTGGTGCCGCGCAACCGGCTCGAAGCGGCCAACCAGATGAGCCTGATCACGACCTATGGCACCGCGCCGGTGGCCGCGCTCGCATTCTCGGGGATCGGCCTGCTCAACGGCGTCCTGGACAACTTCCTGCAGCGGCTGGCCACCAACCCGGTCGACCTGGCGCTGTACGTGAACGCCGCCACCTTCATCATCTCCGGGCTGGTGATCGCCCGGTTGCCGATCCCGAAGCGGACGGTGGAGGAGAAGGAGAAGGTCAAGCACGAATCTGTGCTGCACTCGATCTTCGACGGATGGAAGTTCATCGGCCGCACTCCGCTGATCCGGGGCCTGGTCACCGGCATGCTCGGCGCCTTCGCCGGAGCCGGTTTCGTGATCGGGCTGGCCTCGACCTACGTCAGCGACCTGGGCGCGGGTGAGCCCGGCTACGGAGCGCTGTTCGCGGCGGTGTTCTTCGGCCTGGCCGCTGGAATGTGGGGCGGCCCCCGGCTGCTGGCCGGGTTCTCCCGGTTCCGGCTGTTCGGACTGGCGCTGATCACGGCCGGGCTGTTCCTGGGTGCGATCGCGCTGATCCCGAACATGGTGATGGCCTTCTTGCTCACCGTGGGCCTGGGCGCCTGCGGCGGGGTGGCCTGGGTGACCGGGTACACCCTGCTCGGCCTGGCCGTGGACGACACCGTCCGCGGCCGGACCTTCGCCTTCATCGCTTCGGCGGCCCGGGTGGTGCTGGTCGCGGTGCTGGCGGCCGGCCCGGCTCTGGCCGCTGTGATCGGCCAGCACACGGTCCGGTTCACCCCGCACCACGAGCTGACCTACAACGGCGCTGCCTTCGTGTTCCTGTTGGCGGCCCTGCTGGTGCTGGTGCTGGGCGTCGTCGCGTACAAGCAGATGGACGACCGGCCCGGGGCTTCGCTGGTCCACGACCTGCGCCAGCTCTGGTCCGGCCGGCTGGACCAGCCCGTGCCATCGCCGGTCCGCACCGGCTACCCCGGGGTGTTCATCGCCTTCGAGGGCGGCGACGGCACCGGGAAGTCCACTCAGGCGCGGATGCTGGCGGACTGGCTGCGGGCCGACCAGGGTCACGAGGTGGTGCTGACTCGCGAACCAGGAGCCACCGCGGTCGGGGTCCGGCTGCGCGAACTGCTGCTGGGGCATGAGCTGGACCTGGGTTCCCGGGCCGAGGCCCTGCTGTTCGCCGCCGATCGCGCTCATCACGTGTCGTCGCTGGTCAGACCGGCCCTGGAGCGGGGCGAGATCGTGGTCACCGATCGCTACATCGATTCCTCGATCGCTTATCAAGGAGCGGGCCGCGATCTGGATGGCGACGAGATCGCCCGGATCTCGCGCTGGGGGACCGATGGGCTGGTCCCCGATCTGACCGTGCTGATGGACGTCGATCCGCTGATCAGCAAGGGTCGCCGGGCCCGGGATGCGGCCCGGGCCGGAGCCGACCGGATCGAGTCTCAGCCCGACGAGTTCCACCAGAAGTCCCGCCAGCGGTTCCTGGAACTGGCCCGCCGCGAGCCCCACCGCTACCTGGTGGCCGACGCCGGGATGTCGGTGGACGACATCCATCAGCTGGTCCGGCGCCGGGTGCGCGAGGTGCTGCCGCTTTCGGCCCGGCGCCGGCAGGAGCTGCGCCAGCGGCTGGCCGAGGAGGAGCAGGCCCGTGAGCGCCGGGCCGCAGCCGAGGCCGAGGGGCTGCGGATGGATGCCGGCCTGCGGGA
>CAXUFS010000158.1:0-6859 GCA_964250315.1 uncultured Kineosporia sp. | reverse complement strand
GGACACCTCCCGCTGGATCATGGAAGTGGAGAAGGTGCGGCAGATCGAGGTCAAGTGGCACGTTATGAGCCTGGCCGTGCTGAACGAGGGCCGGGACCTGCCCGAGGACTATGCCGAGAGCATGAAGAAGGCTTGGGGCCCGGTCCGGGTGATCATCGCCGCGCGAGAGCTGCACGGTGAGCAGTACGTCAAGCCGCTGTATGACGCGATGGGCACCCAGGTCCACCCGGGCGAGGAGAAGGACTTCGGCGTGGTGGTCTCCAAGGCGCTGGCCGAGGTGGGCCTGCCCGCCGAGCTGGCCCAGTACGCGGATTCGGGCCAGTACGACGAGCAGCTGCGGGCCAGTCACGAGGAGGGGATCAGCCAGGTCGGGCAGGATGTCGGGACGCCGGTGGTGTCGTTCAACGGCACGGCGTTCTTCGGGCCCGTTATCACCCGGATCCCGCGGGGGGAAGATGCAGGCAAGCTCTGGGACGCCACTGTCGCACTCGCGTCCTTCCCCTATTTCTTCGAGCTCAAGCGCACCCGGACCGAGCGGCCGCAGTTCGGCTGAGCACCGCTCGGTCAACCGGCGCCGGTAGTGCCACACTGTGCCCATGCGGGTACATCTGGGCTCTGACCATGCCGGATTCGAGCTGAAGCAGCACCTGATCGAAGAGCTGACCGGCTCCGGTCACGAGATCTTCGACCACGGTCCGCACGAGTACCACCCGGAGGACGACTATCCGCCGTTCTGCCTGCGCACGGCCGAGGCAGTGGCAGGCGACCCAGGCAGCCTGGGTGTGGTGATCGGCGGCTCCGGCAACGGCGAGCAGATCGCCGCCAACAAGGTGAAGGGTGTGCGCTGCGCGCTGGCCTGGAGCCTGCAGACCGCCACCCTGGCCCGGCAGCACAACGACGCCAACGTGGTCGCGGTCGGGGCCCGGATGCACACGGCCGAGGAGGCCACCCAGTTCGTCAACACCTACCTGGCTGAGCCGTTCAGCCAGGACCCCCGCCATCAGCGGCGGATCGACATGCTGGCGGACTACGAGAAGACCGGGGATCTGCCGCCGCTACCCGGTTCCTGATCGCGGGCCGGGTTCCGGCTCAGTCGTTCCCCTTGCCCGCGCCGCCCTTCTTCGCCTTGTTCTTTCCCTTGCCCTTGTGCTTGCCGTTACCGGCGTCGGCGTCGTCGGTGCCAGCTGCTGCTCCGGTCGTGCTCGGGATGACGGCCGGGGACGGTGCGGTGGCCGCGGTCGTGCCCAGCTGCCCGGGCGGCGCCGCTGATCCGGGGCCAGCACCGGTTGCTGACCGGGCCGGCGATGTACCGGCGCTGGGAGTGGGAGCCGGGTCTCCGCCTTGGACCTGGCCCGCTGGCGGCCTGCCGGTGCCGAGCAGGTGTCCGGCCGCCAGTGCTGGCACCAGCACCAGGACCGCCGCCGCGGCCAGCAGCCATCGCCACCGCCGACCCGGGCGGCCTGACGGCTTGGTGATGGCCACGACCGGCTGTGAGCCGAGGGCCTGGTTCTGGGCCGGCTCGGTCACTTCCATTGTCCGGGTGGCCGGGCTGGTTCCCGGCTGCGCGGCGATCGAGACCAGTTCGGGGTGTTCGCTGAGTGCCCGCAGCTGGGCGAGTACCTCGGCGGCGGCGGGGCGATGCTGCGGCGACTGGGCCGTCATCGCCGTCACCAGGTGATGGATCGGGCCAGGGAGCTGCACCAGCGAGGCCGGCGGAGTGACCAGCCGGGCCAGGGCGGTGGCCTCCGGCGCCCCCTGGTAGAGGACCTCACCGGTCAGTGCCTCGATCATGATCAACCCGAGCGCATAGATGTCGCCGGGCGCACCATGGTCCTGCCCCCGGACCTGCTCGGGCGACATGTAGGCGGCGGTTCCGATCGTCATCCCGGGTGCGGTGTGCCGAGAGCTGTCGGCTGAGCGGGCCAGGCCGAAGTCGGCCAGCCGGAAACGGTTCTTAGCGTCGATCAGGATGTTGCCGGGCGTGACGTCGCGATGCGCGATGCCGAGGGCGTGGATGTGGCCGAGTACACCAGCCAGCTCGATGGCCATGGCCAGCGTCTCGGTCACCGGCATCGGGCCGCGGCGCCGCCGCTGGCTGAGGGTCTCGCCGTCCACGAGCTGGAACACCAGGAACGGCCGATCGTCCAGCAGACCCGAGTCGTACACAGGCACTAAGCCAGGGTGATCCAGGCGGGCCAGAATACGGCCCTCGGCCTCGAACCGCCGCTGAGCCGCGGGGTCGAGCAGCAGATCGCGCAGCATCTTCACCGCGACCTCGCGCTGAAGGACGGTGTCCCAGCCGCGGTAGACCACGGACATGCCGCCCCGGCCGATCTCCGCGCCGAGCAGGTAGCGGCCGGCCATCAACGATAGCGCTGCTCCTCGATCAGCCAGCACACCAACCTCCACCCGGCTCGCGGCTGCACCGGAGCGCCCGCATCCCGACGGTACGCAGCCCAGCGTCCGGGCGTGCGCCGTACGGTGCAATTCGGTACGGGTCCGACACGCCTGTCTTTACGTATCGTGGTCGAATGGTCACACTGCGGTATTGTTCCAATGTGGTGAGTTTGGACGGCGCAGGCCCAGAACCCCGCTCGGGCCCCATTGCCCTGCCCCATCAGCGCGCCGCTCAGGAGCCGGGCGCGCGAGTGACCGGCCCGGATCGAGCCCGGCACGCCCGGATCGCCCGCTTGGGCGGCGACCTGTTCGGGGCCGTGCGGACCGGCGCCGTCCCCGGGTCACCGGTCCTGGTTCTGGCCCTGGCCGCCAGCATCTTCGCGATGGTGGCCGGTTCCGCGCCGCAGGCCCTGCCCTGGGTCACTGGCGCCCTGTTCGTGCTGGTCGGGCTGGCCATGATGCATCCGCTGTTCCTCCTGCTGGACATGCTCGGCGTCGGCACGGTGGTCCTCGTGATGCTGACCCTCGCCGGACGGCCTGCGGTCAGCGGGCTGTCGATCGGACTGGTCCTGCTCGGCAGCATCGTGCTCGGGCTGGCCCTGCACCGTGACCGGGACGAGGTGGTGGGAGCGCTCGGCGGAGCCGCGGCCGCGGATGCCATGCTGCTCGATCTGCGCGAACGGATCCAGCGGCGGCATCAGCCCCCCGTTCTTCCGGTTCAGTGGCGGCTGGAGACCGACCTGCGGGCGGCCCGCGGCGACGGGTTCTGTGGCGACTTCGTGGTCACGGCCAGCGAACCCGGCCGGCAACTGGGGGTCGCCCTGGTGGATGTCTCCGGCCAGGGCAGTGCGGCCGGAGCGCGGGCCGTCCTGCTCAGCGGCGCCCTGGAGGCGCTGCTGAACGCCGTCTCGCCGTCCCGGTTCCTGCCCGCTGCCAATGAGCACGTGCTCCGGATCGGTGACGCCGAAGGTTTCGCCACCGCCGTGCAGATCAGCCTCGACCTAGTCAGCGGTGAGTTCCAGATTTCCGGGGCCGGCCATCCGCCGGCCGTGCACTACCGCTCCGGAGCCGGCCGCTGGGATGTGCTCGAAGGCGATCAGGGCCCGGCGCTGGGCATCATCAACGGCGCGGTTTTCCCATGTCAGCGTGGAGTGCTGGGCCGTGGCGATGTGCTGCTGATGTACACCGATGGGATGGTGGAGAACCGGCATCTGGACGTCGGCCGGGGAATCGACCGGCTGATCGGGCACGCCGAGGTGGTCGTGGCCCGGGGCGGGCTGGAACTCGCATCGGCCATCGCCGAGGCGATCCGGGCCGAGGACGGCGATGACCGCGCCCTGGTGCTGATCAGGCGGATCTGATCCGGCCTCCGCCCAGATCCCGAATCTGATTCGGGATGGATCGGACATCACCGATCGGCTCGTCAGGCTAAAGCGCGGGACCGAGCCGACGACAGACAGGGTGTGAGCCGACGACGATCGCTGACGCCGACCTCCCCGTCCACCGGCCGGCTCGGCCTGCTGGCCGGCGCCGCCGGCCTCGTGGTCACGCTCGGGCTGGCCGCTCCGGCCCAGGCCACCGGTCAGGCAACGCCGATGACTGGCCAGACCCTGAACGTGTCGCCGTCCGGCACCGACACCTGGTCGCGCCCGGCCGCTGCCCGCCACCCGCTGGCCACAATCCAGCGGGCCGTCCAGCTGGCCCGGCCAGGGGACAGGATCGTAGTCAGCGGCGGAACCTACGCCGAGGCCGTGGGCTGGGGTGCCGTCCCGGCCAGCAAGAACGCTCCGATCACGCTGACCGCCGCACCCGGGCAGCGGGTCGTGCTGGAAGGCACCCTGCAGATGGACGGCGCGGACTACTGGTTCGTCAACGGCATCAACGTGACCCGCAACCCCGCCAGCGGCCGCAAGGAGTTCCTGGTCAAGTTTGACGGCGGCACCGGCTGGCGCTTCACCAATGCCGAGGTCTGGGGCAGCCAAGGCGTCTCCAACATCATGATCAGTGCGACTGGGCGGCACGGCTCGCCGGCTGATTACCGGATCACTGGCAACTGCGTGCACGACAACAACGCCACCGGTGACCCGTTCATGAACGATCATCAGATCTATCTGATGCCCGGCTACAGCGCCGGACGCGGGGTGATCTCGCGGAACATCTTCTACAACACCAGGAACGGGGCCGCGATCAAGGCGGCCGGGGGAACCTCGGCCACCGGGGCCTCGAACGTCAGCATCGAGAACAACACCGTCGTCCGCAGTGCCGCCGGAGTCATCATCGGCTTCGGCTCGAACCGGGTCTCGGTGCAGCGCAACCTGATCGGGGCGCAGCTCAAGGTTCCCCCGGCCGGGGCGCAGTGGGTCGCCAACTATCGGGCCGCCGTGGTCGGCAACCATCTCACCGGTGCAGGAAACTCTATGAGAGGCAACGCTTTCTGGCGCTACCCGAGCGCACTGTGGACCTCCAAGGACAGCACCCGGGACATCGCGCACTCCTCGATCACCCGGGCCGAGCCGGCTTTCAACAGCACTTCGTCGTGTTCGGGTTTCCGGCCGAAGAACCGGATCGGGCGCAGCTTCGGCCGTTACGCCTCCTGATCGGTTCTGACGTTGCAGCTGAGGCCGGAGAACCGGGTTCAGGAGGCTGAGTCCTCCCGGCTCGGCAACGAGCTCGGCACCTGCAGATGATCGATCAGGGCCTGGGTCTGCGGTTCCAGGTCGACGCCTTCGCTGTCCAGCGTGTCCTGCATGTGCTCCACCACAGCCGCCAGCCGGGCCGGTCCGCCGAGCGCGTGCTCGGCTCGTAGCACGTGGCGCCACAACTGCTGAACATCGGGCCGGATCCGCAGCCCAGCGGTGGCGGCCTGCACCACGCCGATCTGATCGCCGTCCTCCGACCACAGCTCACTGAGCCGGTCGGCCGCGTCGACGATCAGCTCCTCCGCCTGTCGTTCCAGATCCAGCCGGGCCAGCCATGAGTACGCGCCCGGCGGACTGGATCCATCTGGGCCACCCGCCACCGGGCCGCGGACCAGGTGCAGGGCCCGGACCAGCAGGTCCCGCTCCCGGGAGACCACGGTCGCGGCGCCCGCCCGGCCCAGCAGCGTGCGCAGCACATCCCAGTCGGTCACCACGGATGGCGACAGCCGTAGGCGGCCATCGTGACCGGTCCGGACCCGGTGCTGACCATCTGGCCCGGTGCCCATCCAGTCCCGAACCTGGGTGATGGTCTGATCACGAACGTCGGCCGGGACGCCGCGGGGCCAGATCGCCGAGCCGAGCACGGTTGGGTGCACGCCGGAGGGATGTAACGCCAGATAGGCCACCACTTCGGCGGCCACGTCCTGCCGGGCCGGCTCGATCGGCCCGGCCCCGCGTACCTGAACGTCACCCAGCAGAGCGATCCGGGCACTGGCCTGCGCCCAGGACACGTCGTCGGTCTCCACGATCGGCTGGGCGAACCCCGGCCGTTCGCCGTCCTCGGGCCGGATCCGCGGGACGGGTTGCGCGGCCGCCACGAACAGGGAATGCAACCGTTCGACGCTGCTGTCGCCCAGCCGGTTCGCCATCACCGCCAGCGACAGCTCTTCGCAGGTCAGCCGTCCATCGTCGGCCACTCGAAGCCGCCAGCGGGCCGCGGCCAGCTCGCCGGTCATCAGTATCGCCAGCTGGTCGCCGGCCGTACGGGACAGGTCTTCGATCCGGTGCGCGATCGGCGCGGCCGGCGCCTCGCCGTACACCGCGACCCGCTCCGGCCGGGAACCGGGCGCCGGACCGCCGGTGAGCACCTGGGCTGGGCGGGACCGGACCAGGTGGGCGTCGCCCTGCTCCAGTTGGCCGGTCAGATCGTCCGGTCCCGCGCAGGAGATCAGCCGCCCGGCCGAGATCACCGGAAGGGTCTCGGGCAGGTCGCAGGTCAGCACCTCGATTCCCCGCGACCACGGATTGTGAGCCAGGCTGAGCGCCAGCGCCCGGACCACCGACGACGCCATCGCCGGCTCGCCGAGCACAGTCACCGGGCCACCGGCCGCCCCCAGGTTGATCAGGGCGTCGCGGCCCTGATCGTCCCGCCCGACCGAGGCCATCAGCGGATAGGCGCTCTGGGCGGCCGCGTCCAGGGCGTCCCCGTCGGCGATCTGCAACCGCCAGCGCGAGCCTGAGCCGGTCTCTTGCCAGGGCCGCGGCGCTCCAGGCTGAGGGACGCTGAGCAGCAGGTCGAGGCCCTCGTTGTCCACCACCGCGCCGTAGACCTGCGGCAGCGGTACGCCGGCCTGCTGGCAGCTGGCCCGGATTCCGCGCAGAGCGCGGTCGAGCAGGCTGCCCCGATCGGCGTCGGCGCCGGCCCGTAGCCAGACCTCGGCCTCGGCGGCTGGATCGTCCGGGGCGGTGCCACCTCGCCTGCGCCGAACCAGGAGCAGAGCAGCCAGCAGGCCCGCACCCAGCAGCCCAGCGCCGAGCAGATC
>CAXUFS010000157.1:0-6860 GCA_964250315.1 uncultured Kineosporia sp. | reverse complement strand
GCGTCCGGTGGGGGGGCGTGCTCCTCCGCGGCGGGGGGGGGGGGCCCGGCGGGGCGGGGGGCCCCGGCGAACCCCGGGGCAGATGATCAGCGCCAGGCGCCGGAGCCGGGCAGTGCGCCGCCGTACCAGTCCTCGATCAGGCGCCGGGCGATCGAGACCGGCGGTGGCAGCAGCACGGCGCCGCTGGCCAGGTCGGCCGCCAGCTCCTCCCGGCTCCACCACCGGGCCTGAGCCAGCTCTTCGCCGTCCACGGTGATCTGGGTGCTCAGCGCCTCGCCGCGAAATCCCAGCATCAGCGACGACGGGAACGGCCAGGGCTGGCTGCCCCGATAGGTCACGTCGCCCACGATCACCCCGGACTCTTCGGCCACCTCGCGCCGCACGGCGTCCTCCAGCGGCTCCCCCGGCTCGACGAACCCGGCCAGGGTGGAGAACCGGTGCTCCGGCCAGGCTGCCTGACGGCCCAGCAGCACCCGGTCATCCGGATCCACGATGGCCATGATCACGGCTGGATCGGTGCGCGGATAGTGCTCCCGGCCGCAGTTGGGGCACAGCCGCTGCCAGCCGGCCAGCACCACCCCGGTCGGATGTCCGCATCGCGAGCAGCGCGGGTGCGCCGCATGCCAGGCCAGCGCCGCCACCGCCGACACCAGTGCTCCGGCTCCGGTGTCGTCCAGGGTCGCGCCGGCCTCGCGCAACCCGGCCCAGCGAGCACCATCCGGCGCAGGTAGATCCGCCTCGACCGGCACGGCCAGCCAGGCGACGCCGTCCTGGTCCAGCCCGGCGAATATGGCCTGGCTCAGGTCCGGCGTCCAGGCCGGCCCCCAGAACTGGGCCCAGCCCTCGCCCGAGCGGGTCACGAGCTCGGCGGCCTGCATACCTGCGGCCGGCCCTGACACCAGGGCACTGCCGTCCGCCACCGGAAAGACCCGGGTGGCCGGATCGGCCCACGACTTGGGGATCAGCTCGGGGTCGGTGCGCCGGGACGACGCCCGGTCCAGCGTCGAACGAGACAGCGCCAGGTGTTCGAGCGACCCCATACCGGCGAGATTACGCGGCGGCCGGGCTGCTCGCAGGCGGCCCCCCGAACCAGAACAGGCCGGGGCCAGAGCGGAAACAGTACGGTGGCGGGATGCCCGCACGCAGTCCACTCGCCCTCGCCGCCCTGGCGTCGGCCGCGATCAAGGGCATGGAGCCGGCTCAGACCCGGCCGATCGAGTCGGCGGCCGACGACGTCGACGCGGCCCTGATCCAGGACAGCCTGAAGCGGGTGTGGATCGTGCGGGCACCGCGCAATACCGCGGCCGGTCTGCGGATGGATCAGGAGGGCCATCTGATCGAGCAGCTGATGTCCTGGCTGCCCTTCGGACTGCCGCAGGTCGAGGGCACCGCGACGCTGACCGGCGGCGGCCGGGCGGTAGTGCACCGGCAGCTGCCCGGCCATCCGATGCGCCCGCTGGAACTGCTGCACCGCCCCGGCCTGGCCGCCTCGCTGGGCCGGGCGATCGCAGCCATCCACGATCTGCCCGTCCGGCTGGTGGAGGAGGCTGGCCTGCCGGTCTACTCCGCCGATGAGTACCGGTTCCGGCGGCTGGCTGAGGTTGATCGGGCGGCCGCCACCGGCCAGGTCCCGCCCCGGCTGCTGTCCCGCTGGGAACGGGCGGTCGAGGAAGTCGGCGCCTGGCGGTTCGTCCCTCGCTGCGTGCACGGAGACCTGGCCGAGGAGAACGTGCTGGTCGAGGGCGACCGGATCACCGGCATCGTGGAGTGGGCCGAAGCCCGGGTGGGGGATCCGGCTGACGACTTCGCCCGGCTGGCACTGGGTTCCAACGAGCCGGCCCTTGATCCGGTGCTGGCGGCTTACGCCGCCGCCCGGCACGAGCCACCTGATCCGGCTCTGCGCCGGCGCGCCCGGCTGTCGGGCGAACTGGCCCTGGCTCGCTGGCTGTTGCACGGCGTGAATACGGATGACCACGGCATCGTCGCCGACGCGGTCGGAATGCTGCGTGACCTGGACGCCGCTATCGGCGCCCCGGACGAGTGAACGCGGATGCGGCCCGGCTGAGGCTGGTTTCGTTCAACCTGATGTCCGGCGGGTGGGGGGCGGCAGCGCGGGCGCGGGGGCGGCCGGGCTCTGGGTGGTGTCGTGCACCCGTTTGCCCGGCGGGGGGCGGGCCGCGGTCGCGAGCCGGCCGGCCCAGGTGGGCGAGACGGGCCAGCTGCTGGACGCCGATGTGCTCGCCCTGCAGGAGGCCGACCGGTATCAGCCGCGCTCGGGTTATCAACCCCAGGCTGCCGCTATCGCCGCCGAAATGGGCGCTACAGCATGGCGTTTCGAGGAAACCGTGGCCGGCGTGCCGGGCCAGCCCGGCTGGGCGCCCGGACGCGGGCTGGTGCCGGACGGCGACCGGGCGCCCGGATTCGGGGTGGCACTGCTGTCCCGGATCCCGGTGCGGCGCTGGCATGTGCTGCGGCTGAGCCCTGGCCGGGGGCGGCTGCCGGTGATGATCCCGAGCCGGCCGCCCCGGGTGCTGTGGCTGCGGGACGAGCCCCGGGCGGTGGTCGCGGCTGAACTGGAGTCGCCCCGGCTGACCGTGGCCTGCGTGCATCTGTCGTTCATGCCCGCGCGCAGCATCCGGCAACTGGGACAGGTTCGGCACTGGCTGGCCCAGCTGCCCGGCCCCCGGCTGCTGATGGGCGATCTGAATCTTCCGGCTGGGCTGGTCAGCCGGCGGATGCCGGGGTGGGCGCCGCTGGTCAGTCTGGCGACCTGGCCCGCCCCACGGCCCCGGCTGCAACTGGATCACATTCTGCAGCAAGGGCTTCCGGACGGCGCGCAGCCCTGGCCGAGGCAGGCTCAGGCGGTCCGGATGCCGATCAGCGACCACTGCGCGCTGGGCACCGAGCTACTGCTCAGCTGACTGGGCCGCGGTCCAGGCCGACCAGGCGCTGCCCACCATGTCGTCCAGGTCGTGCCGCATCGCCCAGTCCAGGTCCCGCGCGGCCAGCGCACCCGACGCGACGATCCGGGCCGGATCGCCAGGCCGCCGCTCGCGGATCTCCGGGGTGAAGGAATGACCGGTCACCCGGCTCATCGAGTCCATGATCTGCAGGACCGACACCCCTTCACCACTGCCCAGGTTGTACACCGGCTCCAGCACCCGGCCCTGCTCCAGCGCCTGGGCGGCGGCCACATGCGCCAGAGCCAGGTCCTGAACGTGCACGTAATCGCGCACGCAGGAGCCGTCCGGGGTCGGATAGTCGGTCCCCCGCACCACCGGCGTCTGCCCAGCGGTGAGCGCGGCCATCACCATCGGGAACAGATTGTGGGGGCTGGTGTCATACAGGTCCGGGTAGCCGGAGCCAACGACGTTGAAGTAGCGCAGCGAGGTGTGCCGGAAGTCATCGCTGACGCCGAGATCGCGCAGCAGCCAGTCGCCGGCCAACTTGCTCTGCCCGTAAGGGCTTTCGGGCCTGGTCGGGGTGTCCTCGGTGACCAGGTCGACGCTCGGGGTGCCGTAGGTGGCGGCGCTGGACGAGAACACCATGGTCTTGATCCCGGCCTTGAGCATTCCCGCGCAGAGCACCTGCATGCCGGTCACGTTCTGCTCGAAGGTGTGCAGCGGCTGCTGCACCGACACCCCGGCGTACTTGAAACCGGCCAGATGGATCACGCCGTCCACCTGGCCGGCGGCGTCGGCCCGCCCCGCCTCGGTCAGCGCTGCCTCCACGTCGCCCGGGCTGACCACGCTGCCCTGGACGAAAGGGATACCGTCGCTGACGAACGAGCGATGCCCGCTGGACAGGTTGTCCATCACCACGACGGTCCGGCCGGATTCGGCCAGGGTGCGGACGACGTGCGAACCGATATAACCGGCGCCCCCGGTCACGAGCCACGACATGCTCAGATCGTAGAGGTCCGGTAGAGGGGTTGAGGCAGACTGGCGGCATGACCGAGGCCCTGCCGCCCGTCGCCGGGCACGTCAACGATCCACAGGTGATCCGCAGACTGCTCAGCACCCGGGGACGCTGGGCGGTGGTGGGTCTGTCGTCCAATCGGCAGCGGACGGCGTACCGGATCGCCGCCTATCTGCAGGACCAGCTCGGCCAGCAGATCGTGCCGGTGCACCCTCAGGCCGAAACGGTGCACGGCGAGCCGGGTTACCCCGATCTGGCTGAGGTTCCCGGCCGGATCGACGTCGTGGACGTGTTCGTGCGCAGCGAGCTGGCGGGCGGAATCGTGGACGAGGCGATCGCGGCCGGAGCTGGCGCGGTCTGGCTGCAGCTGGGGGTGATCGATCAGGCCGCGGCGGCCCGGGCCCGCGCGGCTGGCCTGGACGTGGTGATGGACAGCTGCCCGGCGATCGAAGCGCCGCGACTGGGACTGGGATGAGCCCGGCCACGGCGGGGCGCGAACCGCCTGACGAGGCCGTGCGTTGGTACTCCAGATGAGCCCAGCCAAGCGACGACGAGAGCCGGACCCGAATCGGCCGGGGACCGTGTACCGGTCCAAGCCCGGCTTCGGCCGGCGACGAGGGCTGGGCGACGGCCCTCCATATCTGCCCGAGCAGTGGCCCGCAGCGGCCGGTCAGATCTACGCCGAGAACGGCGGATCGCAGGATGGCCCGCCGGACGGCACCCGCTTCGACTCGGCCCGCTCGCCCGTGCGGGTGGCCGAACCCCAGACCCGGGAGCCGCAGCCGGGGCCGGCTAAACCACCGCAACCGGCGTATCCGCCGCCGCTGGGGCGGCCTTCGCGCCGTCCCCCGATCCGGCTGATCATCGGCCTGCTGATCCTGGTCCTGATCGGCTACCCGCTGCTGCTGGGCCTGACCGCGTACACCCATCTGAACCGGGTCGATGCGCTGGCCCCGGCGCACCGGGCGCTGGACACGCCGGACTCACCCGGGCGCACCTACCTGGTGGTCGGCAGCGACTCCCGGGCCGACCTGTCCGCGGCGCAGCGCAAGCGGCTGGGCACCGGCTCGGCGGCGGGTCAGCGCACCGACACGATCATGATGCTGCACGTGCCCTCGAACGGGCCGACCACGCTGATCAGCCTGCCCCGCGACTCCTATGTGCCGATCCCCGGGCACGGCCGGAACAAGATCAACGCTGCTTACGCGTTCGGCGGGGCGCCGCTGCTGGTGCAGACGGTCGAGTCGGTCACCGGCGTCCGGGTCGACGACTACGTGGAGACCGGGCTGGGCGGCTTCGCCACCATCGTGGACGCGGTGGGCGGGGTCACGCTGTGCCCCAAGTTCGACATGGACGACCGCGACGCGCACATCAACCTGAAGAAGGGTTGCCAGCAGATGGACGGCAAGACCGCGCTCGGTTATGCCCGGGCGCGGCACAGCGATCCGCGGGGCGACCTGGGCCGGGTCGAGCGGCAGCGGGAGACGCTGGCGGCGATCTCCAAGAAGATGCTGTCGCCCGGCACCCTGCTCCAGCCCTGGCGGGCGTTTCCGGCGGCCAAGGCCGGGGGTGGCGCGCTGACCGTGGACAAGAGCACCTCGGTGCTGGGCGTGGCCAAGTTCGTGCTGGCGATGCGGGCAGTGTCCGGCGGGGGCGGCTTGTCGATGACCGTGCCGATCAGCAATCCGAACCTGTCGACCAGCGCGGGCTCGGCGGTGGCCTGGGACAGCGCGCAGGCCCAGCGGCTCTTCGCCGCGATCAAGAACAACGACATGGACACCGTGGCTGCCATCGCGGCCGCGTCGAAGAAGAAGGCCGCCTGATCAGCTGGCGATCATGGGGAGAGGTTGGCTCGCAGGGCGGCGCCCTTCGACGCAGCCGTGTCCCTGAGCCCGTCGGCGAACTGAGCCAGCTGGCCGCGCAGCCGGGCCCCCAGCGCGTCCTGCCCCGCGGCCAGGATCCGGACGGCGAGCAACCCGGCGTTGCGGGCCCCGCCGATCGACACCGAGGCCACCGGCACCCCGGCCGGCATCTGCACGATCGAGAGCAGCGAGTCCAGGCCGTCCAGGGTCTTCAGCGGCACCGGGACGCCGATCACCGGCAGCACCGTGACCGAGGCCAGCATGCCGGGCAGATGCGCGGCCCCGCCCGCCCCGGCGATCAGAACCCGCAGCCCGCGCCCGGCCGCCGCCGTCCCATAGCCGATCATCTCCCGGGGCATCCGATGCGCGGAAACGACGTCCGCCTCGAACGGCACCCCGAACTCGTTCAGCGCTTGCGCCGCAGCCTGCATCACCGGCCAGTCGGAGTCCGAGCCCATCACGACACCCACCAGCGGGGCCGGGCCCGGCTCACTCATCGATCAGCCCCTCGATGAACCCGGCCGCGTGCTGAGCCCGGGCCTGCACCGCCTCCAGGTCCGAACCGGTCACGGTGACATGGCCGACCTTGCGCCCGGGCCGGACCTCCTTGCCGTACAGGTGCACCTTGGCCGCGGGATCGCGGGCCATCACGTGCAGGTAGCTGCGATACAGGTCGGGGTAGGCGCCGCCGAGCACGTTGACCATCACCGACCAGGGCGCCCGCGGGCGCGGATCGCCCAGCGGCAGATCCAGCACGGCTCGCAGATGCTGCTCGAACTGGCTGGTCACCGCTCCGTCGATGGTCCAGTGCCCGCTGTTGTGCGGGCGCATGGCCAGCTCATTGACCAGAACGCCAGCGCCAATGTCGAACATCTCCACCGCCAGCACCCCGGTGACGCCGAGTTCTCCGGCCAGCCGCAGGCCGATCTGGGTGGCCCGGGCCGCCAGCTCGCCGGACAGGCCCGGAGCCGGGGCGATCACCTGACGGCAGATGCCGTTCTCCTGGGTGGTCTCGGCCACCGGGCAGGCCGCGGCCGGGGCGGCCGGCGGGCGGGGGCCCCGCCCGGGCCGCGGCCGGCG
>CAXUFS010000156.1:0-6868 GCA_964250315.1 uncultured Kineosporia sp. | reverse complement strand
GACCAGGCCGAAGGCGTGGGCCGCCGGGCTGGTCTTGACCAGGGCGCCGGATTCGTCCAGCACGACCGAGGCCGAGCGCAGCACGTTCAGCACGTCAGCGGCCCCGTCCGGCAGCGCCGGACGGGCGGCCGGCGGGACGGAGCTTCGGCGAGCGGGCCTGGCCGCGTCGGCTGGGTCATCGGCCTGGCCGCCGCGGTGAACCCACAGATATCCGATCAGAAGACCCAGAACCAGACCGGCCAGCGTCGCAGCCGAGATGGCCACGGCGGCCGAAGTTCCGCTCACCGCAACAGCGTAAGCTCGCCCAGCAGGCATTTCGTCCGTGGTGGCTGGGTTGGACGAAGCCTTCGGGTTGTGTTCACCTGCAAGCAGGCACCAGTTCACGGCGCGCTGCGACCGTGGCTGTGCCAGCAACCCGAGGGAGGCGCTCACCGGATGCGTGAGCAGTTCGCGATCGACCTGCGATCGATCAACGATGAACTGGTCGAGATGACCCGCTTGGTCGGATCGGCGATGAGCCGTGCCACCACATCGCTGCTGGACGCCGATCTGGCCCTGGCCGAGAGCGTGATCACCGCCGACGAGCAGGTCGATGCCCTGCAGGTCGAGCTGGAGGAGCGGGCGCTGGTGCTGATCGCCCGGCAGTCGCCGGTCGCCACCGATCTGCGGGTGCTGGTCACCGCGCTGCGGATGAGCGCCGACCTGGAACGGATGGGGGACCTGGCCCGGCACGTGGCCAAGCTGGCCCGGTTGCGCTACCCGAACTCGGTCATCCCGGCCCAGCTGCGCGGAACCGTGCTGGAGATGGGCCAGGTGGCCGAGCGACTGGTGGTGAAGACCGGCTCGATCATCGCCCAGCGGGATCTGGCGGCCGCGGTCCAGCTGGAATCCGACGACGACGATATGGACCAGCTGCACCGGGGCCTGTTCAGTCAGCTGATGTCACCGGACTGGGACTACGGCGTGGAGACCGCCGTCGACGTCACCCTCTGCGGGCGCTACTACGAGCGCTACGCCGACCACGCCGTGGTGATCGCCCGCCGGGTGGTGTATCTGGTCACCGGCGAGCGAGTGACCTCAGCCAGCTAGTCAGCGCCCCTGATTGGCGACGGCGGCGACCGCGTCGGCGGCGGCGTCCGGGTCCAGATAACGCCCGCCCGCGACGGTGGGCCTGAAGTCGTCGTCCAGTTCGTAGAGCAGCGGAATCCCGGTCGGGATGTTCAGCCCGGCGATGTCGGTGTCGCTGATCGAGTCCAGGTGCTTGACCAGCGCCCGCAGGGAGTTGCCGTGCGCGGCCAGCAGCACCGTCTGCCCAGCGGCCAGATCGGGGATCACCGCTGACTCCCAGTACGGCAGCATCCTGCCCACCACGTCCTTGAGGCACTCGGTCAGCGGCGCACTGATCGAGGGATCGCCCAGGTCGGCGTAGCGCGGGTCACCGGCCTGGGAGTACTCGTCACCCGGGTCGATCGGCGGCGGCGGGACGTCGTAGGAGCGGCGCCAGAGCATGAACTGCTCCTCGCCGAACTCCTCCATGGTCTGCTTCTTGTTCTTGCCCTGCAGCGCGCCGTAGTGCCGTTCGTTCAGCCGCCACGATCGCTTCACCGGGATCCAGTGCCGATCGGCGGTGTCCAGCGCCAGATGCGCGGTCGTGATCGCCCGGCGCAGAAGCGAGGTGTGCACGATGTCCGGCAGTGCCCCCTCGGCGACCAGCAGTTCGCCGCCCCTGATCGCCTCGGCCCGCCCCTGCTCGGACAACGGGACGTCGACCCAGCCGGTGAACAGGTTCTTGGCGTTCCAGTCGCTCTCGCCGTGACGGAGCAGCACGAGGGTGTGAGCCATGGATCCAAGCCTATGGGCTCGCTTCGGTCCGCACCCGGGAGAGGTGTCAGCCGGGCTCGAGCAGGTGCCGGAAGGCGGCCAGATTGCCGGTGGACTCACCGCGATCGGTCCGCCAGGCCCATTCCCGGCGCATGGACGACAGGAAGCCCAGGGCCAGCAGATCGTTGAACGAGCCGTCGGACGCCGACAGCAGCGCCCCGAGCAGGTCGTCCACGGCGTCCACGGTCACTGCGGCCAGCGGAATACGGCCGACCAGGTAGACGTCGCCCAGCCGGTCCAGCGCGAACGCCAGCCCGGGCAGCCGGGAGTTGCGGGTCAGCAGCCAGCGATAGAAACCGGCCTGGTTCTCGTCCGGGTGCCGGATCACGAACGCCGACACGCTCAGTGCCCGTGCGCCGATCAGGATCGACACCCCGGTCCTCAGCTTGGCCTCGCCGGGCAGTTCGACCACGAACTCCCCGGGCCGGGCTCCGGTCGCGGACGGGATCCCGGCGCCGGTGCACCAGTTGAGAACCACCTGCTCGGCCCGGGCGCGAAGATCCGGCCCAGTGCCGGGCGAGTTCCCGGCGGCCTCCAGCGGGTGTTCCATCAGTGGCTCAGGAGGCGGCCATCAGCGGAACCCGGGGACGGGCCACCGAGGCGTACGCACCCAGGATGGCGTCCACGCTGGCATCCCAGCTGTACCGGCTCGCATGCTCCTGGGCGGCCGCTGACAGCACCCGCGGCCGGGGGTGGTCAAGCAACTCACCCAGCGCCCGGGCCCAGGTCAGCGGCTCGTGGCCGTCGACCAGCCGGCCGGTGACGCCGTCCTGGACGGCGGAGGGCCGGCCCCCGACCCGGGCCGCGAGCCCCGGCGGTCCGCAGGCCTGCGCCTCTGTGCGATGGCACCGCCACCAGGTCGGCCGCCCGGTACCAGTCGGCCAGCACCGGCCGGGCAGCGGGCTGATGGAACTGCACCAGGTCGCTGATGCCCAGCTCACCCGCCAGTTTCTGCAGTTGCTCGGGTCGTTCCAGGCCAGTGCCGCTGGGGCCACCGAGCACAGCGACCAGCAACTTGTCCCGGCGCGACGGCTCGCGGGCGATCAGCTCGGCCACCGCCCGCAGCAGCACATCAGGAGCCTTCAGCGGCTGGATCCGGCCCACGAACAGCACCAGCCGGGCCGTCTGCGGCAGCCCGAGCCGGGCCCGGGCCCGGCGTCGTCCATCCGGTGCCGGGCAGAAGGTGTCCAGGTCGGCCCCGGGCGGAATCACGGTGATCCGGGCCGGATCGGCGCCGTAGAGCCCGATCAGATCCTCGGCCTCGGCTTCAGTGTTGGCGATCAGGCCGTCAGCGTTGTTCACCACCTGCTGCTCGCCGATCAGCCGGACCAGCGGCTCGGGGTCGTCACCGTCGGCCAGGGACTGGTTCTTCACCTTGGCCATGGTGTGCATCGAGTGCAGCAGCGGCGCGTTCCAGCGCTGCGCGGCCACCCAGCCGGCCTGGCCGGAGAGCCAGTAGTGCGAGTGCACCAGGTCGTACCAGCCGGGCTCGTGCCGGGCCTCCTCCCGGAGCATCCCGGCCGAGAAGGCACACAGCTGGCCGGGCAGATCGTTCTTCTCCAGTCCTTCGAAGGGCCCGGCCACGACGGTACGGACGGTGACTCCAGGCGCCAGCTCGGTGGCCGGCGGCGCGTCCCGGGACGTGGCCCGGGTGAAGATCTCGACCTCGGTACCGCGCCCAGCCATCCGGCGGGCGGTCTCGGCGACATAGACGTTGAGGCCGCCGGCGTCTCCGGTGCCCGGCTGCTCCAGGGGCGACGTATGCACCGACACCATGGCAACCCGGGCAGGTGTCCCGGCAGGGCGCACCGACATCCACTCCTCGTTTCGTCAGGCTTTCGCCGAGCGGCCGAATCGTTGTCCCCGATTGACAACCCACGCTAGCCGCCTGCGCTTCCCGTGCTACTCCCGTGCTACTTCTAACCTGCTGAAGGTGAGCCGGCCGGAAGGGATGGCGACCCGGGGCACCACCGGGCCGAATCGGCTGCGCCGGGTGGATCGCTGGCTGGCTGGGCCGCAGGGGTGGAGGTTGCGCCGGGCGGCCGATCCGCTGGTGGCCGATCTGGGCTACGGCTCCAGCCCGGTGACCGCGCTGGAACTGCTGAACCGGTTGCGTGCGGTCCGGCCGGACGTCGAGGTGCTGGGAATCGAGATCGACCCGGCCCGGGTGCTGGAGGCCGCCACCTGGCGCCGGACGGGCCTCGACTTCGCACTGGGCGGGTTCGAGCTGCCGGTGCCGGGTGGGCGATCGCCGGTGCTGGTCCGGGCCTTCAACGTGCTGCGGCAGTACTCCGAGGACGACGTGCCGGGTGCCTGGCGACGCCTGTGCGAGCGGCTGGCCCCCGATGGGCTGCTGGTGGACGGCACCTGCGATGAGGCCGGGCGCCGAGCGGCCTGGATCGCGGTCGGTGCGCAGGGCCCGCTGTCGCTGACCCTGTCGCTGCGGCTGGCCGATCTGGAGCTACCCAGCGAGGTGGCGGCCCGGCTGCCCAAGGCGCTGATCCACCGCAACATGCCCGGCGAGCGGGTGCACGGGTTCCTGGCCGACCTCGACCGGGCCTGGGCGCTGGCGGCCGCTCATGGCGGTTTCGGCGTTCGCCAGCGCTGGCTGGCCACCTGCTCGCGGATGAGTGAAGGCTGGCCGATCCTGGACGGCCCGGCCCGCTGGCGGCTGGGCGAACTCACCGTGGCCTGGCCGGCGGTCGCGCCGAGATGAGCCGGCGGATCCAGAGTCTCAGAAGTCGAGCAGCACGGTGAAGGGGCCATCGTTGACCAGTTCGATCGCCATCTGCGCGCCGAAAACGCCGGTCTGAACCTCCAGGCCTTGCTCGCGCAGGGCTTGGGCGACGGCGTCCACCAGCGGCTGTGCCACCGGGCCGGGCGCGGCCGCGCTCGAGGTCGGGCGGCGCCCTTTGGACGCGTCGCCGTACAGGGTGAACTGGCTGATCAGGAGCACCGGCGCCGCTTCGTCCAGTGCGCTGCGTTCGTCGCGCAGGATCCGCAGGCTGGCGATCTTGCGCGCCATCTGGGTGACCTGCGCCTGGCTGTCGGTGTGGGTGATGCCGATCAGCACGACCAGGCCGGGCCGATCCAGCTTGCCCACGGTCTGGCCATCGACGCTGACGTTGGCCGACGTCGCCCGCTGCACCACCGCCCGCACCGGCTCAGATTAGAGCCCGGCCTTCAGGGGCTGACGTGCAGGCGGTCGTCGCTGTACCGCCGGGCGATGTCGGCGGTGAGGGTGTCGACCACAGCCTGCACCTGACGGCGGGACCGGCTGACCCGGCCTTCGATGTCGCTCAGCCGCTCGAGGGCCGCGTCGAGCCCGGCGTCATCCATCCCGGCCAGGTCGGATCCGCCGACGTCGGCCACCGCCCGCTCCGCCTCCCGCCGGTGCTCCCCCACCCGGCTGGGTGATGCGGTCAGATGCCGGCCCAGACCCCGATCCGCCGGCCGGTCCTCAGCCAGGATCCGCTTCAGGGCCTCGACGATCGCTTCATCCCCCAGCGTGCCCGGCGGCGGGGCGGCGGGGCCGCCCACACCGCGCCCGCGCGGGTGGAACCGCAGGATTTCGATCCCGCCGTGCAGCAGCCGCCGCGCGTAGGAGAGATCGACCTCCTCCTGATCGGCCTCGGCCCGGCGCTCGCGAATCTCGGCCAGGGTCAGGTCCTGCAGGCCGTCCAGATAGTCCGGAGCAAGGACCCGATCGATTCGGCGGCGCCCTCCGGCGACGAACTCGGTCATGCTCTCCTCCGCGTGCTGATGGGCTCAGCTGAGCCTACCCCGCGTTGATGTCAATGCGTAGTCACCTAACTGCATTGAGTTAGAACGTCGGCTGGCGGAGCTGGGCTACCAGCCGCCGTACGGCCCCCGGCTGCCCCCGCCACCGGTCAGGCGGCGCACGGCCGGGCGGACGTCGACCAGATAGATGGCGGAGGCGACGAACGCAATGATGTTGGGGAACTGGAAGACGAAAAGCGCACCCGGAGCTTGCAATTGGAGCACCAGATAGATGAAGCCGATGGCGGCGGCCACACCCAGGATGATCAGCCACAACTGCTTGGTCAGCTTGTTGGCGGCGGCGAATGCGTCCGGGCGCTGGCGGATCGCATCGACCAGCGCCACGGCGTTGCAGCCGAAGGCCAGCACCGCCAGGGCAATGAGGAGCAGCGCCTGCACGCCACCCAGCGCTTCGAGCATAGAGATCAGCCTAACCTGAAGCGGCCGCCAGACAGGCGTGCCGATCCGGCGGCCGCGAGTCGATCAGCGAATCATTTGCTGATCCGGGTGGCGGCGTCCGAGGCCGCCTTGGAGGCGGACGACGCGGTCTTGCGGGCGCTGGTCCGGGCCCCCTTGGCGGCCGTCTTGGCCGCGCCGGCCGACTTGCGGGCAGTGCCGCTGGATCGCTTGGCCGTGGTGGCTGTCTTCTTGGCCGCGACCTGGGTGCGGGTGCGGGTGCTCGTGATCACCTCTTCGGTCTCGGTCCGGCCCGCCCCGAAGGTGGACAGGATGACCGCGTACGTGTCCTCGGCGGCCTTGCGGGCGGTGGTGACGGCAGCCTTGCCCCGGCTGACGGTGTTGCTGGCCTGGTTGATCAGCTGCTCGGTGCTGGCCTGCGAGCGGATGCCGTCGAGCACCGACTTACCCCGGCTGGCGAGGTCGTCGTAGCGTGCCTGGCCGAGGCTGGCCAGCTGCAGGGCGCGCGCGGCAGCAGTGACCGGCAGTTCCTGGGCCTTTTCGCTGAACGCCTTGGGGTCGAAGTCCCGGACCCGCTCGACGGCCAGGTTGGTGGCGCCGACGACAGCGAACAGCGGAGTGGGCAGAGACGAACGGTCGGACTGAGTGGCGAAAGCCATGGTCTCCTCCTGGAGATGGGCCGAGCTAGGACTGGGATCGGGTGGTCTTCTTGGCCGCACGCTTGCGCGGTGGCTGGCTGGACGGGTCGCCGGCTGCGGCGGACTGGCCGCCCGGCGCGGACTGGATGGCG
>CAXUFS010000155.1:0-6922 GCA_964250315.1 uncultured Kineosporia sp. | reverse complement strand
GTTCGTGGTGAAGGACGACGGCCTGGCCGCGGGCAAGGGAGTGCTGGTCGGCTCGGAACGCGAGGCCGCCCTGGCCCACGCCGGCGACTGCCTGGACCGGCCGGGCGGCGCGGTCGTGATCGAGGAGTACCTGGATGGCCCGGAGGTCTCCCTGTTCTGCCTGACCGACGGGGTGACGGTGTTGCCGCTGGCCCCCGCGCAGGACTTCAAGCGGGTCTTCGATGCCGACCAGGGCCCGAACACCGGCGGGATGGGCGCCTATTCACCGTTGCCCTGGGCTCCAGCTGATCTGGCGGACGACGTCCTGACCCGGATCGCTCAGCCGGTGATCAACGAGATGCGGCGGCGGGGAACGCCTTTCAGTGGCGTGTTGTACTGCGGGCTGGCCCTGACCAGCGCCGGCCCCAAAGTGATCGAGTTCAACGCCCGCTTCGGTGATCCGGAGACCCAGGTCGTACTCCCCCGGCTGAGCACGCCATTGTCGTTGTTGCTCATGGCTTCTGCTTCCGGCTCGCTGGCCGGGATCGGTGCCCTGGAATGGCGCGATCAGGCGGTGGTCACCGTGGTGCTGGCGGCGTCGGGATACCCCGGGTCGCCGAGAACGGGCGATGTCATCGCCGGCTTGGACGACGCGGACGCCCAGCCCGGCGCCTGGGTGCTGCAGGCGGGGACCAAGCAGGATGGTGACCGGTTGGTCAGCGCAGGCGGGCGGGTGCTGTCGGTGGTGGGTACCGGCTCCGGCCTGGAGCAGGCGCGGGCCGCGGCCTACAACGCGCTGGACCGCATCACCCTGGATGGCGCGCACCACCGTAACGACATCGCCGCCACTGCCACTGCGGTGCCGGTGCATTCCGCCTGATCCGGCTGATTCCGGGCTGCCGTTCGCTCGCTGGCCGAGATACGCTCAGCGCACCGCCTGGGCGAGGATGGCCGGGCCGGGCTGCCATGGAGGGCGAAGTGAGGCGACGGAGTCTGGTCATCGCGCTGGGGCTGGCTGCAGCGGTGGCGCTGAATCCAGTTGCAGCGCAGGCATCCGCGGATCATCCGGGCCATTCAGCTCGGCACCGATCCGTGGTGGTCAGTTTGGGCGACAGCTACATCGCCGGTGAGGCGGGCCGCTGGAAGGGCAATTCGGCCGATCCCCTGCCCGGCCATGCAGGCACCGATCGCGCCTACGCCGATGGCACGGTGGATCCGGGCCGGATCTATGGCGCCACCGCCGGGCAGTGCGATCGCTCCGATGTCGCGCCGATCCGCAGCGCTCATCTGCCTTTCGCTCAGCCAATCAATCTGGCCTGCTCGGGCGCGCGGATCGTGAACGTGCTGCGGGCATCGTCCGGCGGGGCCAGCTTCCAGGGCGAGCCACCGCAGGACGATCAGCTGGCCGTGGTCGCCCGCAGCCACCGGGTACGCCTGATCGTGCTCTCGATCAGCGGCAACGACCTCGGCTTCGGATCGATCCTGCAGGCTTGCGTCGGCAGCTACCTGACCAATCTGGGCCCGTGCAATGCCGCTGTGCAGGCTCAGCTGACCGCCGCGCTTCCGGTTGTGCAGAGCGGGCTCGAGGCCGCGCTCGACGATGTGCGCGCGACCATGTCCCAGGCCGGCTACCGGCCCGGCAGCTATCACTTCATCCTGCAGTCCTATCCCAGCCCGCTGGCGCCCGGATCAGACTTTCGCTATGCGGGGCGGGCGCGGGCGACCGTCGGTGGCTGCCCGTTCTACGACGCCGACGCCGAATGGTTCGCGAACTCGCTGGTGCCGCAGATCACCACCATGGAGGCGAAAGCGGCGGCGGACCGAGGAGTGCAGTTCCTCGATCTGAAGCAGGCAGTAGCAGGTCATCAGCTCTGCAGTGCCGAGGCGAGCCAGTCCACCGGCACACCGGTGGCGTCCGGAGTGGAGTGGATCCGGTTCATCGACCTGGCCGGCCAGGGTTCGCCCAGCGAATCCCTGCACCCGAACTTCTACGGGCAGGCAGCGGTCGGCCGTTGCATCGCGCTGGCCGCCCGAGCCGGGCGGAACGCCTCCTGCGCGGCCGTAGCCGGCCGGGGCGTCTGGGCCGTGCACCTTCAGCGCTGACCGCCACAGCTTCGGCACAACCCCGCCTCGCCGCCCCGATCAGCCCTTCAGGGCCTCATTCGCCGAGTCCTGGGAAGGAGTTGCCTCGTCTCCCTGACCACCGCGAACACCCACTCCTGGTCGAACATCACGTCTTCCCAGGTGAAGCGCAATACCAGCCATCCGCCCCGGACGAGCTCGTCATAACGGCGGCAATCCTGGCCCAGCGCTTGGCGGCTGCCGTGAAACGCGAAGCTGTCGGCTTCGAGCGCGACACGGCTGACCGGATCACCCAGGTCGACCCGGGCCGAGAAGTCGCCTATCCGCACCTGATACTGCGGAACGAACTGAGTGATGCCGCCCTCCACCAGGACGGCCCGTAGACCGCTCTCGAACGGGTTCGCCGCTCGGCCGTCGGCGGCTTCGGCGACCCGGAGCACGGCGCGCCGCCCAGGGCCACGCCGGTTCAAGGCCGCGGCCATGAGTTCAGGTGGCTCGATCAAGCGCCGGCGCAGCGCAGAGTCGGCTATGGCCAGGCCCTCCGCAAAGGACAGGATTGCCGCGCAATCCAGCACCGTGCGCAACGGAGAGGTCACGCCGCCGTGATCATCTCGAGCCGGGACGTCGGCGTAATGAAGGATCAGTCCCTTGCTCACCAGGGGCCGAGCCCGGCGCGGAACCACAATCTCGGTGACCGGCTCCGAACTCAGCCGCTCGATCAGCCAGTGATCTGCCGCGGAGCGGTGGGATACCAGTCCGCGCAGGCTCGCGGCCGATTGACGCGCGGGGCTGATGCCGGGCAAGGAGTACATCCCGCGCCCGATCCGTTCGAGCGTGCCCAGCGCCAGCGCCTGGCGAACCGAGTGCCTGGTGCTGTGCCGGAGCAGGGCCCGCCAATCAGCGGTTCCCCCCAGGCGGCGGGCCACTTCGGCGGCCTCGTACTGCGGCACGAGCACACTGTGACCGGTTCCGGCTCAGCCTGGTTTGGTTATCCACAGGGCAGCGAAGCATGAGCGGTATCCACATACTCGATCTGGACGCCACAACTTCGGCACAACCGGGTTGTGAGGGCCAAATCGGCCGCAGGAGCCTGCTTTGCCGAGTCCTGTGCACGTCCGCCGGCCGGACGGCGCTAAAACTTGGTTGGCCCGGCTCCAGCCAGGTCCTGGATTGAGGCGCCGATGGGCAGGAAGTTGCCCAGCTGGCTGTAGTAGACGCCCCGGCCCCGCTTCGACACGATGCCGTCGTGGATCGGAAAGACCCGGCCCGGCTTGACCGCCCGGACGAAGTCGATGGTCTCTTTCAGCGCGGCCCACGGCGCGCTCAGCGGCGCCGCGAGGATGTCGACACCATCCGGACTGCTGGCGTAGGAGTCGCCCGGATGGAACAGGCTGGGTTCGCCGCCGGCCCGCAACAGCATGCCCACATTGCCGATCCGCGGGATCTCCCGATAGATCTCCGCGTGCTGGTTCCCGATCCCGGTCACCGTCAGTCCGCCCAGGCTGACGGTGTCACCTTCGGCCAGCGCACTGCTCTGCACTCCGGCCCCGGCCAGCACACTCATCGATGACGGCTCGCAAAAGATCCTGACGCCGGCATTCCCCGCCACCAGTTCGGGGATCCGCTTCGGGTCCAGGTGATCCGTGTGCTGATGGGTGATCAGGATGGCGTCGAGTCCGGTCTGCTGCTCCAGATCGGGCGTCAGGCCGCCGGGGTCGAGCAGGACCCGGGTCCCTCCGGCCTCGACCAGCAGGCACGAATGCCCGAGGTGAGTGACGATCATCCGCCAAACCTGGCACAGGGTGCCCGGCTCAGCCACTGCGCCGACGCAGCCGAAGCAGGCGAAGGGGCGTAAGCCAGGCCGCACAGACGTCACCTGTTCGCAACAGCTAGGGGTTAGCGTCGTGCGATGACGCCGGTCCAGCTCAGCGAGGGTGCGCCCAGCCCCCGTCTGGTGTTGCGCGGCGCCTGGTTCCCCGGCGACGTCGCGATCCGCGACGGCCGGATCGAAGCGGTCGGCGATGTGCCCGAGCAGCCCGCTGACCAGGTCATCCGGGTCGACGGCGACATCATCACGGCCGGGCTGATCAACACCCATCACCACCTCTATCAGTGGGCCACCCGGGGCCGGGCCGTGGACAGCACCCTGTTCGGCTGGCTGACCACGCTCTACCCGATCTGGGCCCGGCTCGACCCCGACGACGTCTACACCGCCGCCCTGGCCGGGATCAGCGAACTGGCCCTCTCCGGCTGTACCACCGCGGCCGATCACCACTATCTGGTGCCCCGCGGTGACGACAGCGTCTTCGACCGGCTGGCCGACGCCGCTCGCGCGGTGGGTACCCGGCTGCACCTGGCTCGCGGCTCGATGGATCTCGGTGAGTCCGACGGCGGGCTGCCCCCCGACAGCGTGGTCGAGGACACCAACAAGATCCTGGCCAGCACGGTCGACGTCTACGACCGGCTGCACGACGGCGAGCAGATCGTGGTCACGGTGGCGCCCTGCTCGCCGTTCACGGTCACCCCCCGGCTGATGGAGCAGTCCGCCATCGTGGCCCGTGAGCTGGGACTGCAGATGCACACCCATCTGGCCGAAACCCTCGACGAGGAAAGAGATACGCTGGCTCGATTCGGCGTCCGGCCGCTGGAACTGATGGAGCGCTTCGGCTGGATCGGCGAAGACGTCTGGTATGCGCACGGCATCCATTTCGACGACGCCGAGGTGGCCAAGCTGGGCGCCACCGGTACCGGCGTGGCGCACTGCCCGTCCAGCAATGCCCGGCTCGGTTCCGGCAGTTGCCGGGTCAGTGACCTCACCAGAGCCGGTGCGCCGGTTGGGCTGGGGGTGGACGGCGTGGCCAGCAACGAGGACGGCGGCCTCTTGACCGAGCTGCGGCAGGCGTTGTTCACGGCCCGGCAGCGCACCGGTGACCCTCAGGACATGGGTGTGCGTGACGTCCTCGGCCTGGCCACCGCCGGTGGTGCGAAGGTGCTGGGCCGCGATGACATCGGCGTGCTCGCCCCCGGGAAGCGGGCGGATATCGCGGTATGGCCGGGCGACGACGTCCAGGACATCCCGGATCCGCTGGCGGCGCTGGCGCTGGGCCCGCGCCGAACCGTGCGGCATCTACTGGTGCAGGGCCGGTTCGTGGTCCGTGACGGCGACCTGACCGGCGTGGATCTGGCCACCGCCCGGGCCGATCTGACCCGGATCTCCCGGCGGCTCGGGACCTGACCGCATGGACCTGAACACGATAAAAGAGGTGGTTCCACTCGCGAACCCGGGTGATTGGCGCCCGGGTGATGCCTGGCTGGCCGGGGGAACCTGGCTCTTCTCCCAGCCACAGCCGCAGCTGCGCCGGTTACTCGATCTGACCGGTCACAACTGGCCGAGCTTGACCGTCACCCCGGCCGGACTGGACATCGCGGCCACCTGCACCATCGCCGAGCTGTACGAGTTCGACCCACCAGCGGAATGGGCGGCCGGGCAGTTGTTCCGGCAGTGCTGCGAGGCGTTCCTGGCCAGCTTCAAGATCTGGAATGTGGCCACCGTGGGCGGCAATCTGTGCAACTCGCTGCCCGCTGGGCCGATGATCTCACTGACCGCGGCCCTGGATGGGCTCTGTCGGCTCATCGATCCCGGCGGCGCTCAAAGGCATTGCGCAGCCGAAGAGTTCGTCACCGGCGACGGTGTCAACGGGCTGCGCCCGGGCGAGTTGCTCCGCTCCATCCGGCTACCGGCTGAGGCGCTGGAGATGCCCGCGGCCTTCCGCCGGACGTCGCTGGGCGAACTGGGCCGCTCCGCCGCCCTGCTGATCGGCCGGCGCGATCCGGACGGCCTGCGCCTGATCGTGACCGCGTCCACCAAACGCCCGGTGGTACTGCGCTTCTCGGGCCTTCCTTCGGCGGAGGAACTCGAACTGGCGATCATGGCCGGGATCCCGTTCGAGCTGTACCACGACGACATCCACGGGCTGCCGCTCTGGCGCCAGCAGCTGACCCGGGTCTTCGCCGAAGAGATCCGCCAGGAGCTGTCGTGACCGGTTTCAGTCTGCGGATCAACGGCAAGCAGGCCACTGAACCTCCAGCGCCTGGCCAGTGCCTGCGCACCTATCTGCGTTCAGAGGGCTGGTTCGGGGTCAAGAAAGGCTGCGACGCAGGTGATTGTGGCGCCTGCACAGTGCATCTGGACGGGGCGCCGGTGCACAGTTGCGTCTACCCGGCCGTTCGGGCCAATGGGGCGGAGGTGACCACGGTCGAGGGAATGGCCGGGCCGGACGGCCTGCATCCGGTTCAGCAACGCTTTCTGGACGCGCAGGGTTTTCAGTGTGGGTTCTGCACGGCTGGCCTGATCATGACCACTGCCGCACTTAACCAGCAGCAACACGCTGATCTGCCCCGAGCGCTGAAGGGAAACCTGTGCCGGTGCACCGGATATCGGGCCATCGCGGACGCCGTCCACGGCCGGGTCAATGCGCAGGCCGGCGCCAACGCAGCGGTCGGACGCAATGTGCCCGCGCCAGCCGGGCTCGGCGTGGTGACCGGATCGGTGCAGTACACCCTCGACCACCAGCCCGAGGGCCTGCTGCACATCAAGTTGCTGCGCTCGAACGTGGCTCACGCCCGGATCCTCCGCCTGGACACCAGCGCGGCGCTGAGAGTTCCGGGCGTGATCGCCGTCCTCGACCATCGCAACGTCCCCCGCAGCCGGTTCTCCACCGCCCGGCACGAGCTGTGGCACGACGATCCCCGCGACACGATGATCTTCGACCCGGTGGTCCGGTTCGTCGGCCAGCGAGTCGCGGGGGGGGGGGGGGGGGGGGGGGGGCCCCCCCCCCCCCCCGGGGCGGGGGGGGGGCGG
>CAXUFS010000154.1:0-6964 GCA_964250315.1 uncultured Kineosporia sp. | reverse complement strand
TGTCCGCCGCGCGCGAACTGGCCCGGCAGCGAGCCCGTCTGGCCGGGCCCGTCTCTGCTGCCGGACCCGCGCAGTGGACTCCCCGGCTGGTGCTGGTGGTCGAGGACGGCGCGCCGGTCGAACGGGGCCAGCTCACCGAACTGGCGCAGCGGGGCGCTGGCCTGGGTATCCATCTGATCTGGTCGGCCGCCAGCACCGACCGGCTGCCCGCGGCCTGCCACAGCTATATCGAGGCTCCGGTCGGGACGCAGGGAACGGTGACCGACGTGCTCAGTGGGCAGGTGCTGCGACAGGTCAGGCTGGATAGCACCGGCGCCGCCACCGCCGATGCGCTGGCCCGGACGCTGTCCGCGGTGATCGACGCGGGTGACGCGGCTGATGGCCAGGCCGAGCTGCCCCGGTCAGCGTCGTTCCTGGAGGAGGCCGGGCGCGAGCTGCTGACCGACCCCGCGGCCATCGCCGATCGCTGGCAGCAGACCGGCAGCGGACATCCGGGACGCTGCCCCCAGACCCTGCGCGCGCTGGTCGGGGTGAGTGCCGGGGCGCCGTTCCATCTGGATCTGCGCGAGCACGGGCCGCACGCCTTGGTCGGGGGCACCACGGGGTCGGGCAAGAGCGAGTTCCTGCAGGCCTGGATCTTGGGGATGGCCATCGATCACAGCCCTGAGCGGGTCACATTCCTGCTGGTGGACTACAAGGGTGGTGCCGCGTTCGCCGACGTGGTCCGGCTGCCGCACACGGTCGGACTGGTCACCGATCTGACTCCGCGTCTGGTCAGCCGTGCCCTCACCTCGCTGAAGGCCGAACTGCGGTACCGGGAGGGCATTCTGAACGAGACGGGTGCCCCGGATCTGCTGGAGCTGGAGCGCCGTGGCTATCCGGGTACGCCTCCGGCGCTGGTGATCGTGATCGACGAATTCGCGGCCCTGGTGCAGGAGGTACCGGAGTTCGTGGACGGCGTGATCGACATCGCAGCTCGCGGGCGGTCATTGGGGCTGCATCTGATCCTGGCCACTCAGCGCCCGGCGGGAGTGATCAAGGAGAACCTGCGCGCGAACACGAACCTGCGAGTGGCGCTGCGGGTGGCGGACGCCGACGACAGCATCAATGTGCTCGGTACGGCGCAGGCCGCCCAGTTCGACCCGGCCATTCCGGGGCGGGCGATGGCCAAGACCGGACCCGGCCGGGTCACCCCGTTCCAGGCTCTGTACGCCGGCGGCCGCAGTGGCCTCAGCTCTCCACCCCCCGAGATTGCGGTCAGCACACTGGGTTTCGGGGTGCCGGAACAATGGGACCAGGTGGACCAGCCGGATCTGGGGAATCGTTCTGGTCATCACGGGCCCACCGACGTGCGCAGGCTGGTGGATGCGGTCCGCGCCACCGCGTCCCGGTCCGGGCGCCCGGGTCCTCGTCAGCCGTGGCTGCCTCACCTGCCGCCGGTGATCGACCTGGCCGGGGACGTTCTCGCTGGGCTCGATCCGGCCATCCAGGACCACGGGGATGCCGAGCTGCTGCTGGGGTTGGCCGATGACCCGGCCCGGCAACGCCGGACCCGCGCGGTCTACCGGCCCGACCTGGACGGCACCATGCTGGTGCTCGGCACCGGCGCCACGGGAAAGTCCTCCGCACTGCGGACTCTGGCGGCTTCGGCTGGTGCGGCCTGCTCCGCCAGTGGGGGCGCAAGCTGCCAGGTCTACGGCATCGACGCTGGTTCGGGTGGGCTGGCTGCGCTGGAGGGCCTGCCCCACGTGGGCAGCATCGTCAGCGGAGACGACCAGGAACGGGTCACCCGGTTGCTGGACCGGCTGCGGGCCATCGTGGACGAGCGGGTGGCCCGCTACGGCGGCGTCAGCGCGGCCACCATCACCGACTATCGGCGGCTGACCGGCAATCCGGGCGAATCACGAATCCTGCTCCTGCTGGATAACTTCGGTGCGTTCCGGGCCGAGTACGAGACCAGCCGGAGCACCCGGGCCTACGACCAGCTGCTCGCCCTGGCGCTGGACGGCCGGGCGGCCGGTGTGCACCTGGCGCTGACCGCTGACCGGCCCGGCGCCATCCCGCCCGGCCTGGCGTCGTCGATTCAGAAGCAGGTGGTGCTCAAGCTCGCGGCTGAGATCGACCTGGCCACCGCAGGCCTGACCAGGGACTCGTTCGGCGCGGATTCGCCCGCGGGCCGGGGCTATTGCGGCGGGCTCGAACTGCAGATCGCCGTTCCGGGCGGTGACCCGAACGTAGCCCGGCAGTCAGCCAGCCTGCGCGAGCTCGGCCGTCAGCTGAGCGCGGACGGCGTCCAGGCTGCGCCGGCGATCGGCCGGCTGAACCAGCGGATCGAACTGTCCGATCTGGAACCGCTGGCTGATGGCCAGCCGACTCTGGGGGTGGCTCGGGACACTCTGCGCGAGCTGGGATTCGCCACCCGGGGCACGTTCCTGATCGCCGGGCCGCCTCAAAGTGGCCGTACCAGTGCCCTTCTCACGGCGGTGGAGTCGTTGCGCCGAGCCGAGCCCGGCCGCCTGCTCGTCTACGCCGGCCTGCGAGGCTCACCCCTGCGAGGAAGCGACCGCGACTGGGCACAGTCGGCCACCTCGATCGCTGAGGTGACCCAGCTGGCCTGCACCTGGGCGGAACGGGCGGCCGCGGCCACCGGTCAGCTCGGTGCCGTGATCGAGAACGTACCCGACTTCATGGACACCCCCGCTCAGGATGCGCTGGAGCGCCTAATCAGTGCCTTTGCCACCGCCGGGCACCTGGTGATCGGCGACGGCGACTCGACCTCGTTCGGCCCCTCCTGGGGGCTGGCCCGGGCGATGAAGGCTGGCCGTCACGGGCTGCTGCTGCAGCCGGACCAGGGTGACGGCCAGAGCATGCTGCGAACCGATCTGCCCCGGCTCAGCCGAGCCGAGTTCCCGCCCGGGAGGGGGGTTTACGTCCGGGCCGGGCGGACCCGGATCGTCCAAGTGGCCCTCCCTGCCTGATCGGCTGGTGGGTGCCGGGCCGGCGCTCGATGCGTCGAGTTCTAGAATCGCCCGATGCCCGGCCGACTCGGTGACCAGTTCCCGCCGCTGCCGCAGGCGCTGCCATCACCGGTGCCCGACAACCACACCCACCTCGACCATGTCCGGGGCGAAGATCCGGGCGTGTTCCCCGCCGATCACGAGATCCAGGCTCTGATCGAGGCCGCGACCGCGGTGAATGTGCCCGGGTTCATGCAGATCGGCTGTGATCTGCCCGCCGCGCACTGGACCGTCCAGGCCGTCGATCGGTATCCGCAGCTGCTGGGTGGCGTTGCCCTGCATCCGACCGAGGCGACGAAACACGCTGCGGCACACAGCCTCGAGCAGGCGTTCAAGCAGATCGAGGAGCTGGCCGGGCATCCCCGGGTCCGGGTGGTAGGCGAGACCGGTCTGGACTACAACTGGGTCAAGGACGAGGAGGGCCGGGCCGCTCAGGCCGGCTCGTTCCGCCAGCACATCGACCTGGCCAAGCGACTGGACAAGGTGCTGCAGATTCATGACCGGGATGCCCACGACGACGTCCTGAGCATTCTGGAGGAGGAAGGCGCCCCCCGGCGGACCGTGTTCCACTGCTTCTCCGGGGACGCTGAGATGGCCCGCCACTGCGCCAGCAAGGGCTATTACCTCTCGTTCGCGGGCACCATCACCTTCAAGAACGCGCCGGGGCTGCGAGCGGCGCTGGCGGCGGTCCCGCCGTCCCAGCTGCTGGTCGAGACGGACGCCCCCTATCTGGCCCCGGTGCCCTACCGGGGCCGTTCCAATGCCGGCTACCTGGTCCCAATCACCGTCCGGGCCATGGCCGGGATACTCGGCCAGGATCTCGATCGGATGTGCGGGCAGCTGGCCCGGACCACGTATGACGTCTACGGCGAATGGTGAACACGCCGCGCCGGAGCCGGCCAAAATTCTGCTCGTGACGATCGGCACAGTCATGCTGCTGAGCTGCGGTGATGCCGCTGAAACAAGATCCACACCGGCATCGAGGCTGAGCGCTGGCTTGGGATCTGGTCTCGATTCGGTTACGTTCAGCCGCTGAAAGCCGGGATCGGAGCATTCCGGAAGCCACGCAGGCCTCGCCCGCCCGACGCACGGACGCGCAGGCGAGTCATGTCCTGCTCGTCGCCGGCAATGGTGCCAGCGGCGAGGAACGAGCAGTGACGCTCGCGTGTGCTTCCGCCGACCGTGCCCGGGACGACGAGGCTGGGAGCACAGTGCTCGCACTTCTGTCTGGTCGGCTGGCCGGCCGGTCTGGCCGGATCGCCGTTCAGGCGGCGGTTCTGACCGCCGTGATCGGGGCCGGTCTGGCGTACGCCGCGACGAACAAATCCGTCACTCTGAGCATCGACGGCAGGGCGTCCAAGGTTCACGCCTTCGCCTCCAGCGTCGGGGACCTGCTGCGGGACCAGAACGTCAGAGTCAGCTCCCGCGACCTGGTCGCACCCGCAGCCAGCACCTCGCTCGGTGACGGCGACACCGTGGTGGTGCGTTATGCCCGTCCGCTGACCATCACCATCGACGGCAGGCAGCAGACCTTCTGGACCACGGCTCTGTCCGTCGACGAGGCGCTGCGGGCGCTGGGCGTGCGCGCCGAGGGAGCGGCTATGTCCGCCTCCCGGTCGGCACCGCTGGGCCGGGCCGGGCTGACCATGTGGCTGTCCACACCCAAGCAGGTGACGCTGTCGGTCGACGGGCACAACCATCCGCTCACCACCACCGCGCCCAGCGTGGGAGCGCTTCTGCTGGCTCAGTCGGTGACGGTGAACCCGCTGGACCGGCTTTCGGCCCTGCCGAGCACCCCGCTCGCCGACGGCATGGTGATCAAGCTGACCCGGATCACCACCAAGCGGGTGACGGCCACCGAGGCGATCGCCTTCCAGACGGTGAGCACCAAGACGTCCAGCCTGTACAAGGGCCAGACCAAGGTGACCACGCCCGGTCACGCCGGTCGGCGCACCGTCGTCTACCAGCTGACCGTGGTCAACGGCCGGCGGCAGAGCAAGAAGCTGATCTCCTCGACGGTGCTGAAGAAGCCGGTCTCCCAGGTGCAGCAGGTCGGGACCAAGGCCAAGCCGGTGTCGAGTTCGGGGAGCGGGGGAGGCGGAGGCTCGGCCGGCGGCAAGGCTGCCTCGCTGAACTGGCCGGCCCTGGCCAAGTGCGAGTCGGGCGGCAACCCGAACTCGGTCAACCCGGCGGGTTACTACGGCCTGTACCAGTTCAGTGTTTCGACCTGGCATTCGGTCGGCGGGAGCGGCAAGCCCACCGACTACGGATCGAGTGAGCAGACCTACCGGGCGCAGCTGCTGTTCAACAAGGTCGGTGACTCGGCGTGGCCCAGCTGCGGTCACCATCTCTACGACTGAGTCGGTAGCTCGCGCTCACCTGCGCCGTCCCTCATCCGCCTTGATCGCCAGTTAGGCCCGGCTGATTGCTAGTTTCAGCCGCGGATCTGCGGGCTGAAACGGCGATCATGGGAAAGGGCTGGTGGTGGTGGCTCTGCTCGGGGCGGCTGAGGTGCGGCAGCTGGCCCAGGCATTGAGGGTCCGGCCGGCCAAGATGCTGGGCCAGAACTTCGTCATCGATCCGAACACGGTGGCGCGGATCGCCCGTCTGTCCGGAGTGGGGCCGGGTGACACCGTGGCCGAGATCGGGCCCGGGCTGGGCTCACTGACCCTGGCCCTGCTGGCGACCGGAGCCAGCGTGGTGGCCCTGGAGATCGATCCGGTGCTGGCGGCGGCGCTGCCCGGTACTGTGACTGCCTTCGCTCCGCACGACGCCGCCCGGCTAACGGTGATCGAGGCCGATGCGCTGACGGTGGGCGCTGGAACGTTCCCAGCTGTCCCGGGCGAGCCGGACGCGTTGGTCGCCAACCTGCCCTACAACGTCGCGGTGCCAGTGCTTCTGACTGCGCTGCAACGCCTCACGTCGCTACGCCGGGCGCTGGTGATGGTGCAGGCCGAGGTTGCCGATCGGCTCGCGGCCCGCCCGGGCGAGCCGGCCTACGGCGTCCCGTCGGTGAAGGCGGCCTGGTATGCGCAGGTACGTGGCGCTGGCCGGGTCCCGCGACAGGTGTTCTGGCCGGTGCCCCGGGTCGAATCTGGGCTGGTGTCCGTGCTGCGCCGTCCGCCCCCGGACACCAGAGCCAGCCGGGAACAGGTCTTCTCGTGCATCGATGCGGCATTCGCGCAGCGGCGCAAGACGTTACGGGCCGCACTGACCGGCTGGGCCGGGTCGGGCGCACTGGCGCAAGCCGTGCTGGACGCCGCCGGTATCGATCCCCGGTTGCGCGGAGAACGACTCTCGGTCACCGATTTCGCGGCCATCGCCAGCGCCCGGCTGGACCTGGCGCGGCCGCCGGGTCAGCCGGGCTAGCCGGGCTAGCCGGGCTAGCCGGGTCAGCCGGGCTAGCCGGGCTAGCCGGGTCAGTCGGGTCAGTCGACGCCGATGTCCTCGTTCCACACGTCAGGGTTTCGCCGGACGTACTTCTGAAGTATCTCGATGCACTCGTCCTCGTCCAGCACGATCACCCGGATGCCCAGCCCGGCCAGCCAGTCGTGCCCGCCGTGAAAGGTACGCGCTTCGCCGACGACCAGATTCGGGATCCGGAACTGCCGGACCAGGCCGCTGCAGTACCAGCACGGCGACAGCGTGGTCACCATCGTGGTGCCACGGTAGCTCTGCTGGCGCCCGGCCCGGCGGAAGGCATCGGTTTCCGCGTGCACGGACGGATCGTCGTCCTGGATCCGCCGGTTGTGCCCACGCCCCAGCACCGTGCCATCCGGTCCGAACAGAGCCGCGCCGATCGGGATTCCACCTTCGTCCAGGCCCAGCCGGGCCTCCGTCAGCGCCACCGCCAGCATGTCGTTGGGGGACGGGCGCGACGAGACAGACGTCATCATGGCTCCAGCTTGCCTCAGGCGACCCAGGCTTGCCGCGAGTAGAGCATGGAT
>CAXUFS010000153.1:0-6997 GCA_964250315.1 uncultured Kineosporia sp. | reverse complement strand
GGCTGGATCAGGGCTGTCCGCGGTCCCGCTGCTGGGTTCGATACTGATCGGTGCGCTGCTCGGGCTGCTCGGCCGGGACAGCTGGCTGAGCCTGCGAGTCCGCCGCCGGGAAGAGCGCATCCTGAGTGAGTTCCCTTCTGTCGCGGAACTTCTGGCCCTGTCGGTGGCGGCGGGCGAGGGCGCGGTCTCCGCCCTTGATCGGGTGGTCCGGACCAGCCATGGCGAGCTGACCGGCGAACTAGCCCGCACGCTGGCCGATGTCCGCACTGGGATATCGCTGGTCGATGCGCTGGAGAGCCTGGCCAGCCGGACCAGTATCCCGATCCTGGCTCGGTTCGCCGATGGCGTCCTGGTCGCGGTCGAACGAGGTACTCCGCTGTCGGAGGTCCTGCGCGCGCAGGCTCGCGACGTGCGCGGTCATTCCCGGCGCCGGTTGATGGAGGCAGGTGGCCGCCGTGAGGTCTGGATGATGGTTCCGGTCGTCTTCTTGATCATGCCGGTGACGGTGTTGTTCGCCGTCTATCCGGGGCTTGTGGTACTGGATTTCACTGGATGATTGCGAGAGACATGATGTTTCGCCACCGGCTTGGCTTGATCTGGTTCTGGCTGCTGCTTCAGTTCGAGCTCCGGTTCGAGCGCAGGCGGGGTCGGCGAGGTGACGACCGGGGAGACGTGCCAGGCTGGGTGCTGGTCACGCTGATGACCGCTGGCCTGGTGATCACGCTTTGGGCCGTGGCCAGCCCACGCCTGGAAGATCTGTTCAACCAGGCGATGGATACGGTCACGGGTGGACCGTGACGGCCGGCCCGGATCCCCGGCGGGCAGGCACAAGCGGCTCACATGACCGGCCCGGGCGCGAACGCGGTTCTGCCATCGTGGGTTTCACCTTGGTCGGCGGCCTGCTGACCCTGCTGTTCGTGGCTCTGCTGCAACTCACGCTCGCGCTGTACACCCGCAACATCTTGATCGACTGCGCCGGCGAAGGCGCCAGATTTGGCGCGATCGCAGATCAGGACACCCAGGACGGCGCTCGACGCACGCAGCAGCTGATCCGGGCCGCCCTGCCGGATCGATACGCTCGGCGGGTCAGCGCGCAATTATTGCGCAACAATGGCTTTCAGCAAGTGGAAGTGCGAGTCAGGGCGCCGTTACCGGTGCTGGCGATGTTCGGCGCCGGGCGGACGCTGCAGGTCACCGGACATGCCGTGGTCGAAGGACCCAGCCGTGCGGCCTGACTGGGGGCGCTGGTGGCTGGCCCGGGCCCGGACAGCCTGGGCGAGGCCCGCTGGGTGCGGCGGCGACGCCGGATCGGCGGTGATCGAGTTCATCGCTCTGGCGCTGTTGTTGCTGCTGCCACTGGTGTACCTGGTGATCACCCTCGGCCGGATCCAGGCCGGTTCGCTCGCGGCTCAGTCCGGGGCCCGGGCCGCCGCTCGAGCGCTGGTCACCGCTGACTCCGGTGCTCAGGGACGGGCCTGGGCCAACGCTGCGGCCCGGCTCGCGCTCACCGATCAGGGCTTCCAGCCCGGTGCTGGCCGACTGACCATCACCTGCTCGGTCCAGCCCTGCCTGACCCCCGGAGCTGAGGTCGGCGCCCGGCTGACCGTGCAGGTGGTGCTGCCCGGTGTTCCGGGGTTCGTGGACGCACTCATCCCGCTACGGGTGACCGTCACCGCCCGCCAACTCCAGATCGTGGACCGCTTCCGGCAGCCGGGCCAATGAATCTGCTTGCGCCGCAATACAATCGGGACGGTGGGCAGATCATCCCGCTGGTCATCGTCTACGCCGCGCTGGCTCTGAGCCTGGTGATCGCCGTGGTCGACATCACCGCCGTGCACATCCAGCGTGACCGGTTGTTTGCTGTGGCCGATGCGGCCGCGCTGAACGCGGCCAACGCGCTGGATTCGCCCCAGTTCTATCGTCAGGGCGGCCTGGTGCAGGTCGGTGACCATCGTCCGTTGCCGTTGTCGGACCTCACGGTGGTGCGGAGTGTGCAGGCCTATCTGTCCGATCCACATGCGGCCCAACCTCTTTCCGGCCTGGGGGTGGGACGGCCGACCGGTGCTCCAGACCCGGGAACAGCCGAGGTGACCCTGGTCGCCCGGGGCAGGCTGCCACTGTTCGGCACCGTGCTGGGAACATGGTGGGACGGCGTTCCGCTCCGGGTCACGGTGACGGCTCAGGCCCGCGAACGCCGATAGCCCCCGGCCCCGAACGGGCCCGGAGCAGAGGCCGCGTGTTCGAGCTGGACATAGAGAATGGCCCGGCTGTGCCTGGCCAAAGTGACGTCAGCGACTCCAGCCAGCCGCCGTAGCGTGGCCATGGCGTCGCCAGTCTGACCACGGGCTGATTCGAGGAAGACCACGATCACGCCGCGACCGGTGGGCATCGACGTCGCCTCGGCGGTGTGCAGGACGGCGATGCCATTGCGGCGGAGGGCCAGCATCACTTCACCGCCGTCCGTCATGACCGCCCCCTCCTCGGACTGGTGGAAGGCTCCAGCCCGCGAGGACGCCTGGCATCGACTCGCGGGCCGGAGCCCGTTCACGGGTGTGCCGGATTTGAGTGGATTCACTGATCGTCAGTTCACTGAGTCGTTCGGTGTTTCACGATAACAGTGGGCAATAACCCGAATCAACCCGGATGGCGGTGTGATCGCGCGGGATCCGCTCTTTACGGTCGGCGCATGCCTGACTTGGGTGCCGTGGTCGCGCGCAACATCCGCGCCGAGCGGGCCCGCCAGGGCTGGCGGCAGACTGATCTGGCGCAGCGGCTGGAGTGGTCGATCGGGATGGTCAGCGACACCGAGTCCGGTCAGCGCCGGGTCGGGATCGCCGACATGCCCAAGCTTTGCCGCGCGCTGGGGGTGCCCCTGTCCACTCTGCTGGTCGGCGCCGATGACGAGGATCTGCGCGCCCTCTCGGTCTGACCCGCAGATGCCTATCTGGCCCGGCCCGGGCCCATCGGCACCTGATCGGATCCCAGCGAGCGCGTAGTCTGGCTGGTTGTGGCATCCATCGACTTCGCGGCAGAGATCAAGGATCTTCGCGGCACCCTGGACAGTATCCTGGCGGTGAGTGATCTGGCCGGGATGCGGGCCCAGATCGCTCAGCTGTCGGATCAGGCCTCGGCCCCGGACCTGTGGGACGACCCGGAGAAGGCCCAGGTGGTGACCAGCAAGCTCTCCCATCTGCAGGCCGAGGCCAGCAGGCTGGAGAAGATCACCAGCCGGGTCGACGATCTTGAGGTGCTGGTCGAGCTCGCCGAGGAGGAGAACGACGCCGGTACCCTGGCCGAGGCCGAGCGGGAACTCATTGACGTCCAGGCCGCGCTGACCGAACTCGAGGTTCGCACGCTTCTGTCGGGGGAGTACGACGCCCGCGAGGCGCTGATCACGATCCGGTCGGAGGCCGGAGGCGTGGACGCGGCCGACTTCGCCGAGATGCTGATGCGGATGTACCTGCGCTGGGCCGAGCGGCATCAGTACCGGACCGAGATCTACGACACGTCGTATGCCGAGGAGGCTGGGCTCAAGTCGGCCACCTTCCGGGTGGACGCACCGTACGCCTACGGCACCCTGTCAGTGGAGCAGGGCACCCACCGGCTGGTCCGGATCAGCCCCTTCGACAATCAGGGACGGCGTCAGACCTCCTTCGCTGGGGTCGAGGTGCTGCCGGTGGTGGAGGAGACCGACCACATCGAGATCCCGGAGAACGACATCCGGGTCGACGTTTACCGGTCGTCGGGCCCGGGCGGGCAGAGCGTCAACACCACCGACTCCGCTGTCCGGCTCACCCACATTCCCACCGGCATCGTGGTGACCTGCCAGAACGAGAAGTCGCAGCTGCAGAACAAGGCCTCGGCGATGCGGGTGCTGCAGGCCCGCTTGCTGGAACGGGCGCGCCAGGATCGCCAGGCCGAACTGGACTCCCTCAAAGGGGACGGCGGATCGAGCTGGGGCAATCAGATGCGGTCCTACGTGCTGCACCCGTATCAGATGGTTAAGGATCTGCGCACCGAACACGAGACCGGAAACACCGACGCCGTGTTCGCCGGTGACATCGACGGCTTTCTGGAGTCCGGCATCCGCTGGCGCCGGTCGGTGGACAGGGACGGCGAATGACCGGTCAATGATCATGGCCACGGCCGGCTGCCACCGGGATGAAGACCCCACGCAGCGGCACGCCGCTAGGCGCACCGTGACCGTCCGTCCCAGGAATCGTGTCTAGACTCGGCGATCGGCCGCGCACACATATTCAGTACTGAATCCCCGACAGCGGCCGAGGTTGCGATCCTGTGATCCGATTCGACGATGTCACTAAGGTTTACTCCGGCACCAGTCGCCCGGCGCTGAACAAGATCTCGCTGGAGATCATCAAGGGCGAGTTCGTCTTCCTGGTCGGCGCCTCCGGTTCGGGCAAGTCCACCTTCCTGCGCCTGGTGCTCAAGGAGGAGAAGGCCACCTCAGGTGTTGTGCGCGTTTCTGGTAAGGACGTGGCCAAGCTCTCCAGCTGGAAGGTCCCCCACCTGCGGCGCACCATCGGCGTCGTGTTCCAGGACTTCCGGCTGCTGCCGAACAAGACCGTGTTCGAGAATGTGGCCTTCGCCCTGCAGGTGATCGGCAAGCCCCGGCACGCGATCTCCCACACCGTGCCCGAGGTGCTCGACCTGGTTGGCCTGGCCGGCAAAGAACGCCGGTTTCCGCACGAGCTGTCCGGCGGGGAGCAGCAAAGGGTGGCGATCGCCCGGGCGTTCGTGAACCGGCCGGCGATTCTGCTCGCGGATGAGCCGACCGGCAATCTCGACCCGACCACCAGCATCGGCATCACCCGGCTGCTGGACCGGATCAACAAGACCGGCACCACCGTCGTGATGGCCACCCACGACGACGAAATCGTCGACCAGATGCGCAAGCGGGTGGTGGAACTGCAGGACGGCAAGAAGGTCCGGGACCAGGACCGCGGCGTCTACAGCAACACGAGGTAACTCACTTATGCGTCTGCAGTTCGTGCTCGAAGAAATCGCCATCGGCCTTCGCCGCAATGTGGCGATGGCCCTGTCCGTCGTCCTGGTCACCTTGGTGTCCCTGTTCCTGCTCGGCCTCGGCTTCCTGGCCCAGCGGCAGGTGGACACCATGAAGGACTACTGGTACGACCGGGTCCAGGTATCAATCTTCCTCTGCGGCAAGGACTCTGACGGTGCTAGTTGCGCTGACGGCGCGGTCACACAGGCGCAGAAGGATCAGATCCTGGCCAACCTGCACTCCCCGCACCTGTCCCCGTATGTGCAGAGGGTGTACTACGAGTCACAACAGGAGGCCTTCAGCCGATTCAAGCAGCAGTTCAAGGACAGCTCGCTGTCGCAGAACCTGACCGTGGATCAGATGCCGGAGTCCTACCGGGTCAAGCTGAAGAATCCCGAGCAGTACGAGGTGGTTTCGCAGATCTTCACCAATCAGCCCGGAGTTGAATCGGTGGAGGACCAGAACCAGGTGCTGGACCGGCTTTTCGCCCTGCTCAACCGGCTGAAGTACTACTCCTGGCTGCTGGCGGCGGTCACCCTGTTCAGTTCGGTGCTGCTGGTGGCCACCACGATCCGGCTGACCGCGTTCACCCGGCGCCGAGAGACCGGGATCATGCGGCTGGTTGGTGCGTCCAACTTCTTCATCCAGCTGCCGTTCATCCTGGAAAGCATGATCGCTGCCGCGATCGGTGCTGGCCTGGCGTCGCTGGCGCTGGTCAGCATGACCCATTTCGAGATCCAGGGCCGGCTTTCGCACACACTGCGGTTCGTCAACTATGTGGGCACATCGGACGCCTTGATGATCGTGCCCTGGTTGTTCCTGTTCGGTCTTGGGATTGCTGGCGTGTCGTCTTTCCTTGCGCTGCAGAGATACCTCAGGGTGTAGCCGTCCGGCCGCGTAGCGCTCTTCCCCGCTGCTAGGCGGCCGGCCTGGAGGATGGAATGGACGGCACCCGTCGTGCTGCCCTGCCTGCATGCAGGCAATCACGACTGCTTCGTCGTGCCCTCGGCTCGGTCCTCACGGTGCTGGTGCTGGCACCGGTCATGCTGGCCGGGCTCGGATCCGCTGCAGCCCAAGCGGACTCGGTCAGTGACCGGAGACAAGCGCTGAGTGGACAGCTCGACGACCTGCGCTCAGCGCTGGAAGGCACCTCCGATGCGCTGGTGAACGCGGCGGTGAAGCTGGCGGAGACCAAGTCCGATCTGGCCGGCGCCCGAGACACGTTGACCGCCGCCCACGCCGAAGCGGCCGACTCGCAGGCCAGGGACGATGTTCTGGCCCAGCGGCTGTCGCTGGCCCAGGCGGCGGCCGGCAAGGCCCAGCGCGAACTGCTCGACCGCCAGCGGGTGGAAGTCGCCACTCAGGCGCGGATTGGTTCGATCGCTCGCGAAACTTACGTCAGCTCGGGCCTTTCCGGACTGTCGATCGCGTTGAATGCGGAGAGCCCGGCCCAGTTCGCTGATCGCTTCACCGTTGCTGGGACCGCCCTGCGGCAGCAGAACGGCGCCATTGCGCGGCTTAAGGTACAGCAGGCCGAGACCCGCGCCCGCCAGGCCAAGCTGGACGCCGCCCAAGCCGAAGTGACCCGGCTCAAGCTCGAATCCGAAGCGCTGGTGCGGGAGAAGGTCTCCGCTGAACAGAAAGCGGCTGCCGCGGAGTCGAGCATCCATCAGCTGGCCCTGGATCAGGATGCCGCTCTCGCGGTGATCCGGGCCCGGAAGGCGTCGGAGAAGCAGCGTATTGCCGCCCTGCAGGTAGAGGAGAACCGGCTGGCGGCGATCCTTCGGGCCAGGGCAGTCCGGACGGGCAGCGGCGCAGGCGGCAGCGCGGGTGGCGGAGGCGCCCTGTCCTATCCCGTCCGTGCCCCGATCACCTCGGGGTTCGGCTGGCGCTACCACCCGATCCTGCACTACGCCCGGCTGCACGCCGGAGTTGACTTCGGCGCACCGTGCGGAACGCCGGTTCGTGCCGCCG
>CAXUFS010000152.1:0-7027 GCA_964250315.1 uncultured Kineosporia sp. | reverse complement strand
CCCTCGGACCCGGGCGCCGAGGCCGCCCCTGGCGGCGCAGCCGGGGACGTGGCTGCGGCCCAGCCGAAAAACGCGGTGCCAGAGCCGAAATCGGCCGCCCGCAGCGCTGCGGCCACGGGGGTGCCGGCCAAGAAGTCGGCGGCAGCCAAGAAGGCGCCGGCCAAGAAGGCGCCGGCCAAGAAGTCGGCGGCCAAGAAGTCGGCGGCAGCCAAGAAGGCGCCGGCCAAGAAGGCGCCAGCCAAGAAGTCTGCGGCCAACGGGTCCGCCGCCAGCCAGCAGACCACCACCCCGCAGCCGCGGCCGGCCTCGCCGCCGGCTGCCGGGCAATCATTGCCCTCCGGAGGCCGTCAGTCGCTGGCCCTGGCCATCGCCGCTCAGGTTGGAGAGGCTCTGCTCGAGGCGGCGATCAGCCGGGTCAAGCCACCGGGCATCGAGGCCAAGCTGGCGTCCCTGCTGGAGTTTCTCCGGCGGCGGCTCACCGGTGACTACGAACTGGATGAGTTCGGCTTCGATGCCGAGTTCGCCGAGAAGGTCCCGCTGGCCCTGCTGAGACCCTTGTACAAGCGCTGGTTCCGGGTCGAGGTGCGCGGAATCGAGAATATTCCAGCCGAGGGTGGGGCGCTGGTGGTGGCCAACCATTCCGGCACGATTCCCCTGGACGCGGTGATGACCGCCGTCGCCATCCACGAGACGCATCCGCAACAGCGGTTCCTGCGCACCCTGGGGGCGGACCTGCTGTTCCAGACCCCCTTCCTGGCCGGCTTGGCCCGCCGTTCCGGTTCCACCCTGGCCAGCAACCCGGACGCCGAAAAGCTGCTCTCGGGTGGCCATCTGGTCGGAGTGTGGCCGGAGGGCTTCAAGGGGATCGGCAAACCTTTCAGTGAGCGCTACAAGCTGCAGCGGTTCGGCCGGGGCGGTTTCGTCTCGGCCGCGCTCCGGACCGGGACGCCGATCATTCCCTGCTCGATCGTCGGTGCCGAGGAGATCTACCCGATCATCGGCAACGTTCCATCACTGGCCAGGCTTCTGGGCCTGCCCTACCTCCCGATCACACCGTTCTTTCCCTGGCTCGGACCGCTGGGCGCGATTCCGTTACCGAGCAAGTGGCTGATCGAGTTCGGGCCGCCGGTCGTCACCAAGGACTACGGCCAGCACGCGGCCGACGATCCGATGCTGGTCTTCGAGCTCACCGACCAGGTCCGGCAGAGCATTCAGCAGACGCTGTACACGCTGCTGGTGCAACGGCGGTCCATCTTCTTCTGATGACACAATCTTCTTCCGATGACTGAAACAGACCGGCGTCCGACGATTCTGGTCCCCTGGACCCTGTCCGGCGTACCCGCCGGGCTGAACGCCGCCCGGTACGACGGCGAAGAGGCTCCGCCCGCCGACGTTTCCGCCGTCGAGCTGTACGTGCTGCCGTACAACAGCGCTCCGGCCATCGATCTGATCAAAGAACTGCCCGCGCTCAAGGCGGTGCAGCTGCTGACCGCCGGATACGACGGAATGGCCGGCCTGCTGCCGCCCGGCGTCCGGCTCCACAACGGCGCCGGGCTGCACGATGCCAGCACGGCCGAGTTCGCCGCCGGGCTGATCCTGGCCGCTCAGCGGGAGCTGCCTCGCTGGGTGCTGAACCAGCAGAACCGTGAGTGGAACCGGGATTTCACCCGATCACTGGCTGACTCGCGGGTGCTGATCGTGGGCTACGGCCACATCGGCCGGGCGATCGAAACCAGGCTGCGGCCGTTCGAGGTGGACGTGATCAAAGTCGCCCACCGGGCTCGCCCGGGCGAGAACGTGCATCCGGTGGACGCTCTGCCCCAATTGCTGCCGAACACCGACATCGTGGTCCTGGTGCTGCCGGACACCGACCAGACCCGGGGCCTGATCGGCGCGGCCGAGCTGGCCCTGCTGCCCGACGACGCACTGGTGGTCAACGTCGGGCGCGGCAGCGCCCTGGACACCGAGGCCCTGATGGCCGAGAACGGCCGGATCAGAGCAGCTCTCGACGTGGTGGACCCTGAGCCGCTGCCCTCCGAGCATCCGCTCTGGACCGCGCCCGGCGTCTTCATCACTCCGCACGTGGCCGGCGGGTCGGCCACGTTTCAGCCCCGGGCCCGCCGTTTCGTCGACCAGCAACTGAAGCGCTGGGCGGCCGGCGAACCTCTGGCCAACCAGGTGGACCTGGACCAGTAGGAGATCGGCCGGATCAGCAGGCGGCCGCTCGCGAGCTGGGCCACTCCCGGTCGAGCATGGCGTACACCAGTTCGTCGGACCACTGCCCCTTGAACAGTTCGTTCTCGACCAGATGTGCCTCCTGGCGCATCCCGAGCCGCTCGGCCAGCCGGGCCGACGGCAGGTTCCGGGCGTCGATCCGGGCCATCACCCGGTGCAGTCCCAGCCCATCGAAGGCCAGCCGAAGCATCGCCGCACTGGCTTCGGTGGCGTAGCCGTGGCCTCGCGCCGTGGGATGGAAGACCCAGCCGATCTCGCCGCCGCGGTACTGCTTGCTCCGGTAGAACAGCACCACATCGCCTGCCAGCTGGCCGGTTTCGGCGATCTCAGCTCCGAGGGTGAGCGCCTCACCCTCGGCCGTGACGGTGGTGGCGGACAGGTCGGTCAGTAGCCGGGTGGTCAGCACCGCTGCCGTCATCGGCTCGAACGGCAGATAGCGGCAGACCTCCGGATCACCGCGGTAACTCAGCAGGGCCGGCCGGTCGGCCAGGGTCAGCGGGCGCAGCAACAGCCGCGCCGTCCTGATCGGGTAACTGGGATGCAAGGTCACCACCCGGACGGGGCTGGGGCCGCGCCCGGGGTCAGGCGGCACGGTAGTGCCGCCGGGCGGCCAGCGCCCCGGCCAGGAATCCGGCCAGCACGCCGGCTCCGGCCGACGGAAGGCCGATCTTGGCCACCCGGCGCCTGGTCCGGTAGTCCTGGATCTGCCAGCCGTGGGCCCGGGCATGCGCCCGCAGGGCCCGGTCGGGATTGACCGCGACCGGATGCCCGACCAAGGACAAGAGCGGGATGTCGTTGGCCGAATCGCTGTAGGCGGCGCACCTGCGCAACGCCAGCCCCTCCCGCTCAGCCAGTTCGCCCACCGCCTTGGCCTTGGCCTGCCCGTGCATCGGCTCGCCCACCAGCCGGCCGGTGTAGATGCCGTCGGCGTGTTCAGGCACCGTGCCGATCGCCCCGGAGAGCCCCAGGCGGCCAGCGATCACCTCAGCCACCTCGATCGGTGAGGCAGTGACCAGCCATACCTTCTGGCCGGCGTCCTCATGCATCCGGGCCAGGGCCAGCGTGCCGGGCCAGATCTTGTCGGCCAGCATCTCGTCGTACACCTCTTCACCGACCGCCCGCATCTCCTCGACCGAGTGCCCGGCGATGAAGGCCAGCGCGCGTTCCTGAGCGTCGGCGACGTGGCCGGTGTGCTCGCCCAGAGCGATGAAACGGGCCTGCTGCCAAGCGAATCGGACGATGTCGCGGAGGGAGAGGAAATCGCGCCGGTACAGCCCGCGGGCCAGATGGAAGATCGACGCGCCCTGGATGATGGTGTTGTCGACGTCGAAGAACGCGGCCGCCGTCGGATCGCCCAGCGGATCCTCAAGGTGACGGCCGGGCAACGGGACCGCGGCCACGCCGTCGTCCACCGGTATCTGGCCCTGCGGCCATGAACCGGGAGACTCGGATCTCTGCCCGGCGGAAGCTGGCATGGCCGTCACTTTACGCGACCACGGTCATGCTCAGCGGAATTACGGGTGAACCGCGATTGGCGATCAAGGGCTGATCGGAGAGACGCTGCCGCCGTGCCTCCAGTGCCCGCCCGGATGACCCTGATCGGGAAGCCGGGCTGTCATCTGTGCGACGACGCACGAGAGGTGGTCGAGCGGGTCGCCCGGGACACCGGGACGGCGTGGGCCGAGCTGTCGATCCTGGACGACGCCGAGCTGGCCCAGCAGTATGCCGAGCTGATCCCCGTGTTGCTGGTGGACGGCGAGCAGCACACCTTCTACCGGGTCGAGGAGGACCGGCTGCGGGCGGCGCTGAACGGCCGGCGGCGGTGGTTGCGAGCCGGTCGCCGATGAGCTTCGCCGACTTTGTGCATTCGTTCACAAGTGCCTAGGCTGGGGTCGTTCCAGCAGATGTGCCACCGAAGGAGTGGGCCTCACCGTGACCCGGCCTCGCCCTGCCCGCATCGTGCGCAGTCAGCGCGCCGAGCGATCAGTGCGCCCGGGGATCCCGGAGGCCACCGTCTCCCGGCTGCCGCTCTATCTGCAGGCCCTCACCACTCTGGCTGAGCAGGGCGTCGCCACCGTGTCCTCGGAGGAACTGGCGGCCGCGGCCGGGGTGGGATCAGCCAAGTTGCGCAAGGATCTCTCCCACCTGGGCTCCTACGGCACTCGCGGGGTCGGCTACGAGGTGGAGTACCTGGTCTACCAGATCTCCCGCGAACTGGGCCTGACCCAGGACTGGCGGGTGGTGATCGTCGGAGTCGGCAACCTCGGGCACGCACTGGCCAACTACAACGGCTTCACCTCTCGTGGCTTCACCGTGGCCGCCCTGGTCGACGCGTCTGACCAGGTGTGCGGCAGCACGGTAGCCGGTCTGCGAGTACTCCCTCTGGGTGAACTTGACCACATCGTCCAGGAGCTCTCGATCCAGATCGGGGTGGTGGCCACGCCCGCCGACGCCGCTCAGGAGGCGGTCGATCGGCTGGTTGCGGCGGGCGTCACCGGCGTCCTCAATTTCGCCCCGTGCGTGCTGACCGTGCCGGACGGCGTGATGGTGCGCCGGGTCGACCTGTCCACCGAGTTGCAGATCCTCGCCTTCCACGAGCAACGCCGGGCCGCGGGCCAGCTGGCCGCCGATGGCGAGGCGCTGGCCGAAGTGGCGATGAACAGCGCGGGCGTTGCCGCTGTCCGGGATCTGAAGTCCCGCAACGAGCACCTGGCGGCCGCGCTGGCTCATGGGCTGGCCGGCGAGCTGAAGGATGCGCGGGCTCCCCGGCGTGCGGGAGCGGCCGGATGAGCGTGCTCGTGGTTGGACTGTCACACCGCACGGCACCGATCGAGGTTCTCGAGCGGGCCAGCCTTTCCGCGCAGAGCGCGGCCGACCTGGCCGTGCGGCTGTGCGCCGGCGATCACGTGCTGGAAGCGGTCTGCCTCGTCACCTGCAACCGGCTCGAGGTGTATGCCGAGGTCAGCAAGTTCCATGGCGGGGTCGGCGAGGTGGGTACCGCACTGGCCACGACCATCGGGATCGGCCTGGAAGAGCTGACCGAGCATCTCTACGCCCACTACGAGGCGGCCGCGGTCAGCCATCTGTTCGAGGTGACCAGCGGGCTGGACTCGATGGCGGTGGGCGAGGCGCAGATCCTGGGACAGGTCCGCTCGGCGCTGCGGGCCGGTCAGGCCGCGGGGTCAGCCGGACGCGAGATCGGGCGGCTGCTGCAGTATGCGCTGCGAGCCGGTAAGCGGGCGCACCGCGACACCCAGCTCGACCATGCCGCCCCGTCGCTGGTCGACGCAGGGCTGGCCCGGGCCGCCTCCGTCCTGGGTGATCTCCAGGGCACCCGGGTGCTGGTGATCGGGGCCGGCGCGATGAGCGGCCTGGCGGTGGCCAGCGCGGCGCGGGCCGGAGTGGCCGGCATCACCGTCTGCAGCCGGACACCGGAGCGCGCTCAGCGATTGGCCCAGTCGGTCAGCTCGCTGGCGTCGCATCCGGTCCCGGGCCGGGCCGCGGTGATGACCGAGCTGGTCACCGAGCTGGCCGCCGCCGACATCGTGATCGCCTGCGCGGGAGCACCCGGTCACCTGGTGACCCGCAACGACGCGCGGCGGGCGAACGCCAGCCGCGACGGCGCCACCCAGGTCTACCTCGACCTGGCCGTGCCCCGGGACGTCGATCCGGCCATCGGCGAGCTGGACGGTATGCACGTGGTGGACCTGGAACTGCTCGGCCGCGACCTCCGCCGGGCCGGGCTGGCTGACGTGATCGCCGCGGCCCGGGCGCTGGTGGCGGGCGAAGTCGCCAGCTACCTGGCCGCCCAGCGGGCCGAAGAGGTCGCGCCGACAGTGATCGCGCTGCGGACGATGGCCAGTGCGGTGGTCGAGGCCGAACTGAACCGGCTGGAGAGCCGGGTGGGCCGGCTCGAGCCCAGGGTTTACGCCGAGCTGGAACAGACCGTGCACCGGGTGGTGGAGAAGCTGCTGCACGCACCCACGGTGCGGATGAAGGAGCTGGCCGCTGAGCCCGGTGGCAGCAGTTACGCCGAGGCTCTGCGCACCCTGTTCAATCTGGGGCCCGAGCCAGACGCCGTCCAGATCCCGGCCGACCTGCAGGTGACCGGCGCCGAGCCGGGGATCGAGATCGCCGTGACCCTCAACCGCGGGCACGCCGGGAGGACGTCGTGAGTGCCACGTCCGTGCGAGCCGGTTCGCGCGATCAGGTCCCGTCCCGGCCGGGTGATCTACCGGCCCGGCTGCGGATCGGCACCCGGCGCAGCGCGCTGGCCCTGACCCAGACCCGCTGGCTGGCCGAAAGGATCACCGCCAGCCTGCTCCGGGCCGGCCATCAGGTCCAGGTCGAGCTGGTCGAGGTGACCAGCCAGGGCGACGTCAGCCCGGCGCCGCTGGCCAGCCTGGGCGGAACCGGGGTGTTCGTTTCGGCGCTGCGAGAAGCGTTGCTGGACGGGCGGATCGACCTGGCCGTGCACTCGCTCAAGGACATGCCGACCGCGGCGGCGAGCGGCCTGGAGATCGGCGCGATCCCGGTCCGGGAGGATCCCCGGGATGCGCTGGTGGCCCGCGATGGCCTGACCCTGGGCCAGTTGCCGCCCGGCGCCCGGATCGGCACCGGTTCGCCCCGCCGGGCCGCCCAGCTGCGAGCGCTGCAGCCGGGGCTCGAGGTCACCGATATTCGCGGCAACGTCGACACCCGGCTGAGGATGGTCAGTGAGGGCGCGGTGGACGGCGTGCTGCTGGCCGAGGCCGGGCTGCGCCGCCTGGGCCGGGAGTCCGAGGCGCCCCAG
>CAXUFS010000151.1:0-7027 GCA_964250315.1 uncultured Kineosporia sp. | reverse complement strand
CTGCCAAGGCCGGAGCGATCGGGCCGCCGCTGCCACCGCCCGATGCCCAGGCCCGGCTTCGCGGCCGGTTGCACAGCGGATGGCGCGATCGCGCCGCCATCGCCCATCACTACGACCTGTCGAACGACTTCTATGCCTTGGTGCTGGACCAGAGCATGGCCTACTCGTCGGCCTACTGGACCAGTACCGCTCCCGGCTACGGCCTGGCCCAGGCCCAGGCCGACAAGTTCAGCCTGATCGCCCGCAAGCTGGGACTCCAAGCCGGTGACCGGGTACTCGACATCGGTTGTGGCTGGGGCTCTTTCAGTATCCACGCGGCCGCCGAGCACGGCGTGTCGGTGACCGGGATCACCCTGTCGCAGCAGCAGGCGCAGTTCGCCCGGGCCCGGATCGAGCAACTGGATCTGGGCGAGAAAGTGCAGGTCCGGCACATGGACTACCGGGCGCTGGATCCGGCCGCTGGCGGCGAATACGACGCGGTGGTCTCGCTGGAGATGGGCGAGCACGTGGGCGAGCGCAACTATCCGGTCTACGCCGCCACCCTGCAGCGCATGGTGCGCCCGGGCGGGCGGGTGCTGATCCAGCAGATGTCGCGTGGTCCGGGTGCGCCCGGAGGCGGGGCCTTCATCGAGGCGTTCATCGCCCCGGACATGCACATGCGGCCGGTGGGCGAGACGGTGGCCCATCTGGAGCGGGCCGGACTCGAGGTCCGCGACGTGCACGCGCTGCGCGAGCACTACGTGCGCACGGTGGCCGCCTGGTACGACACCTTCGAGTCCCGCTGGGACGACGTGGTGGACCTGGTCGGGGAGCAGGTGGCGCGGGTGTGGCGGCTCTATCTGGTCGGCGGCTCGCTGGCGTTCGAGGAGGGCCGGATGGGCGTTGACCAGATTCTGGCGGTCCGTCCGCACGCCGGCGGCGTCAGCGGCATGCCCGCGGTGCGCGTGCTCTGATACGCCCATGCTGAACGATCTCTGGCCGGTACTGCTGGTCTGCCTCGCCGCCGTCGTCCTGCTTCAGCTGGCGACCTTCGCGGTCGCCGTGCGGGTGGGCCGGCTCAGCGTCGTCGACGTCACCTGGGGTCCGAGTTTCGCCCTGATCGCTCTGGTCGCGGTGCTGAGCTCGATCGGCTCCGGCGGTGATGGCCTGCGCCGCCTGCTGATCGTGCTGCTGACCGCCGCCTGGGGCCTGCGGCTGGGCATCTACATCGGCATCCGGCAGCGGGGAGCGAAGGAGGATCCGCGCTACGCCGAGCTGATGTCCAAGGCCACGGGTAACCCGAAGCTGGCTGCTCTGCGCAAAGTCTTTCTGCTGCAGGCGGTCATGGCCTGGTTCATCGGACTGCCGCTGCAGGCCGGCGCGGTCTCACCCGGCGGAGTGGGGTTACTGGCCTGGATCGGGGTGGTGGTCTGGGCGCTGGGGCTGTTCTTCGAGTCGGTCGGGGACTTTCAGCTGGCCCGGTTCAAGGCCGATCCGGCCAACCAGGGCACGGTGATGGATGGGGGGCTGTGGCGCTACACCCGGCACCCGAACTACTTCGGCGATGCCTGCGTCTGGTGGGGCCTGTTCCTGCTCTGCGCGGACGCCGGCTGGCCCTGGCTCACGATCGCCTCGCCGGCTCTGATGACCTGGTTCCTGGCCGCCAAGACCGGCAAGCCGTTGATGGAGAAGCAGCTGTCCCGCAGCCGGGCGGGCTATGCCAGCTATGTGGAGCGCACCAGCGGTTTCATCCCGCTCCCGCCTCGCCGCAGCTGAGCGTGGCACCGGCTCACCTTCACCTTCACCTCTTCAAGATCGCCGACTTGGCCCGCCGTTTTTCGGTTTTCCGCTCGTGAAAGCCGGGCCGGCCCGGCGATCATGCAGGCTGATGGGCGCCGGCGGCAGTCGCGATTCGAGCCCGGGGGTGGTTGATTCGTAAACTGTGCAGCATGTCGCAGACCCCCGTGGCGCCGCCACGCCCGTCCACTGACCTGCCGGCCCAGTTCGTGCCGGCGGCGGTAGAGGGGCCGCTGTATCAGCGGTGGGTCGAACGTGGCTACTTCGAGGCGAAGCCGGAGTCGGGCCGCCCGCCGTTCTGCGTGGTGATCCCGCCGCCCAACGTCACCGGGAGCCTGCACCTGGGCCACGCGTTCGAGCACACCCTGATCGACGCGCTGACCCGGCGCCGGCGGATGCAGGGTTATGACGCGGTCTGGATCCCCGGAATGGATCACGCTGGGATCGCCACCCAGAACGTGGTCGAACGCCAGTTACGTGAACAGGGCATGAGCCGGCACGACCTGGGCCGGGATGCCTTCGTCGCCAAGGTTTGGGAATGGAAGGCTGAGTCTGGCGGGCAGATCCTCAGCCAGATGCGCCGCTTGGGAGACGGCGTCGACTGGACCCGCGAGCGCTTCACCATGGACGCCGGGCTGTCCCGCGCCGTCCAGACCATCTTCAAACGGCTCTACGACGACGACCTGATCTATCGGGCCGAGCGGATCATCAACTGGTGCCCGACCTGCCTGACCGCGCTGTCCGATATCGAGGTCGAGCACTCCGAGGATGCTGGTGAGCTGGTCGAGCTGATCTACGGGGACCTTTCATCGAGCGACGCCCGGGTGGTGGTGGCCACCACCCGGGTCGAAACCATGCTCGGTGACACCGGGATCGCCGTGCACCCCGACGACCCGCGCTATCAGCATCTGATCGGCCGGGAGGTCGAGATGCCGCTGACCGGACGGCGGATCCCGGTGGTGGCCGACGACCACGTCGACCCGGAATTCGGCACCGGCGCGGTCAAGGTCACCCCGGCCCATGATCCGAACGACTTCGAGATCGGCCAGCGGCATGGACTGCCCAGCCTGAACGTGATGGCCGAGGACGCCACCATCACCGGCACCGGCCTGCGCTACGACGGGATGGACCGGTACCAGGCCCGGGCCGCCGTCCGCGAAGACCTGCAGGCGCTGGGCCGGATCGGGGCCGAGAAACGGCCCTACCTGCATTCGGTCGGGCACTGCTCCCGCAGCCGCGACGTGATCGAGCCACGCCTGTCTCTGCAGTGGTTCGTCCGGGTCGAGCCGCTGGCCCGGGCCGCGGGTGACGCCGTCCGGGACGGTCAGGTGACGATCCACCCGAAGGAGATGGAGCCGCGCTGGTTCGCCTGGGTCGATCACATGCACGACTGGTGCATCTCCCGGCAGCTCTGGTGGGGACACCGGATCCCGGTCTGGTACTCCTCCAGTGGCGAGGTGCGCTGCGCCGGGCCGGACGAGGAGCCGCCGGCCGGGCCGGGCTGGACCCAGGATGCCGACGTGCTCGACACCTGGTTCTCCAGCGCGCTGTGGCCGTTCTCGACCCTGGGCTGGCCGGAGCAGACGCCCGATCTGACCCGCTACTACCCGAACTCCGTGCTGGTGACCGGCTACGACATCCTGTTCTTCTGGGTGGCCCGGATGATGATGTTCGGCCGGTTCGCCATGCACGACGTCCCGCCGTTCCCGGTGATCGCCCTGCATGGCATGGTGCGGGATCAGCACGGCAAGAAGATGTCGAAATCCTTCGGCAACGCGGTGAACCCGCTGGACTGGATGGATGCCTACGGTTCCGACGCGCTGCGTTTCACCCTGGCCCGGGGGGCGAACCCCGGCACCGATCTGCCGATCGGCGAGGAGTGGGTGCAGGAGAGCCGCAACTATTGCACCAAGCTGTGGAACGCGACCCGGTTCGCCACCGCGAACGGGGCCTCGCCGGCCGGTGATCTGCCTGCTCCTCAAGAGCTTTCGATCATCGACCGATGGATCTTGTCCCGGCTGCGGGCGGTCATCGACGAAGTGGACGCCGCCTACGAGGATTTCGAGTTCGCCAAGGCCACCGAGACGCTTTACCACTTCGTCTGGGACGAATTCTGCGACTGGTACCTGGAACTGGCCAAGGTGCCGCTGGCGGCCGGCGCATCGAATGGCCGGGCCGCCCACGCCACCCGGCGGGTTCTGGGGGAGGTGCTGGACGTCGTCCTGCGGCTGCTGCATCCGATCGCCCCATTCGTGACCGAGGCGCTCTGGACGGCGCTGACGCGTTCGGAGACGGAGTCTCTGGTGGTGGCCACCTGGCCGGGCGAAGACCCGGCCCGGGCTGGGATCCGCCGCGACGACGCCGCCGAGCGGGAGGTGCTGACCCTGCAGCGGCTGATCACTGAGGTGCGCCGGTTCCGGGCCGAGCAGGGGGTCAAGCCACTGACCCGGGTCCCGGCCCGGCTGGCTGGCCTGGAAAAGGCTGGCCTGGCAGCGCATTCGGACCCGATCGCGACGCTGGCCCGGCTGGACCCGGCCAGCCCGGGGTTCACCTCTTCGGTGACTCTGGCCGCCGGGGAGGTCACCATCGAACTGGACCTCTCCGGCGCGATCGACATCGAGGCCGAGCGCAAGCGCCTGGAGCGGGATCTGGCCGCGGCCCGCAAGGAACTGGACAAGATGCAGGTCAAGCTGGGTAATGAGGCCTTTCTGGCCAAGGCGCCCCCGAAGGTGGTGGACACCGTCCGCGGGCGCCAGGCCGAGGCCGGTGCTGACATCGCCCGGCTCCAGGCTCAGCTCTCCGCCCTGCCGGTCCAATAGCCGGGCTCCGGAAGCGGAGCGCAGCCCCGCACAGCAGCCAGCGGTCAGAGCGGGGCCAGGTTGCCGGCGTCGTGACGCCAGGCTCGCCAGAGTGCGGCATAGGAACCGCCCCGCTGGATCAGCTCCTCGTGTGTGCCAAGCTCGGTGATCCGGCCGTCCTCGACCACCGCCACCCGGTCGGCGTCGTGCGCGGTGTTCAGCCGGTGCGCCACCGCGACCACGGTCCGCCCGTCCAGCACGCTTGACAACGAGCGTTCCAGGTGCCGAGCCGCCCGCGGGTCGAGCAGGGACGTCGCCTCATCCAGCACGAGCGTGTGCGGGTCGGCCAGCACCAGCCGGGCCAGGGCCAGTTGCTGGGCCCGGCCTGGCGGCACCGGGTGACCGCCCGAGCCGACCACCGTGTCCAGCCCCTCCGGCAGGCTCTGCACCCACTCGGCGGCGTCCACCGAATCCAGCACCCGGATCAGCTCGGTGTCGCTGGCGCCGGGCACGGCCAGTCGCAGATTGTCTGCGACGGTGCCGACGAACACGTGATGCTCCTGAGTGACCAGGGCCACCTCGGCCCGCAGATCGTCCAGCGGCAGCTCGACCAGCGGCACCGAGCCCACCGTCACGCAGCCGGTGCGCGGCGGGTGAATCCCGGCCAGCAGCCGGCCCAGGGTGGACTTGCCCGCCCCGCTCGGCCCGACCACGGCCAGCCGCTCGCCCGGTCGCAGCGCCAGCGTGACGTCGTGCAGGACGTCACGGCCCTCGCGATAGGCGTAGCGCACCGATTCGGCGCTGATCAGATCTGAAACTGGCTGCTGGGAGCCAGCTTTGCGGTCCGGTGCGATCTCGCCCACCCCGATGATCCGGGCCAGCGACGTCGCCCCGACCTGGAATTCGTCCAAGTGATGCAGCATCTCGTCCAGCGGGTAGGTGAGCGCGACCGCATACAACGTGACCGTGGTGACCTGGCCCGCAGTGGCGTGCCCGTGCAACGACAACCAGCCACCCCAGGCCAGGATCACCGAAATCATCAGTACATAGCCGACTTCCAGCTGGGGGAACCAGACCTGCCGCAACCAGAGGCTGTTCCCCTCCGCCTTCCGGATCCGGACCAGGGAGGCATCTACCGCCGACCGGCGGTAACCCTGCAGAGCCAGCGCCCGGACGGTCTGCGCGGCGTCCGCGGTCTCGCTGATCACCCCATTGATCTGGGCGTAGGCGGCCAGTTCCTCCCGGTAGACCGCCCCGGACCGGCGCAGGTACCAGCGGGTACTCAGCACCAGCAGCGGCGCGGCCACCAGCGCGGCGGCCGCGATCAGCGGGCCGGCCAGCAGCAGGGCGACGGTGGTGACCAGAATGCTGACGGTGGCGGCGATCTCGGCCGGTACCGACCAGTGCATGGTGTTGCTGACCGCCTCCACGTCGGTCGTGGTCCGGGACACCAGGTCACCGCTGCCCGCTCGTTCCACCACCGACAGGGGCAGTCCGGTGATCCGCTGCATGAACCGCTCGCGGATGCTAGCCAGCACCCGCTCGCCCAGCATCCGCGATGTTCCGGACGCCAGCGCCGCCAGAACACCTTGCGCGCCAAGGGCAACGACCAGCAGCAGCATGATCTGATCCAGGAATCCCGTGGTCAGCCGGTGGCTGACCGCGGCGTCGACCAGACGGCCGAGCAGGGCGGGCGCGGCCAGCGCCGCTACGACGGTCAGGACGTGCAGCACGGTGGCCAGGATGAAGGTCAGCCGGTGCTGCCGGAACAGCGTCGCGACCTCGGCCCTTACACTGTCCGGCCGGGCCACCGGCAGGGTTGCGCTCATGGCTCCTCCTCTCCTGGCCTGGCATCGAGCTCATTCAGATCACGGGTCACGACGCCCCGGTAGGCCGGATTGGCGAGCAGGTCGCGGTGGGTCCCGGCCGCCACCACCTGCTGGTCGCGCAGGAACAGCACCTGGTCGCACTCCTGCAGCAGCAGCGGGCTGCCGGTGGTCACTACCGTGGTCCGGCCCTGCCGGGCCTCGTGCAGCCGCCGGGCCATCCGGGCCTCGGTGTGGGCGTCCACGGCCGAGGTGGGCTCCACCAGCAGCAGTACTTCGGGATCGGCGACCAGCGCCCGGGCCAGGGCCACCCGCTGGCGCTGGCCCCCCGAGAACCCGCGGCCGCGTTCCTCCACCTCGGTGTCCATTCCGTCCGGCAGTGCTTCCAGCACGTCCAGCGCGTCGGCCGCAGCCAGGGCCCGGACCAGCACGTCGTCCGGATGCCGCCGGTAAGGATCGAGCTGCGAGCGCAGAGTGCCGCTGAACAGCCGGGGTTCGGCCTCGTTCAGCTGAATCCGGTTGCGCACAGCGGCCTCCGGCAACCGGTCCAGCGCGACGCCACCAAAGGTGGGTGCCCTTCCCGCGCCCGGCCGGAGCCCGGCCAGCCGTTCGGCCAGGGCGCCGGCC